>NZ_JBXWQJ010000019.1:0-56274 GCF_059612325.1 Ruegeria sp. CDSA021
ACCGTTGGCGCCGGCGTTGTGTCGAAGATCGTAGAATAATCGATAGGCCGGGCTTCAGCCCGGCACATCGGTGAGACTAAAGAAGGCCGCTCCTTAGGGGGGGCGGCCTTTTTACATAGCAGTTTTTTGCATCAGGCCTTTGCTTTCAGTCCATGGACACCGGAACCGCCTCAGGGAAGGCCCATGTTCCATCGAGGATTTCCGGGCCAGGTTGGTACAGGCGCACCGCATAGTTCCATCCATCTGTAAGCGAGATACAGTTTATCCGTGCGTCATCGCATCCGCCAAGATGAACGGTCATGCTGCCATCGTCGTTCTCGGTGCCCGAAACAGAATTCACATTGTATACACCGGTCTCGTTTTCCTCAAAAAAGCCATCTGCATTGTAGACGCTAACGGACCAAAAGGCGTCCACTGGGACTGAGGCCGGGACATTGATTTCATATTCTCCAATAGGGCGATTGGGGTCAATTGACAGGTAAAAGGCGGATTCCTCCGGCAACCCGCCCCAGCCGAAGGCGGCTCCCAAAAAGTGGCGGATCGGGTCCACTTCGCCTTTGGCGCCAAACGTGTCCCGGCTATCAGGAATAAACCGGCTAAGTGATAGTGCAGCTTTCAAAACGTCATCAAAGCTTTCCTCGTCGTAATTTGGCACAATAAAGGGGGTTTCAGACTTGGCTTCTAGAGTGATCTTGTCTTGTAGCGCAGAAACTTGCGCGATGTCGTCGGGGTCGCTGGCGTCCACTAAAAGCCGGGCAATCATCACAACGAAAGGTGTGTCGAACGTGCCCGTGTCCAACTCATACGTTCCTGCGCCTAGAAACACCTTGTTCATATAGTGATCCTGGTTGACGATTTGTGCCGAGATGTAGCGGCCCCCTCCATCCGGCAAGGTGAGGGTTGCTCCTTCGGTGATGTCAATGACTGCCATGCTATAAAGGGTGTCCCGGTTCATGCGGATCGTGGGCTGTTGGTCAATCGGGGTAGGTTCTCGTATGTGCAGAACTTTGTTAATGCCACCTGACAGCGCAACGTATTTTCCAAATTCGATGTCTGTGGCAGCACGCACAAAGTTATCGGTTGAGACTGGAATTTCGCGACTTTCAAAGAACTTTCTAAGGTCATTTGATGCGCCTTGTTGGGCTGCGGCGTCGCTCGACAGCACCGTTAGCGTTGCGCCAAGGAACGCAGCAGTTACAACATGTTTAAGCATCGTGGTTTTCCTTTGGTCAAGAAGGACCAGGCACTTCCCCTTGGGAGTGACAGTTCGCTCCGGTCTTAGGTTATCCAAGTCAGAGTCTAGTGGCTGCGCCTTTCGTGCGTATTGAGCCAAATCAATGGCTGACCCACGGTGACAGGCAAATGCTTTGATTTCGGGCTGCCTTCCCGGAGCAGAGATGAATTTCCCCTCTTGCCAAACCCCACACACCCCTGTATTTCGCGCGAGTTCTCACTAAGAACATCAAGGCGGGGTGATTCCCGCCTTTTGGGTTCGATGAGGGTTGGCGATGCGCGCTTGTCCTCCTCTCAACCTCAACGCCTGATAAAAGGCTGCTATTATGCAAAGCCAAAATATCCGTATTCGGCTGAAGGCATTTGACTATCGCGTTCTGGATGCCAGCACGCAAGAGATCGTCAACACTGCCAAGCGGACCGGCGCGAACGTGCGTGGCCCGATCCCGCTGCCGAACAAGATCGAGAAGTTCACGGTTCTCCGTGGCCCTCACGTTGACAAGAAATCCCGCGACCAGTTCGAGATCCGTACGCACAAGCGTCTGCTCGACATCGTTGATCCGACCCCCCAGACCGTTGATGCGCTGATGAAGCTCGACCTCGCTGCTGGTGTGGACGTCGAGATCAAGCTGCAGTCGTAAGATCGGAGGGTATAGATTATGCGCTCTGGTATTATCGCAAAAAAAGTAGGCATGACCCGCCTGTTCATGGAAGACGGCAAGCAGATCCCTGTGACCGTTCTTCACCTGGACAACCTGCAGGTCGTTGCACAGCGCACCGATGACAAAGACGGCTACACCGCCGTTCAGCTGGGTGCCGGTGCTGCCAAGGCAAAACGCACCTCGAAGGCCATGCGCGGTCACTATGCCGCTGCCAAGGTCGAGCCCAAGCGTAAGCTGGCCGAGTTCCGCGTCTCTGCTGATGGCCTGATCGAAGTGGGCGCCGAGATTTCGGCAGAACACTTCCTGGAAGGTCAGAAGGTTGACGTTTCGGGCACCTCGATCGGTAAAGGCTTTGCCGGTGCAATGAAGCGCCACAACTTCGGTGGTCTGCGCGCCTCGCACGGTGTTTCGATCAGCCACCGTTCGCACGGCTCAACGGGTCAGTGTCAGGACCCGGGCAAGGTGTTCAAAGGCAAGAAGATGGCCGGTCACATGGGTGCTGCCCGTGTAACCACCCAGAACCTGGAAGTCGTCAAAACCGACGCCGACCGTGGTCTGGTCTTCATCAAAGGCGCCGTTCCCGGACCGAAATCGGGCTGGGTCACCGTCAAGGACGCCGTCAAGAAGAAAGCACCGGAAGGCCTGCCTTTCCCGGCTGCTGTGAAATCGGCTGCAACTGAAGCACCTGCGGAAGAAGCTCCCGCGGAAGGTGGTGAAGCATGAAACTTGATGTAATCAAACTGGACGGCGGCAAAGCCGGCGACATCGAGCTGAACGCCGATCTGTTCGGCCTGGAGCCGCGCGCGGACATCCTGCACCGTGTGGTCCGTTGGCAGCGCAACAACGCGCAGGCTGGCACCCACAAGGTCAAGACCCGCTCGGAAACCAGCTACTCGACCAAGAAGATCTATCGCCAGAAGGGCACCGGCGGCGCACGCCATGGTGACCGTAACGCGCCGATCTTCCGTGGTGGTGGTATCTATAAAGGTCCGGTCGTGCGTTCGCATGGTCATGACCTGCCGAAGAAGTTCCGCAAGCTTGGTCTGCGCCACGCACTGTCGGCGAAAGCCAAGGCAGGTGAACTGGTTGTGATCGAAAACGCCGAAGCCGAAGGTAAGACCGCCGCTCTGGCCAAACAGGTTGCAAACCTGGGCTGGAAACGCGCTCTGGTCATCGACGGCGCGACCGTGAACGAAGGGTTCCTGAAAGCGTCCAAGAACATCGAAGGTCTGGATATCCTGCCGTCGATGGGCGCAAACGTCTATGACATCCTCAAGCGTGACACCCTGGTGCTCACCAAAGCGGCTGTCGAAGCACTGGAGGCTCGTCTGAAATGAGCGCGAAGGCAGAACACTACGACGTGATCCGCAAGCCGATCATCACCGAAAAGTCGACCATGGCGTCCGAAAATGGCGCGGTTGTCTTTGAAGTGGCGATCGACAGCAACAAGCCGCAGATCAAAGAGGCCGTTGAGGCGCTGTTTGGTGTGAAGGTCAAAGCGGTGAACACCACCGTGACCAAAGGCAAGGTCAAGCGGTTCCGCGGCCAGCTGGGCCGTCGGAAAGACGTCAAAAAAGCATATGTGACCCTGGAAGAGGGTAACACCATCGACGTAAGCACCGGTCTCTGATCCGACGCTTACTGCGACTATTCACGGCCTCGGCGGTTCAACCCGCCGGGGCCGATTTCGTTTCAGGTACTGGAACCGGATTGAATGCTGCCCAGGACGATTCAAGCGGGCTGTGGCTGGACGGTTTGAAATGAGAAGGATCTGAACCGCCTGTGAGAGGCCGCAGTAGGGCCGCAGGTCGTTGGATCAAACCTTCCTCAGGTGACGGTAGTATTCTGCGTCGTGTGTCGCGTTTAAGGACGCTCGCGCTTGCCCCATGGATCGTGGTGAAAAAACTGATTGGCGCAGCCCAGGTTTCTGCCGAGATTGTTTCTTCGTAGTGTTTCCCAAGTGCTGCAGGGCCGCTTCGCAGCTTCAATGGAACCATTGCGTTGATTTTGGCGTCGTAGGGCGACGAAATGGTTGGATCCGGGAAAGAGGCGTGCTGCACATGTTTTAGCCCTCACAGCGCTCCTGAAAGCCCTGTGTGCCAGGCGGGAGTCTATTTCAGAAAACAGAAAAGGCGCCGAATGGCGCCTTTGAGCTGGTTTGCAGGTTTTTGCGGTTACGAGCAGTATACGTGCCGGTGCGCAATGTCTGCGATGTCGCAACGGCGGACGCCAATGTCATCCAATTCGCGGTTGCTCAGGTGCTGCAACTCGGAATAGGTGCGCTGATACTCAGCGGCACGTGCACGCGCCGTTTTGATCCGTGCGATCATGTCCGCGATCCGGGTGCCGAAGTTGAAGCCGGTATTTGTCAGTGTTGCGGTTGTCATTTCTATGTTCCTTTCTCTAATCAGGGCGAATTCCCTGACGTTTCCTTGTGTGCTCCTTATTTGGACAAAGCTGAGATAGGTGTGTTCGGTATCGCTAACAACGGAACTTTTGGTCTAGCCGATATGCATCTATTGAATAGCTGTACACGTTGCCGTCCCGTCGCAATCACATGCTGCATTCATTTCTTCCGCGCACTTCTTTTGCGGGCAGTCATCGCCCGACCGTCACGAATGCTAAGCCCCATCAGCGTCAGATTGGTTGCACCAGCAATCAGTTCGACGATCTGTACAGTATAGAAGCTGGTGTCAAAGGAGCCAGCGTTTGCCTTTGCGCTGAGGTAGATGGCGGCCGGAACCAGGATGAGCAACCCGTTCATCGCTATGATCGGCATCCGCTTCTTCTTGGCAAGCGCTGGCGCATCTTTGCGGCGGCGCCCAAGGGACATGCCGGACGCGCCGACAATTATCATAGCAGGCACCAGAACAAAGAGACCGCTGACGATCATGGACTTTACAGCAGCGACAGTCGCATGGGTTGCAAACAACTCGCTGTACAGGGTGGATGTCCAGAATACGAGGATTGTAAGAAAACCCAATACTCCGGCGATGGGGTGAATTGCTCTTAACATGTGACTACTCCGGTTTTCGTTTCAGGCGGTGCAGTGGTTTTCGACTGCGAGTTTTCGAAGAAGATGTGGCCGGGCTACTGCGCTTGATGGATAGTCCGCAATCCGACGCTGAAACTCAGGATGAGTGAACGCGTCGCGAAAGCTCTGTACGTCTTGCCAAATCGCGTAGTTCACGAAGGTCGAACTGCCCGCGATGCCCTGATGGAGTTGGGTCGAAATATATCCCGGCTGAGACTTCATGAAGTCTGCATCATGCGCCCATGCCCGAAGCAGCGCCGCTTCGTCTTCGGCGTCCACCGTAAACAGGTTGATCAGCACCACCGGTCCTTCCACGGTCTGCATCTGATCTGCCAGCGTGACGATATTGTCCATCTCTTCGATACGAGCCATTTCGATTCCTTTCGATTCCACTATATAGCAAGCTATATAATATTGCATAGCATGCTGTTCAAGAGTAAATCTAGAGCATGAAATTCGAAAAAGAGACCTCGGCCGGATATCTGGTCAATCACATGGCGCGATTGTTCGCGAAGGAATTGCAACACCGCATCGCACCCTTAGGCATCGTTGTCGGCCAGTTCCCGATCTTGCTGGAGCTTTGGCTGAAAGACGGTGTGACGCAAAAGGATCTGCTGGGCAAAATCGATGTCGAGCAGGCGACCCTCGCCAACACGCTCAACCGAATGGAACGTGACGGCTTGATCAAGAGAACAAAGAATCCCACTGATGCCAGGGCTCAATTGATCTGGTTGACCGAGAAAGCCGCTGCACTTCGAGACAACGCCTATGAGGCAGCTCAGAACGTGAATACTGATGCGCTGCGGGTTTTGAGCGTAGCTGAGCGCGCGCAATTCATGGACTATATGCGTCGGACAATCGACGGAATGCGTTCAGGTTCAACTGACGCCGCTTCGTCCGAGTAATGAGGCCAACAAGACCTATCAATGACAAAACGCCCCCGAATTGTTCGGAGGCGTTTGTAGTTCTTCGAAGGTATCGCGCTTAACCGCGCTCTTCGACGATCTCTACCAGATGCGGGATCTTGCGGATCATGCCGCGGACCGAAGGAGTATCCTCCAGCTCACGGGTTTTGTGCATCTTGTTCAGGCCCAGACCGATCAGGGTCGCGCGCTGTTCAGCGGGGCGGCGGATCGGCGAGCCGATCTGCTTTACGACGATGGTTTTTGCCATGGGTCGCTCTCCTTATGCTTCTGCTTCAGCAGCTGCCGGTGCTTCGTCCCGCTTGGGCAGGATGTCAGCAACCTTTTTGCCACGACGCTGTGCGACCGAACGCGGGCTCTGCTCTTTCTGCAGGCCGTTGATGGTGGCACGGATCATGTTGTACGGGTTCTGCGAGCCCAGCGACTTGGATACAACGTCCTTAACGCCCAGCATTTCGAACACGGCACGCATCGGACCACCGGCGATGATACCAGTACCTTCAGGTGCTGTGCGCATAACCACTTTACCGGCGCCGTGACGGCCCTCGATGTCGTGGTGCAGGGTCCGACCTTCGCGCAGCTGAACGCGGATCATCTGACGTTTGGCTTGTTCAGTTGCCTTGCGGATGGCCTCAGGTACTTCTTTCGCTTTACCCTTGCCAAAGCCGACGCGGCCTTTCTGATCGCCTACGACCACCAGAGCGGCGAAGCCAAAGCGCTTACCACCTTTTACGGTTTTCGACACACGGTTGATCGCAACCAGACGATCTGCGAATTCCGGAGTTTCATCGCGGTCACGACCACGGCCCCGGCGGTTATCACGTTCTGCCATTTGGCATCCCTTTTCTCATGTGGCGCATACGGCGCCGTTTACTTCAATCCAAGTGAGCCCCGACTACTGCCGAGGCCCCCGGATCGTCGGGGCGGATCGAAACCCGCCCTCAATCTTTGGCATTGCGCATCTTGACCCGAAAATCGGTTTCCACTTTTCGGGATGCGCTTAGTCTTAGATCTTCAGACCACCTTCACGCGCAGCGTCGGCGACAGCCTTCACTTTGCCGTGGAACAGGAAGCCGCCACGATCGAAATAGGCCTCTTCGACGCCTGCCTTTTTGGCACGCTCGGCGATGGCCGCGCCCACTTTGGTGGCCGCTTCGACGTTGTTCTTGCCAACAACACCCAGATCTTTTTCCAGGGTCGAGGCCGAGGCCAGGGTCACGCCACGCACGTCGTCGATCAGCTGAACAGAGATGTTCTTGTTCGAACGGTGTACGGACAGACGCGGACGACCCGCGTTGACCTTGCGAAGTTTGTTCCGAACGCGCAGGCGGCGCTTCAGAAACAGGGTTCTTTTGCTGTTTGCCATTGTTTGCGTCCTTACTTCTTCTTGCCTTCCTTGCGGAAGATGAACTCGCCCTTATAGCGGATGCCCTTGCCTTTGTACGGCTCGGGACGGCGCCACTCGCGGATTTTGGCCGCGGTTTCGCCCACTTGCTGCTGGTCGATACCTTCCACAACGATCTCGGTCTGCTTCGGTGCGGTGATGGTGACACCTTCCGGAGCAGTGAAATCAACATCGTGGCTGTAGCCAAGATTCAGCTTCAGGGTGTTGCCCTGCATCTGAGCCCGGTAACCAACACCCTGGATCTCCAGCTCTTTTTTGAAGCCCTGGGTCACACCGGTTACCAGGTTGGCAACCATGGTGCGGCTCATGCCCCACTGCTGGCGGGCACGTTTGGACATGCCACGGGGGTTGATCTGCACAACGTTGTCTTCAACCGACAGCGTTACATCATCAGTCGCGGTGAAGCTGCGGGTGCCTTTCGGACCTTTGACTTCGATGGTCTGACCCGACACAGAGGCGGTTACGCCGCTGGGCAGCTCGACCGGTTTTTTACCAATACGAGACATTGCAGACCTCCTTAGAAGACGGTGCAGAGCACTTCGCCACCAACATTGTTGGAGCGAGCGTTCTGGTCCGACATCACACCTTTCGGAGTGCTGACAATCGACACGCCCAGACCCTGACGGACCTGCGGGATGTCATTGACGCCCATGTATACGCGACGACCGGGCTTCGAGACCCGCTTCAGTTCGCGAATGACAGGGGTGCCTTCGTAGTATTTCAGGCTGATTTCGATGGCCGGATGACCGTTTTCTCCGGTCGTCGCTTCGTAGCCACGGATATAACCTTCGTCCGCCAGCACGTCCAGAACCCAACCACGCAGCTTGGAAGCTGGGGTGGAAACGGTGGACTTGCCGCGCATTTGCGCGTTGCGGATACGGGTGAGCATATCGCCGATAGGATCATTCATATCTATGTCTCCCTTACCAGCTCGATTTCACCATGCCGGGGATCTGACCAGCAGAACCCAGCTCGCGCAGCGCGATACGGCTGACCTTCAGCTTACGGTAGTAAGCGTGAGGACGACCGGTCAGCTGACAACGGTTGTGCAGACGAGTAGCCGAGCTGTTGCGCGGCAGTTTCGCCAGTTTCAGACGCGCTTTGAAACGCTCTTCCATCGGCTTGCTCTCGTCATTCGCGATTTCTTTCAGCTCGGCACGCTTTGCGGCATATTTGGCCACCAGGCGTTCGCGCTTCTTCTCGCGTTCGATCATTGCTTTTTTAGCCATGTCTCAATCCTCCCGGCGCTTACGCGTTGAACGGCATGTTGAAAGCTTTCAACAATGCCTTTGCTTCAGCGTCGGTTTTCGCTGTGGTGGCAATTACGATATCCAGGCCCCAGACCTCGTCGACCTTGTCGAAGTCGATTTCCGGGAACACGATGTGCTCTTTCATGCCCATGGCAAAGTTGCCCTGACCATCGAAAGAAGGCTTAACACCGCGGAAGTCACGAACGCGCGGCAGCGCGATGGTGATCAGACGATCCAGGAATTCGTACATCCGGTCACCGCGCAGGGTCACTTTCGTGCCCAGCGGCATGTCTTCACGGACGCGGAATCCCGCGATCGACTTCTTCGCCTTGGTTGCAACGGCCTTTTGACCGGCAATCGCAGTCAGATCCTCGACAGCAGCTTTCGCTTTCTTCGAGTCTTTGACGGCTTCAGCACCACAACCGATGTTCAGAACGATTTTTTCCAGCTTGGGCAGCTGCATGTCGTTCTTGTATCCGAACTCTTCTTTCAGAGCGGCACGGATGGTTTCGGCGTACTGAGCTTTCAGACGCGGGGTGTAGGTTGCGTTATCAAGCATCGATCACGTCCCCTGTGGTCTTGGCGAAGCGGACCTTCTTGTCACCTTCCAGGCGGAAGCCAACGCGGGTTGCTTTGCCGTTCTTGTCCAGCAGTGCCAGGTTCGACAGCTCGATCGGGTTTGCCTGAGGCAGGCGACCACCTTGCGAGTTTTGCGACTGACGGGTGTGGCGGATGGCGATATTGATGCCATCAACAACAGCTTTACCGGCTTTCGGGTCAACCGAGGTGATAGTCCCCTCTTTGCCCTTGTCCTTGCCGGCCAGCACGACGACCTTGTCGCCTTTGCGGAGTTTAGCAGCCATGATTACAGCACCTCCGGAGCCAGCGAGATGATTTTCATGAAGTTCTTGCCGCGCAGTTCGCGAACAACGGGGCCAAAGATACGGGTACCGATCGGCTCATTGTTGTTGTTCAGGATGACGGCGGCGTTGCGATCGAAACGGATCGCGGTGCCGTCTTCGCGACGGACTTCCTTGGCGGTGCGTACGACGACGGCCTTGCGGACGTCACCTTTCTTTACGCGGCCGCGTGGGATGGCTTCCTTCACCGAGACGACAATGATGTCGCCGACGGAGGCGTATTTACGCTTGGAACCACCCAGGACCTTGATGCACTGAACTCGGCGTGCGCCGGAGTTGTCAGCGACATCCAGATTGGTCTGCATCTGGATCATGTGGTTTCTCCCGACCTGTGGGGGCTGGTCTTGTTAAATCCCCCAGGGTTTCGACAAATGAAAAATCCCGGAAGCTTACGCTTCCAGAACTTCCCAACGTTTCGTCTTCGATTTCGGCGCGCATTCGATGATGCGTACGGTGTCACCGACCTTGAAGGCGTTCTTTTCGTCGTGAGCCCTGTATTTCTTGGACTTACGAACGGTTTTGTGCAGCAGCGGGTGCTTGAAACGGCGTTCAACCGAAACAGTCACGGTTTGCTCGTTGGCGTCGCTGGTTACGATTCCGGACAGGATACGCTTGGGCATCTGATTACTCCTCGGATGCCGCGGCAGCGGCCTTTTCGTTCAGAATGGTTTTGACGCGGGCAGCATTACGGCGGGCCGCTTTGATGCCGGCATTGTTTTCCAGCTGACCGGTTGCCTGTTGAAAGCGCAGGTTAAAGCTTTCTTTCTTCAGGTTGGCCAGTTCCTCGCGGAGCTGGTCCGGGGTCTTGTCACGCAGTTCTTGGGCGTTCATCGCCTTTTTCCTTTGCTCAATACACCAGAAGGCCCCGAACTCGGGTCACCTTTGACCTGGTGGATGAATGATAGACATACGAATCCCCCGACTCAGCCGGGGGACCGCAAGATGCTGCTCTATAGGGGTTTCAGGGGTGGGTGGCAAGGGAAAGATTGCACACTCATTCTGTATGAGTGTTTCGCTCTGAAATCGAAGTTTCAAATCGTTGGTAGTTTTCCAGAAGCTTTGGTCAGATCTACCCGCGATTCTCAAACTGTTGGCCTTTGAACGTATGCCGATCTATCATCATCGTCTGATTTTAGTGAATGTTTAACGATGAGGTGCCTTATGCAAGGTTCCAAATTATCGATTTTTGCATTTACAATGTTGATGTCTGCATCCCTCGCGACGGCTGCGCCCGACGGAAAATGGACCCTGACCATCAATTCCAGCCGACCCTGGCAGATGGATATCGCCGTCAACAACAACACACCACAGGTTCTTGCGGCTCATGGAATTACGCCAGAAGGCATCGAGGTTCGAAAAGTCACAGACGATCGGCTGCAATTCGATGCAACGATCTCCAAACAGGGCAGCTGTTCATCGGGAAGCGTGATGAAGTTTGACCTCAAATTCAAAAAAGGGGCCTACAGATCCGGCTCCGTGAATGGCAACTGCATCGGGTTCCCAAAGTTTCGCGCTCGAGTGTCTGGCAAGTAATCTGCAAAATGCAAAACGCGGCCTCGTTTGCACGAGACCGCGTCTTCAACTGTCTAAGTCTGAGTGACTTACGCCAGAGCGATGTTCACAGCCGACTCGCGACCGTCACGGCCGGGCTCGATGTCGAATGTTACTTTCTGGTCGTCGGCCAGGCCGGTCAGACCCGAGCGCTCAACAGCAGAGATGTGTACAAACACGTCTTTGCCACCGGACTCCGGTGCGATGAAGCCAAAACCTTTAGTTGTGTTGAACCATTTTACGGTGCCATTGGCCATATCCGTAGTCTCCTAGTATATTGCTGTCCGCGGGATTGCGACAGCGCGGCGTTGTCGGTCTGGATCGAGAGACTGAACGCCGAATAATCGGGAGACAGTGGTCGAAAGAGAAAAACGAAAGCGTGCCTCACATCGTTGATGTGGCGGCACATTGCAAGGACTTTTTGCATTTAATCTTGAATTGTGATCGTGACAGACGGCCGCGTCAGTCCCACTTATAGTTAAAGCTCACGCTGATCCGCTCATCTTCCGCCATGTTCATCGGCACCTCGTGGCGCAACCAGCTTTCCCAAAGCAGGACGTCGCCCACCTGTGGTTTCATGTAGATGAACGGCTGCAAATCGCGCCGTCCACCCTTGAGCCGCGTTGGTGCGGCCATCATGCGGCCCGAGCGGGGGTCTTCCAGTTTCAGCGCGCTGGCCCCTTCAGGCATCGCCACATAGGTCGTGCCCGAGATCACGCTGTGCGGGTGCAGGTGGCTGGAGTGCATTCCGCCCTCGGGCAGGATGTTGATCCACAGATCTTCCAGTTTCAGTTCACCTTCGCCCAGATCAAACTCCAGATCCTTGGCAAAGGCCGCCACGTGCTGATCAAGCACCTTCACCAGATCGGCAAAGATCGGGAACCGCCAGGGCAGGTCGGTCAGCGACGCATAGCTGGTGTAGCCGGGATAACCGTTTTCTTCACACCAATCCTGACCGGCCTCGTCATCTTCGGCGATGACAAGGCAGGAATTTTCCAGCTCCTCCGCGTCGATCTTGGGACCGAATTCGGACAAAGCAGCGCGATAGAGACGGGTAACGAAGAGTGATTCAATCTGTGCCATGGGCCGGGCATACCCCAGTGTTTTCGGCAAGACCAGCCGTTTAGCTTTTGACGGGCCCTTTGCCACAGCGCGGGATCGGGCGGCCGCCATCGGCATAGGCAAGGCACAGCACGATCTCATCCGGTTTTGGCGCGTCAGGGATGTTCAACGTCATCGTGTCGAAATGGTCGAACGACCAGGGATTGTCCTTGTGCCCAAGAGGCAGATCAATCGCGCAACCCGGTGAGCCCAACTTGGCGTTCGAGGGGATCACCGCCTCTCCTCCGCCCGCCGCCGCACGCATGGGCGCTCCGAGTTTAGGGTGGATTACTGCCCCGCCGTGTTCAAGATCACCATTCACGCCAACGATCGCTGCTTTGCCGTATGAAACCGGCGTACCGTCCAGTTGCGCCGCCGCCTCGGCGGCAAGTTCCGCGCCCAAAGAACCACCGATTTCGAACAGCTCGGACAGATCCTCTGAAAACGCACCTGCCAGGGGGTTCCGGATGACGGCCATAACCGCGACGCGACTGATCGGATCACAAGGTTGCCCCAATTGATCCGAGGTCACGACTTCTTTGACAAACACCTTCTTGCGCGGCTGATCCATAAAACCCTCCCAGTCCTCAACGCAGCCTAGAAACGCTTTGGTCAAAGGTCGACTGTTTTCACCGCCATCCGGATCACCTGTGCCCACAACAACAGAAAACCCCCGCCGATTTCTCGGCGGGGGTCTATCTTGGCACGAACGGGGTTGCCCCCGGATCGCTTACCAGTCTTCGCGAACCACTATGCGGGTCTTGATCGGCAGTTTCATCGCGGCAAGGCGCAGAGCCTCGCGGGCGATCTCGTCATTGACGCCGTCGATCTCGAACATCACGCGACCGGGCTTGACCTTGCAAACCCAACGGTCCACCGAACCCTTACCTTTACCCATACGAACTTCGATCGGCTTTGCAGTGACCGGAGTGTCGGGGAAGATACGGATCCAGACACGACCCTGACGTTTCATGTGACGGGTCATGGCACGACGTGCAGCTTCGATCTGACGCGCAGTGACGCGTTCAGGCTGCAGAGCTTTCAGACCGTAAGTGCCAAAGTTCAGATCAGAGCCACCTTTGGCTTCGCCCTTGATCCGGCCTTTGTGCATCTTGCGGAATTTAGTACGCTTTGGTTGAAGCATATCTTTCCCTCCTTAGCGACGACCGCCACCAGCACCACGAGGTGCAGGGCCGTCCTGGAGTTCCTGTGCTTTACGGTCACGTGCCTGCGGATCGTGCTCCATGATCTCACCTTTGAAGATCCAGACCTTGATCCCGATGATCCCGTAGGGGGTCATCGCTTCGGCATGTGCGTAATCGATGTCGGCACGCAGAGTGTGCAGAGGCACGCGGCCTTCGCGGTACCATTCGGTCCGTGCGATTTCAGCACCGCCCAGACGGCCAGCGACGTTCACCCGGATACCCAGGGCGCCCATGCGCATGGCGTTCTGAACCGAGCGCTTCATGGCGCGACGGAACGAAACACGACGCTCCAGCTGCTGAGCGATGGACTCGGCAACCAGCTGCGCGTCAAGCTCGGGCTTGCGCACTTCGACGATGTTCAGGTGCAGTTCGCTGTCGGTCATTGCGGCCAGCTTCTTGCGCAGAACTTCGATGTCCGCACCTTTCTTGCCGATGATGACGCCAGGACGTGCGGTGTGGATCGTGACGCGGCACTTTTTGTGCGGACGTTCGATGATCACACGTGCAACACCGGCCTGCTTGCACTCTTTATTGATGAACTCACGGATCTTGATGTCTTCCAGCAGAAGATCACCGTAATCCTTGGTGTCAGCGTACCAGCGGCTGTCCCAGGTGCGGTTGACCTGAAGGCGCATGCCGATCGGATTGACTTTATGTCCCATTAGGCTTGCTCCTCAACTTGACGCACCTTGATGGTGATCTCCGAGAACGGCTTCATGATCTTGCCGAAACGGCCACGGGCCCGTGGGCGACCGCGTTTCATGATCAGGTTTTTGCCAACCCAGGCTTCGGCGACGATCAGCTCGTCAACGTCCAGGTTGTGGTTGTTCTCGGCGTTGGCGATTGCGGATTGCAGGCACTTCTTGACGTCCTGCGCGACACGCTTGTTCGAGAAAGTCAGGTCGGTCAGAGCCTTCTCGACTTTCTTGCCGCGGATCATTTGCGCAACCAGGTTCAGTTTCTGCGGGCTGGTACGAAGCATGCGGGTTTTCGCCATTGCTTCGTTTTCAGCCACGCGGCGGGGGTTCTTTTCCTTGCCCATGACTTACTTCCGCTTCGCTTTTTTGTCTGCGGCATGGCCATAATAGGTCCGGGTCGGCGAATACTCACCGAACTTCTGACCGATCATGTCTTCCGAGACGTTGACGGGGATATGCTTGTGGCCGTTGTACACACCAAAGGTCAGACCCACGAACTGGGGCAGAATGGTGGAACGACGCGACCAGATCTTGATGACTTCGTTGCGGCCCGACTCGCGCGCTGCTTCGGCTTTTTTCAGCACGTAAGCATCGACGAAAGGACCCTTCCAAACAGAGCGAGACATGGATTAACGTCCCTTCTTCTTGGCGTGCCGCGAGCGGATGATCAGCTTCTGGGACGCTTTGTTTTTGTTGCGGGTACGCTTACCCTTGGTGTCCTTACCCCAAGGCGTAACCGGTGTACGGCCACCCGAGGTACGACCTTCACCACCACCGTGCGGGTGATCGATCGGGTTCATAGCGACACCACGAACCGACGGACGCACGCCCTTGTGGCGCATACGACCGGCTTTACCGAGGTTCTGGTTGCTGTTGTCGGGGTTGGACACGGCACCAACGGTGGCCATGCATTCCTGACGGACCAGGCGCAGTTCGCCCGAGCTCAGACGGATCTGAGCGTAGCCGCCATCGCGACCAACGAACTGAGCGTAAGTACCGGCCGCACGTGCGATCTGACCGCCTTTACCAGGCTTCATCTCGATGTTGTGGACGATGGTACCGATGGGCATACCCGAGAACGGCATTGCGTTGCCCGGCTTGATGTCTGCCTTGGCCGAAGCCACGACTTTGTCACCAACAGCCAGACGCTGCGGAGCCAGGATATATGCCTGCTCGCCGTCTTCGTATTTTACCAGTGCGATGAATGCGGTCCGGTTCGGGTCATATTCGATCCGTTCGACGGTTGCCGCGACATCAAATTTGTTCCGTTTGAAGTCAACGATCCGGTAGAGACGCTTTGCGCCACCGCCGCGGCGGCGTGAAGTGATCCGTCCGGTGTTGTTCCGGCCGCCCGATTTGGTCAAACCCTCAGTGAGAGACTTGACCGGACGTCCTTTCCAAAGCTCCGAACGGTCGATCAGCACCAGCCCGCGCTGGCCCGGCGTCGTCGGCTTGTACGACTTGAGTGCCATGCTTTCTGTCTTCCGTTTAGCAAGTGCGGGGATTTCCCCGCTATGTGATAGGCCCCCGTAGGTGCCAAGGGTATAGGGCCCCGAAGGTCCCCGGTTACAAATATCAGAGGCCCCGGAACGAATCCGAGGCCGCAAGATTGGGTGCGTATAGCTGTGTTGGGGGTGGGTGTCTATAGGGGAAGTGCAAACACGATTTTCCTAAGTCGTCCATACATCTTTGCCAAAGAAGCGTGGCTATTTCTAGTCATGGGCCATTTTAGATCTGAGTTTAATCGCCGGATGAGCTTGCGGAAGAGCCTTTAGAACTGCTGAACCGCTACGGTAGGTGTTTACGGCTTTCAGCAGTGCATTCGGATTTGGCATGAAGAACTCTTCCATTGATAGCATCATCCGCCACACTTCCATTGGAACCTCAAAACTACTGCTCCCATCGTTATGGATGACCACGCCTGCGAAATATCGCTCGAGTAAACCCTTGTCTTGAAGGCTAATTGCGTGTGGTAAGTCCGGTTTCATCCAAACGGTACGGTCGTTTTCCGCAAGAGCTTTGCTGAGAATTAGCACCTCAAAGTGATCTAAATTCAGAAGTTTATTTCTGATCGACTTTTTCCGTAGGGGGGCGGTGACCAAGATCGCAAACTTCTTTAAAAATCGAATAAGCTGGGTCAATATCGATCCAGAAGCAAGAACCGCACAAATAATTGCAGCGAGCCTCATTAAAGGCAATGCCCATTCCGGTAGCCCCAAGAATACTTCAGGCCAAATGTGGTCAACAATCAGAACTACAGAAGACGCGATCAGAACAGACCAAATTACTTTTCCGCCAGCCTCAACTGCTGCTTTTATCTGTTCAACATAATTCATGGAGTGAATACGATTTGCTCTCATCAATTGGCAAAGTTCTTTCGAAAACTACTGCGGCCAAAGAAGTTGAATTCAACATGCCGAAATTTTGCTCAGGTTTACACTATGATACCTGCTTTGAAAACTAGTCAGGGCTACAATCATAAAATACTTATCTTCCAAGAAAATTCCGACCTACGGGTGCCTTTACGTCGCTCCAAAGACGGGTTGGATCGGAGACCAGTAGATACGTCGATGAAGTTGCACGCTTCCAGGGTCACAAATGCCTTTTAACGTCTTTCCACTTACCCAATTAAGCGCTGAACAAGGCCGAAGGCCGCCGCGCCAGCGACTGCCCGTCCCGGCGGGCTGGCGCTTTGGGGACGTATGCGCTTCGCCATGAGTTTGGATGTATTTGGGGCTAAAAAGCACGCTGATCATCTGTTGTGGTGCCATCCCACGGGCAGTCACTGGCGCGGCTTGCGGATAAATCTAACAAATAAACCGCTTTCGCGGAGCCATTATTCCCCTCCAAAGACGGGTTTGGTCAAAGACCTGAAGACACGTCAATGGCGCTCCCCTCTTCCAGGGTCACATTTGCTTTCCAACGTCATTCCGCTTGCCCCACCGGCCTCGCACAATCACTTCTTGTCGCGCGCGGCCTTCTCTTCTTTGGTCAGCTTGGCGTTCCAGACATTCTTGCTCAGACCCAGCTCAGCAGGCGCGGGTTTGGTTTTGCCAATGCTGACTTTGCCTCCTTTATCCAGGAACTCCTGAATAAGGGCCTCATCTGTTGTTTCTTTGGGGACATGTTTCATGAAGGTGACGCTATCCGCATCACGCGCCCGGAGCAACGGCTGCTTTCCGACAGCCCAACAGGTCGCGGAACCTAACCCTCACCCGTAAAGCGCGCGGGCCTCGGCGAAGGACAACAGGCGGCGGTTTTTCTCATCCCATAGATGCAGCCGCGCGTTGGCCAGGCTCTCGCGAATGGTCATCCGGTTGCTGTTGGCCAATTCATCATGGTCGCGCAACACTTCGGTCAGGCGGTAGAACGGAATGCGGCTGTACAGGTGGTGCACGTGGTGGATGCCGATATTGGCGGTGAACCACTGCAACACGGACGGCAATATATAATGAGAGCTTCCGTGCAGGGCCGCTTCGTGCAACTGCCAGTTCTCATCCGATTCCCAATGCGTGTCCTCGAACTGGTGCTGCACATAGAACAGCCAAACTCCGGCTGTAGCGGCAATCAGGGTTGAGGGCAGAAAGATCAGAAGTACCGGCATCAGCCCGCCAAAATAGTAGATGGCCACTAGTGCAACCAGAATCGCGACATTGGTGGCCATCGCACTGACCCAGAACCTGACGCTGTCGGTCAGACCCAGTGGAAGGCGGTTCTGAAACAGGAACAGATAGCCGGGGCCAAACACGAACAGGGTGATCGGGTTCCGATAAACCCGATACCAGAGCCGGTTCATCGGCGTTTTCGCCCGATATTCAGCCACGGTCAGTGTATGGATGTCCCCCATCCCGCGCTTGCCCAGGTTGCCGGAGCTGTTGTGGTGGGAGGAATGCGTGCGGCGCCATACATCATAAGGTGTCAGCGTCAGAACTCCGATTCCCCGCCCGACCCAGTCACTGACCGACCGGTTTTTGAAGAAAGCGCCGTGCCCGCAGTCATGCTGGATGGCAAACAGTCGCAACAGAAAAGCTGCGTTGAGCACGGAAATCGCAAAGGCCAGCCAATAGCTGACCGACAGCGACATCCAGGACAAAGCCCATAACGCGAAAAAGGGAATAATGCTGACGCCCAACTCGAACGCGCTGCGCAGCTGGTTCGGTTCGCGATATTTGGCAAGCGTTGTTACCCAGTCACGCGCGGCGGTTGTCTCCGGTTTTTCACGGAGCGAGAGAGATGGGTGAGTCATGCGCCTGCCAGTCTGGTGTCTTCAGGCAACCGGATAGACTACCACCCCGGCATGGCAAGTGGTTTCTGTCAAAGTTGATGCAATTCTTGCTCAAATAACGGTCAGAAACCGGTGAAGTCGTCATTTTGGGAACAGTTTAAAGTCTGCTTCGGGAACCTTTGACCGCACCGCAGAGCCGACGGCAATCTACAGACTTGCCAAGCCCCGCCATCGGGCCTATACGCCTGCGGTGGCTTTTTGCCATGAGAATCAAAACCAAGAAATGCCGTGTTTGGCCCATCACGCTTCGGGGTCATATCCGGCTTAGGAGAAGCGAAATGAAACTGAACGAATTGCGCGACAATCCTGGCGCCGTATCCAAACGCACTCGTGTTGGTCGTGGTCCGGGTTCCGGCAAAGGTAAAATGGGTGGCCGTGGTATCAAAGGCCAGAAATCCCGCTCGGGTGTGGCCATCAACGGCTACGAAGGCGGTCAGATGCCATTGTACCAGCGCCTGCCCAAGCGTGGCTTCAGCAAGCCGAACCGCAAGGCATTCGCCGTTATAAACCTGGGCCTGATCCAGAAGTTTGTCGAAGCTGGCAAGCTGGACGCCTCGGCCGCGATCACCGAAGACGCTCTGGTTGCGTCCGGTCTGGTCCGCCGCAAGCTGGACGGTATCCGCGTTCTGGCCAAAGGCGAAATCAGCACCAAAGTGAACCTGGAAGTGACCGGAGCTTCGAAGTCTGCCGTTGAGGCAGTTGAAAAAGCGGGCGGTTCACTGAAGGTCACAAAAGCTGCTGCGGCAGAGTAATCGCTTGTGAGCGGGCAAAGACCCGCTTACATAGACCTCAGAGTTTTCCAAGACGCCGTCCGAGCCGGAAAACGGTTCCGGGCGGCGTTTGCATAAGAGAGACCGATTTATGGTATCAGCAGCAGAACAAATGGCAGCCAACACAAGCTGGGCTGCTCTGGGCAAAGCCACCGATCTGCGCAACCGCATCCTGTTCACGCTGGGTTTGCTGATCGTCTATCGCCTGGGCACTTTTATCCCGGTGCCGGGGATCGACGGAGCAGCATTGCGCGAGTTCATGGAGCAGGCGGGGCAGGGCATCGGCGGCATGGTTTCGATGTTCACCGGCGGGGCGCTGGGGCGGATGGGTATCTTTGCCCTTGGCATCATGCCCTATATCTCGGCCTCGATCATCGTGCAGCTGCTGACATCAATGGTTCCTGCGCTTGAGCAGCTCAAGAAAGAAGGCGAGCAAGGCCGCAAGAAGATCAACCAATACACTCGGTTCGGCACCGTGGCGTTGGCCACTGTGCAGGCCTATGGTCTGGCGGTTTCACTTGAGGCTGGTGATCTGGCGACAGATCCGGGGCTGTTCTTCCGCATGTCGACCATGATTACTCTGGTTGGCGGCACCATGTTCCTGATGTGGCTGGGTGAACAGATCACCGCGCGCGGCATTGGCAACGGTATCTCTCTGATCATCTTCGTCGGCATTATTGCCGAGGTTCCGGCCGCACTGGCGCAGTTCTTTGCCTCTGGCCGGTCCGGCGCAATCAGCCCCGCGGTGATCGTTGGTGTGATCGTGATGGTCATCGCCGTGATTACCTTTGTGGTCTTTATGGAACGCGCGCTACGCAAGGTTCATATCCAGTACCCGCGCCGTCAGGCCGGTATGAAGGTATATGAGGGCGGCTCTAGCCACCTGCCGGTGAAAGTGAACCCGGCGGGCGTGATCCCGGCAATCTTTGCCAGCTCACTGCTGCTGTTGCCTGTGACGATCTCGACCTTCTCGTCGGGTGCTGCAAACGGGCCGATCATGTCGTGGCTGCTTGCCAATTTTGGTCCCGGCCAGCCGCTGTACTTGCTGTTCTTCGCGTCGATGATCGTGTTCTTTGCATATTTCTACACGTTCAACGTGGCGTTCAAACCTGATGACGTGGCGGACAACCTGAAAAAGCAAAACGGTTTTGTGCCGGGTATCCGTCCGGGCAAGAAGACCGCCGAGTATCTGGAATACGTGGTCAACCGCGTTCTGGTATTGGGCTCGGCCTACCTGGCGGCGGTCTGTCTGCTGCCTGAGATCCTTCGGGGTCAGTTTGCTATCCCGTTCTATTTCGGCGGCACCTCGGTTCTGATTATTGTCTCTGTGACCATGGACACAATCCAACAGGTACAGAGCCATCTTCTGGCGCATCAATACGAAGGGCTGATCGAAAAGTCCCAACTGCGCGGCAAAAGCAAGAAACGCGGCAGGAAGGGACCCGCTCGTCGATGAACATAATTCTTCTGGGGCCCCCGGGGGCCGGAAAAGGCACGCAAGCTCAGTATTTGGTTGAAACCCGCGGTATGGTTCAGCTGAGCACCGGAGACATGCTGCGCGAGGCAAAAACCTCGGGTACCGAAATGGGTCAGAAGGTCGCCGCGATCATGGACGCGGGCAAGCTCGTCACCGATGAGATTGTGATCGGCCTGATCGAAGAAAAGCTGATGACCGAAAAGGGTGCAGGTTTTATCTTTGATGGCTTCCCTCGTACTCTGGCGCAAGCCGATGCACTGGCGGCTTTGCTGACCAAGCTGGGTCAGTCGCTGCATACTGTGGTCGAAATGCGCGTTGATGATGAAACGCTGATCAAGCGCATCGTCAATCGTGCAGAAGAGGCGCGGGCGGCAGGCAAACCAGTTCGGGCAGACGACAATGAAGAGAGTGTGCGTATTCGCCTGATGGAGTACTACAAAAAGACCGCTCCGTTGATCGGCTACTATCATGCCAAGGGTGATCTGCGCCCGGTCAATGGTCTGGCCAGCATCGACGAAGTCAGAGCCTCGATCGAAGCCATTCTGGGCTGACTTGAGGTTGGGGCTTGACGGCCCCACTAAAACCCCATATCGACCCCCATCCCTAAAGGGAATCAAGTTTGCATGAGGGATTCGTCCCTAATGCCCCGACCACCTCGAATAATGCTGAGCCCTCTGGCGACACTGCCACGGTAAAGCGTTGTGAAAAAAGGTTCTGGAGTTACGGAACCGCAACGAAAAGGAAAGTGACACGTGGCACGTATTGCCGGCGTAAATATCCCGACTGCAAAGCGGGTACCAATCGCCCTCACATATATCACCGGTATCGGCAACACCTCGGCCAAAGCGATCTGCGAAGCCGTGGGCATTGAAGCGTCTCGTCGCGTCAACGAACTGTCCGACGCCGAAGTTCTGGCCATCCGCGAGCACATCGATGCAAACTTCACCGTTGAAGGTGACCTGCGTCGTGAAGTTCAGATGAACGTCAAGCGCTTGATGGATCTGGGCTGCTATCGCGGCCTGCGCCACCGCCGTAACCTGCCCGTTCGCGGTCAGCGTACTCACACCAACGCTCGCACTCGCAAAGGCCCCGCAAAGGCCATTGCTGGTAAGAAGAAATAAGGGGGGTCTGACTGATGGCACGCGAAAAGACTCGTACCAAGAAAAAAGAGCGCAAGAATATCGCATCGGGCGTGGCCCATGTGAATTCGACCTTCAACAACACCAAAATCCTGATCTCGGACGTGCAGGGCAACGCCATTGCATGGTCGTCAGCCGGGACGATGGGGTTCAAAGGGTCTCGTAAATCTACTCCGTATGCTGCTCAGATGGCTGCGGAAGACGCAGGCAAGAAGGCGCAGGATCACGGCGTCAAGACACTGGAAGTCGAAGTTCAGGGCCCCGGTTCGGGTCGTGAATCGGCTCTGCGCGCGCTGGCTGCAGTGGGCTTCAACATCACGTCGATCCGCGACGTGACACCGATTGCTCACAATGGCTGCCGCCCGCCGAAGCGTCGCCGCGTCTAAGCGATTTTGAATTGAGCTGGGGCTGCGTTTTTGCGCGGCCCCAGCACGTCATTTTGAACCTCGGGCGTCTGCACCTTGTTGGTCATGGGGCGCGGACAGGAATGGAGGGATTACATGATCCACAAGAATTGGGCTGAATTGATCAAGCCGACCCAGCTGGAAGCCAAGCCGGGCAACGATCCCGCACGTCAGGCGACCCTGGTTGCCGAACCGCTGGAGCGTGGTTTTGGTCTGACTTTGGGCAACGCCCTGCGCCGCGTTCTGATGAGCTCGCTGCAAGGTGCGGCCATCACCAGCGTTCAGATCGACAACGTCCTGCACGAGTTTTCCTCGGTCGCGGGCGTTCGTGAAGACGTCACCGACATCATTCTGAACCTCAAGCAAGTTGCCCTGCGAATGGAAGTCGAAGGCCCCAAGCGCCTGTCGATCAATGCCAAAGGCCCGGCAATTGTCACCGCTGGTGATATCAGCGAAAGCGCCGGCATCGAGGTTCTGAACCGCGATCATGTCATCTGCCACCTGGATGATGGCGCCGATCTGTTCATGGAACTGACCGTCAACACTGGCAAGGGCTATGTCTCGGCTGAAAAGAACAAGCCCGAAGACGCACCTATCGGCCTGATCCCGATCGATGCGATCTATTCGCCGGTCAAAAAGGTCGCCTATGACGTTCAGCCGACCCGTGAAGGTCAAGTTCTGGACTATGACAAGCTGACCCTGAAGATCGAAACCGATGGTTCGATCACGCCAGAAGACGCGCTGGCTTTTGCTGCGCGTATTCTGCAGGACCAGTTGTCGATCTTCGTCAACTTCGACGAGCCTGAATCGGCAAGCCGTCAGGACGAAGACGATGGTCTGGAATTCAACCCGCTGCTGCTGAAGAAAGTGGACGAGCTGGAACTGTCGGTCCGTTCGGCAAACTGCCTGAAGAACGACAACATCGTTTACATCGGCGATCTGATCCAGAAGACCGAAGCCGAGATGCTGCGCACTCCGAACTTCGGCCGCAAGTCGCTGAACGAGATCAAGGAAGTGCTGTCCGGCATGGGTCTGCACCTCGGCATGGATGTCGAGGACTGGCCGCCCGACAATATCGAAGATCTGGCGAAGAAATTCGAAGACGCGTTCTAAGCGCGTCTTCCCCAATGCCCGGGTTGCCGGGGAATATAAGGGCGATCTTGCCCCAAGGAGAGCCGGTGACACGCATCGCCGGCCAGACAAAGCAAAACGCGAAAGAAGGAACTAGAAAATGCGTCACGCACGTGGTTACCGCCGCCTGAACCGTACTCATGAGCATCGTAAGGCTCTGTTTGCAAACATGGCTGGCTCGCTCATCGAGCATGAGCAGATCAAAACAACTCTGCCGAAGGCAAAGGAACTGCGCCCGATCATCGAAAAGCTGGTCACTCTGGGCAAGCGCGGCGACCTGCACGCCCGCCGTCAGGCCGCATCGCAGCTGAAAGAAGACAAAGACGTCGCAAAGCTGTTCGAAGTTCTGGGCCCCCGCTACGCCGAGCGTCAGGGCGGTTATGTCCGCATCCTGAAAGCGGGCTTCCGCTATGGTGATATGGCACCGATGGCGATCATCGAATTCGTTGATCGTGACATCGACGCCAAAGGCGCGGCCGACAAAGTCCGCGTTGCCACCGAAGAGGCTGCCGACGAAGAATAAGAAAGCCTGACTTTCTGATTTTCAGCCCCCGCGTCCCGGACGCGGGGGCTTTTTTTGTTTTGGACCGAGGCTCTTATTCCGAGATTTGTTGCCAGAATCATGAACTTGGGCAATCCTCAAAGAAATTGAAGGATCGCAATATGTTTAGATTTCTGATTTTTGCGCCTCTGATTTGCGCAGGTACTGCGCTTTTTGCGCAAGAAAACACTGATGAAACGACGGAAGTCGCGTCACAAGAGGCGACTGACCTCTTGACCGATGCAGAACTTCAGACGCTGGTCGCGCCGGTTGCCTTGTATCCGGATACTTTGCTTATCCAGATACTTGTTGCTTCGACACAACCGCTGGAGATTGTGAAGGCCGAGCGTTTTTTGATCGACAATGCCGATCGAGACCCGGCTGAGCTTGAACCTGAAATCGAGGCGATGGGCTGGGACCCGTCCGTCGGAGTTCTTGCGACGGCGTTTCCTGAGGTCGTTGGACAAATGGCAACGCATGTCGATTGGACAGAAACGGTGGGTACAGCGATGCTGGCCCAATCTGACGACGTGATGGACGCGGTTCAGGTGATGCGGGATCAGGCGATTGACAGCGGTGCACTGGTGTCAGGCCCCGAACAAACGGTCGAAGTCGAAGAGGATGAAACCGTCGTCATCACACCAACCAACACCGAAACGGTTTATGTTCCGCAATACGATCCTGCGACTGTGTATACCGGGCCATCAACGGGTGATGTTGTGGGTGCCGCTCTGCTCACATTTGGGGCCGTGGCTCTGATCGACGAGATTTTTGATGATGATGACGATTGGTACGGTTACTGGGGTTGCCGAAACTGCGGCGGATGGGGCGGTGGGCCGATCTACAGGAATCCAAACATCGACATAGACGTCGATGGCAACGTCAATATTGGCAACGACATTGATCTGGGTGACCGCACGGACATCGAGTGGAAACCCGACTCTAACCGTCAGCAAGAAGCGCGGAACAAAATCGCCGATCATAAACGCACTGGCGGCGGCGCTGGCACCTTGCCTGTAGACCGGCCAGCAGGGCGCACAGATGAGCTTCGTGCGAAGCTCAGCCGCGAATCCGGGGCCGCAGACATAAGTCGGGATGGTTCAGGCGCTGCTGCGCTGGCAGCCGGGGCGGGTGCCGGAGCGATTGCGGGTGGCGCATTGGCCAACCGGGGCAATGACAAGCAATTGCCTAAGGTCAACCGTGGGAATGTCGACACTGACAGAGCCGCCGCGAAACAGAAGGCTGTAGACCGAACCAAGCAGTCTTCTGGTGCCGCCAAGAAACCAGTCAAAAGCAATGCGAAGGCCGCCAAGAAACCCCAGGCCAAAAAGGCTGCGGTTCAGCACAATAAATCTGCGTCAAAAGGCAAAGCCATGCAAAAGAAAGCGTCCGGCAAAAGAACCCACAGCGCGTCAAAACGTGGGCACGCGGCCAAGGGAAAGCGGAGGAGATAAGATGCGAAATTTCATAGTTTCTTCTGCCCTTCTTTTCGCCACGGCCAGCGCAGCCGCTTCTGAGGGTGCCCATTTCAACAGCCCTCAAGCGGCGTTGGACGCGTTTGTCAGTGCGTTGAAATCGGATGATCGGGACCAGTTGTTGGATGTTTTCGGAGCTGAAGCCGAAGACCTGCTTGCAACCGGCGACCCCGAGGAAGACCGGGCCAGACGAGAGGAAGTGCTTGGCATGTATGCCGAGGGCTATCGCTTTCAGCCGGACGAGGACGGTGTTGTCGTTTTGCTGGGGGAGGACAGTTGGCCTTTCCCTATACCGATCTCTCGAGATGGTGAGGATTGGCACTTCGACCTCGTTGCGGGCATCGAAGAAGTTTCGGCCCGTGAGATCGGGTTGAATGAGCTGGAAGTGATGGAGTTGCTCGACGCATATGTCGATCTTCAGGCAGCGTTTCGTTTGGCCGACCACAACGGCGACGGTGTTATGGAGTTCGCGCGCAACATCATTTCCGATCCGGGTGTGAAAGATGGTCTGTTCTGGCCAGAAGAAGACAGCTTTGTCGGCGCGGCACTTGCACGGGCCGTGGCCTCGGGGTGGAGCGACGGAGAAGAGGATTACGAACCGGAACCCTTCCTTGGTTACTACTATACAATCCTTCAAGGTCAGGGTTCCAATGCTCCGGGCGGTGCGTATTCGTTCTTTGTTGGGGGGCATTTTGTGGCAGGCCATGCGCTGCTGGCCGTTCCTTCGGAATACGGCGAGACCGGAATTCACTCGTTTTTGGTTGGCGAAAACGGCCTCATTTTCGAGGCAGATTTTGGTCCTGACACGCTCGAACGCACGGCAAATATTTTGGAGTATGACCCGGGTCCTGATTGGTCGCCTACGGAGTAGAGTCAGAGGTGTTTGCGAAAGCGCACCGAACGGCTGTCGTATTTTGAAAACCTTCGGTGACTAGAGGTGATGTACTGTGCCTTTTTGCACGTGAAAACAGAGACAGCGTGAGGGGCGGCAGCGATGACAGTTTTTTCAGAGAGACCGGCACAAGTCACCGGTCCATCCGTTTGGACCGGACAAGAAATGGCAGCGCGGCAGAATGAATGGCTGTTGCATCTTAGCCCCGAAGATATCGCGGACCTCGAGCAAGCCGCGCGGCATTACCTAAGCCTAGGGCGAGATATCGGCGAAATCACCAAAGCAGACTTTCCGCTGCATCGGTTCGACCGCCACCTTGAGATCCTAAAGGACACACTGATCAACGGTATCGGGTTCGAGGTGATCCGGGGCCTGCCGGTCGAGAGTTATTCTCAGGAAATGGCCGCCGCGATTTTCTGCGGGGTGGGTGCCCATTTGGGATCGGCACGGTCCCAGAATGCGCAGGGACACATTCTGGGTCATGTCCGGGACATCGGTGCGAATGCAAATGATCCGAATACGCGGATTTATCAGACCCATGAGCGTCAGACCTTTCATACAGACAGCGCCGATATCGTTGGGCTTTTGTGCCTTCGGGACGCGAAAGAGGGTGGGGATTCACTGTTGGTCAGCGCCGAAGCAATCTACAACCGGATGCGCACCGATTGCCCGGATCTGCTAGAGCGGTTGTTCGACCCGATAGCGACTGACAGGCGTGGTGAAGTGCCGGAAGGCATGCAGCCCTTCATGACTATTCCGCCCTTCAGCTGGCATGATGGCAAGCTGACCGTATTCTATCAGCGCCAATATATCGACAGCGCGCAAAGGTTTCCCGAAGCCATGCGCCTGACCCCTGACCATGTCGCCGCTTTGGACAAGTTCGACGCCTTGGCAAACGACCCTGATCTATACCTGACCATGCGGTTGCAGCCCGGCGATATGCAGTTTGTTTACAACCATTCTCAGTTACATGACCGGACGGGGTTTGTGGACTGGCCTGATCCATCCGGGCGTCGGCATCTTTTCCGCCTTTGGCTCTCTCCGGAAGGGGATCGGGAGTTGCCTGACGTTTTCAAACAGCGTTACGGGTCGATCGAAGTGGGCAATAGGGGTGGGATCATTACAAAAGGAACCCGTCTGCACGCGCCGCTGGATTGAACGCCCCGGACATGTGCTTGCATTACCGCGCCCGTAGTCGCATATCCTACGCAGCTTTTGAGGTAGAGGTATCCATGCTTCGCGCGACACTTATCGCTTTGACCTGTGCGGTTTCCACAATTGCGACGGCTGAAACACGTGTGCCACAGTCGCAGGCCGAGATTTCTCTGGGCTTTGCTCCTGTCGTTAAGAAAGCCTCGCCTGCGGTGGTGAACATTTACGCCAAGATCGTGCGGCAGGGGCGGGCCAGCCCTTTCTTCTCGGACCCATTCTTTCAGGACTTCTTTGGCCGGGGCTTTGGCGCGCCACAACCCCGGGTGCAAAACTCATTGGGTTCTGGGGTGATCCTGTCCGAGGACGGCTATGTCGTGTCCAATTATCACGTGGTTGGGTCCGCGACAGAGATCCAGGTGGTCACCACGGACCGGCGCGAGTTTTCGGCCACCGTTGTTTTGGGCCATGAGGAAAGCGATATTGCTATCCTGCGATTGGAAGAGGCCGAAAACCTGCCTTTCCTGAACCTGCGGGATTCCGATCAGGTCGAAGTGGGCGAGCTGGCCCTGGCCATCGGAAACCCCTTTGGTGTTGGGCAAACCGTGTCGTCAGGCATCATCTCGGGCCTGGCCCGAACAGGCACGGCAACCGGTAATGCACGTGGGTATTTCATCCAGACGGATGCGGCGATCAACCCGGGCAATTCCGGTGGCGCATTGATCGATGTGAATGGCGATCTGATCGGAATCAACACTTCCATTCTGACGCGATCGGGCGGTTCCAACGGGATCGGCTTTGCTATCCCGGCCAATCTGGTGGCTGAGTTCTTGAAACAGGCGCAGCAAGGTAATGACAGATTTGTCAGCCCCTGGGCCGGAATGTCGGGTCAGCACATGAGCGCAGATATCGCTGAATCTCTGGGTCTGGTTATTCCATTGGGTGTTGTGATCTCGGACCTGCATGACCTCAGTCCGCTGCGTGAGGCGGGGCTTAAGGTGGGGGATGTCGTCACTCATGTGGACGGGGACGAGGTGAACTCACCCGCCGAAATGAAGTTCCGCATGTCCATCGCTGGTGTAGGGGGAACCTCTGTTCTGACGCGGTTGCGTGGCGAACAAAGCGATGAGGTCGAGGTGGCCTTGATCAAAGCGCCCGAAACGCCCGCTGCCGAAGAAACCGCGCTGGACGAAAATACAGTTCTGCCGGGCTTGGTTGTGTCACGGATCAATCCGGCGGTGATCACCAAGCTGGGCCTACCCCTATCGCTGAGCGGCGTTGTTGTGATCGATCCGGGCCCTTATGGCACGCGGGCGGGGTTGCGGCTTGGCGATGTGATCGAAACCATCAACGCGGTCGATATTCAGCGCCCCGGTGACGTTGAACGCGCTATGACAGACCCGGGACGCCGCGTGCAGATGGGTCTTCAGCGCGAAGGCCGGCCTGTGTCTCTGAGATTCCGGCTGTAACGCATGAGTGATCTGTTCGACGCCGATCCAACCGAATCCGCTGCTGCCCCGCATCGCCCTCTGGCAGATCGTTTGCGGCCCCAGTCGCTGGGTGACGTCATCGGTCAGGAGCAGGTGCTGGGGCCTGAGGCCCCGCTGGGTGTGATGCTGGCGGCGGGCAGCCTGTCCAGCCTGATCTTCTGGGGACCACCCGGAGTTGGAAAGACAACGATTGCGCGGCTTTTGGCGCAGGAAACCGATCTGCATTTTGTTCAGATCAGTGCGATTTTCACCGGTGTGCCGGATCTGAAGAAAGTCTTCGAGGCTGCAAAAATCCGCCGCCAGAACGGGCAGGGGACGTTGTTGTTCGTGGACGAGATCCATCGTTTCAACAAGGCGCAGCAGGACGGGTTTCTGCCTCATATGGAAGACGGCACTATCCTGTTGGTGGGTGCAACGACCGAGAACCCGTCCTTTGAACTGAATGCCGCCGTACTGAGCCGGTCGCAGGTTCTGGTACTGGAACGACTCAGCATTGCCGACCTTGAACGTCTGACGCAGCGTGCCGAGAAAGAGCTGGACCGTGCATTGCCTTTGACCCCCGCTGCACGCGATGCGTTGCAGGAAATGGCCGATGGTGATGGGCGGGCGTTGCTGAACCTGATCGAGCAGGTCTCGGCTTGGAAAGTGGACGCGCCGCTGGAGCCGGATGCGTTGTCGACACGCCTGATGCGGCGGGCGGCGAAGTATGACAAATCGGGGGATGAGCATTACAACCTCATCTCGGCCCTGCATAAGTCGGTGCGGGGGTCCGACCCGGATGCGGCGCTGTATTGGTTTGCGCGCATGCTGACCGGGGGCGAAGACCCGCGCTATCTGGCGCGCCGGATTACGCGGATGGCGGTCGAGGATATCGGCCTGGCCGACCCTCAAGCGCAGGCGATCTGTCTGCAATCGTGGGAGACATATGAGCGGCTGGGGTCACCCGAAGGGGAATTGGCGCTGGCCCAAGCCTTGGTGTATCTGGCGCTGGCTCCTAAATCCAACGGGGCCTATGTTGGCTATAAGGCGGCGATGCGGCTGGCCAAACAATCGGGCAGCGAGCCGCCGCCCAAACATATCCTGAATGCGCCCACATCTTTGATGAAGGATCACGGATACGGTGCGGGTTATGCGTATGACCATGATGCCGAGGATGGGTTTTCCGGACAGAACTACTTCCCCGAGACAATGAAACGCCCGGTCCTGTATCAGCCGGTCGAGCGCGGGTTTGAGCGTGAGCTGAAAAAGCGCCTCGATTATTTTGCCAAGCTACGGACGCAGCGCTACAGCTAGTTACGCGGGGTCAGTTTTGGACGTGCCGCGGCGTCACAGGCGACAGGTTTGCAATTGAACGCTTCCCTTGGGTCAATACCTGCAAGGGAGGACAGGATATGCCGGTTTTTATTGAAAAGACCCAGGACGTCTGGACCATCATCCACGACAGACCGGATGCGCGGAATGCCGTTGATACGGAACATGCCGAGGCTCTGGTCGAGGCTTTTCTGAGTTTTGAATCCAGTTCCGCCAAAGCTGCGGTGTTCTGGGGAAAAGGTGGTAATTTCTGTGCGGGCTGGGATTTGAAGCTCGCCGCGTCGCTGGTTGATCCGGAACTGCGCGAGGCATATTTTAACAAGCATACCTTCCCGATTGGTTCGGCCACCTCGACACTTGGGCCGATGGGGCCGTCTAGGCTGGAGCTTTCGAAGCCCATCATCGGCGCGATTGAAGGCGCAGCCGTGGCCGGAGGTATGGAACTTGCCCTATGGTGCGACATCCGAGTGATGGCAGAAACGGCGTATTTGGGCGTTTATTGCCGCCGTTGGGGGATCACACTGATGGATGGCGGCTCGGTCCGGTTGCCGCGTCTGGTGGGACAGGGCAAGGCGCTGGAGATTGCTTTGACAGGTCGCAGGGTCGAGGCTGAGGAGTGTTATCGGATCGGGCTTGCGGAAAAAGTCGCCCCGCATGGCGAAGCGCGTTCTGCAGCCGAAACAATGGCTCATGAAATCGCGCGCTTTCCGCAGGAGGCTGTTCGGGCCGACCGGCGGTCGATCATCGAAACCCGCGGAATGCCGGTCCGTGAGGCGCTCAAGGTCGAATGGGCGAATGGGTTGGAGGCGATCCGCCGCGAAGGAACATCGGGCGCGGGTCGTTTCCGGGATGGGGCGGGTCGACACGGAGACTTCTCGAACATCTGAGCACAACGGCCTGATACCTTGACTCTTGCCGCATAGCGCGCGACAGACGCCCATGATTTCTGGGACACGAAAAAAGGTGCAATCCGGGCGGATCACCCGCGCGGCGCAAGGGGCAATGGCATGAGTGGCGTACAGATGATTACAGTCGCTGAGGGCGATGGAGACCAGCGTGTGGACCGCTGGCTGCGTCGCTTGTTTCCGCATGTTAGTCAGGGCCGCATTGAAAAAATGTGCCGCAAGGGCGAGTTGCGCGTGGATGGCAGCCGCGCCAAAGCCTCGACCCGGCTGGAAGTCGGGCAAGTGGTTCGCGTACCTCCTTTGCCGGACGCGGATCACAAACCGGTTGAGGTCAAACACCGTGTCTCGGATGCGGATGCCAAGATGATCCAATCCTGCGTGATCTACCGCGACGATCACATTCTGGCACTGAACAAGCCGCATGGTTTGCCGGTGCAGGGTGGCAGCGGGCAGACCCGGCATGTCGACAGCCTGTCCGAGGCGCTGCGGTTTGGTTATGACGAGAACCCGCGTCTGGTTCACCGCTTGGACAAGGACACGTCAGGTGTCTTGTTGCTGGCACGCACGCGTGAGGCCGCCAAGGGATTGACGGCCGCGTTCCGTCACCGCGACACGCGCAAAATCTACTGGGCACTGGTGGCCGGTGTTCCGACGCCATATTTGGGTGAGATCAAGACGGGCCTTGTCAAAGCGCCCGGTCATGGCAAGCACGGTGAGGGTGAAAAGATGATCCCCGTGCATATGAACGAGATCGACAGTACTCCGGGGGCCAAGCGAGCGCACACGCTATACGCAACTCTCTACCGTGTCGCTGGCCGCGCGGCTTGGGTTGCTATGGAGCCGATTACCGGGCGGACTCACCAACTTCGGGCTCATATGGCCGCTATTGGGCATCCGATCATCGGGGATGGCAAATACGGCGGCTCGGGTCAGGAAAACCTGGGCGATGGTTGGGGTGCGCAACTGGGCGGGATTATCAGCAAAAAGCTGCACCTGCACGCACGGCAGCTATCATTCCTGCACCCGATTACGCGAAAACCTGTGACAGTGACTGCCCCCTTGCCAGAACACATGAAACACAGCTGGGACACGTTCGGCTGGGCCGAGGACCTGGCAGCTGAAGACCCGTTTGAGGAGCTGCAATGAGCGCACCCTTGCGGTTGGTTCTGTTTGATGTCGACGGCACATTGGTCGACAGTCAGGGCAGTATCGTTCACTCTATGACAACCAGCTTTCAGGCGGCGTCCGTGCCCGTGCCATCGCGCGGCGCGATCCTGTCAATTGTTGGTCTTTCCTTGCCGCACGCCATTGCCCGGCTGGCACCGGATCAATCATCCTTGGTCCAGAACAATCTGGTTGAAGGGTACAAAGAGGCTTACCATGCGCATCGGCTTGACTTGGGGGCGGCCAGTTCTCCGCTTTATCCAGGCGCGCGTGAGGCGATTGAAGCGTTGCACGCTGTGCCCGAAGTGCTTTTGGGCGTTGCCACCGGAAAATCACAGCGCGGTCTCGATGCGCTGATCGAGGCACACGAGCTTGAGGCTTATTTCGTAACGCGTCAGATTGCAGATCATCACCCCTCCAAGCCACACCCGTCGATGGTACAGACCGCATTGTCGGAAACCGGCGTTGATCCGGATTGTGCCGTGATGATCGGTGACACGAGCTTTGATATGGACATGGCCGCCGCAGCAGGGGTGCGGGGAATTGGTGTGACCTGGGGATACCATGATCGCTCGGCTTTGACTTCGGCCACATGCCTAATCGAGAGGTTTGACCAGTTGCCCACGGCGCTGGCTGGAATATGGAACTAGACTATGAGCGACTGGAAACCAAAACGCTTCTGGAAAGAAAGTGCCGTTGTTAACTCCGATGGCGGGTTTACGGTTGAATTGGACGGCCGGCGTGTCAAAACCCCGGCCAAGCAAAGTTTGATCCTGCCAACCCGCCCGATGGCCGAAGCCGTCGCGGCGGAATGGGACGCTCAGGAAAAAGTGGTTGATCCCGCAACAATGCCGTTCACCCGGTCTGCCAATGCCGCAATCGACAAAGTTCGTGTTCAGCACGCCGAAGTGGCCGAAATGCTGGCCGATTACGGTGAGTCAGATCTGCTGTGTTATCGGGCCACACACCCGCAGGAGCTGCAGAACCGTCAAAGCGCCGAATGGGACCCGGCACTGAATTGGGCTGAGTCAACACTGTCCGTCCGTCTGGTGCCAGTCGTGGGCGTGCTGCATCAACCGCAATCGGGCGCTGCCCTCGCGACGCTGCGCGCGCGCGTCCGTGCGCTGGATGCGTTTCAACTGGCGGCCTTCCATGATCTGGTCAGCCTGTCCGGGTCGTTGATTCTCGGGTTCGCGGCAGCCTTGGATTGGCGCAAACCGGACGAGATATGGCGCATTTCGCGGTTGGATGAAAGCTGGCAGATCGAACAATGGGGCCACGACGACGAGGCGCATGAGGTTGCTGAAACCAAAAGGGCGGCGTTTCTGCACGCGAAACGCTTCTTCGATATGTCTGTTTGAGCCTTAATTCCTGATATTTGGGCAATTGCGCAATGGGCTTGGGGTGTGATCCATCGTTTTCGATGATCCGACCCTTGACGTTTGTTTATGAATACGCCCAAACTCGGTCCCACTAAAGGGGAGACACCTTTGGGGTAACCTTTCCGGCATCCACTTGCCGGGCAGAGCCGCCTCGCAAGAGGTGGAAAATCAGGAAGAGGTAAAAATGAAAAAATCCGTAATCTTGGGCGCGGCAACGATTGCCGGTCTTTCTGCTGGCGCAGCCATGGCAGGGACCGTTGACGACGTTAAAGCGCGCGGCAAGCTGAACTGTGGCGTGACAACCGGTCTGGTTGGCTTTGCTGCACCCGACGCCAATGGCGAGTGGCAAGGCTTTGACGTTTCGCTTTGTCGTGCTGTCGCCGCTGCCGTTCTAGGCGATGCAAACGCCGTCGAGTTCGTTCCGACTACCGGTAAGACACGCTTTACCGCTCTGGCATCCGGCGAGATCGACATGCTGGCCCGTAACACCACCTGGACCTTCAGCCGCGACGTCGACCTGAAGTTTGAATTCACTGGTGTGAACTATTATGATGGTCAGGGCTTCATGGTTCCCAAGGCGCTGGGCGTGAGCTCGGCCAAGGAACTGGATGGCGCAACTGTCTGCATCCAGACGGGTACCACGACCGAGCTGAACCTGGCGGACTTCTTCCGCTCGAACAACATCAGCTATGAGCCGGTTCCGATCGAAACAAACGCCGAAGCGCAGCAGCAGTATCTGGCTGGCGCATGCGACGTTTATACCACCGACGCATCCGGTCTGGCCGCAACCCGCGCCACGTTTGAAGCACCGGACGAGCACGTTCTGCTGCCCGAAATCATCTCAAAAGAGCCGCTGGGCCCGCTGGTCCGTCACGGCGACCACGAATGGGGTGACGTTGTTCGCTGGACTCTGAACGCGCTGGTCTCGGCGGAAGAACTGGGTGTGACCTCGGCCAATATCGATGAGCTGAGCGCTGGCACCGACAACCCGGAAATCAACCGTCTGCTGGGTACCGAAGGCACCCTGGGCGAGATGCTGGGCCTGGACGCTGACTGGGCTGCGAAAGCCATCAAGGCCGGCGGCAACTATGGCGAAGTGTTTGCCAAGAACATCGGTGAAGAAACCCCGATCGGTCTGGCACGCGGCCTGAACGCACAGTGGACCGAAGGTGGCCTGCTGTACTCGCCGCCGTTCCGCTAAAATGTAAGGAATTGGGCGTGGGGTAACCTGCGCCCTCTTCGCATCAAAAAGCTGCGGAAATATCTAGAGCGGGGAGAAACCCGCCAAGAAAACAAATTCGCACGCTACGGGGATTTCAAAATATGTCGACTATGACTGATCCACCGAAAGCTGACTTTCGGTTGTCCATGCTCATTAACGACACCCGCTATCGCTCCCTGACGTTTCAGGTGATCGCGGCGATCGTTATTGCGCTTTCCATCTGGTATCTCGGTAACAACCTGATCCAGAACCTGCGGGCCGCTGGGCTCAACATTTCCTACTCTTTTCTAGGTGACTCTTCCGGGTATGACATAAACCAGCGTCTGGTTGAGTACGACAGTCAGTCCAGCCACGGGCGTGCTGCGGTTGTTGGTATTCTCAACACGCTATTGGTCGCCTTTCTGGCTTGTATCACGGCCACGATATTCGGAGTGATCGCGGGTGTTCTGCGGCTTTCCAACAACTGGCTGGTGTCCAAACTGATGGCAGTCTATGTCGAGATCTTTCGGAATATTCCGGTTCTGATCTGGATCATCATCATCTTCACCGTCATGACGGCTGTGCTGCCCGGACCGCGCGCGTTCCGGGGTGACAACGCAACATCCAGCATGTTGTTCGATGCTTTCGCCTTTACCAACCGGGGTGTCTATGTTCCGCGCCCCGTATTCGCAAACGGGCTGTTTGGCGCAACCATTCTGAACTGGTTGCTGGTCATCGTTGTTCTGATCGGCTCGTGGTTTGCATCGCGAGAAATCGAAAAGCGGGCAACTTTGAAGCAGGAAGCGACTGGTGAGCGCCCAAAAACGTTCTTGGTCAAGCTGGCTGTTTGGCTGATGCCTTTTGCCGTGTTGATGCTCATCATGGGTCTGACTTGGGATATTCCCGCTTTGAAAGGGTTCAATTTCAGTGGCGGCATCAAGGTTGGTGGCCCGCTGATTGCCTTGTGGTTTGCTCTTTCCATCTACACTGGTGCGTTCATTGCGGAAAACGTTCGCGCGGGTATTCAGGCAATCAGCAAAGGCCAAACCGAAGCTGCGGCTGCATTGGGTCTGCGTCCGGGACGGATCATGAACCTTGTCGTTTTGCCTCAGGCGCTGCGGGTCATCATCCCGCCACTGATTTCGCAATATCTGAACATCACCAAGAACTCGTCGCTGGCGATTGCAGTGGGTTATGCGGATATCACAGCGACGCTGGGTGGTATTACGCTGAACCAGACCGGACGCGCGATCGAATGTGTTCTGCTGCTGATGCTGTTCTATCTGACGGCCTCCCTGCTGATTTCGATGGCGATGAACATCTATAACGCTTCCGTCAAGCTGAAGGAGCGCTGAGCCATGAGTGATCAAACAACAAACCCGATCGCCTTCGTGGCCGAAGACACAATCCCGCCCTCGCCTCCGCCAGCACGTGAGACAGGGGTGGTTAAGTGGCTGCGCGAGAATCTGTTCTCGGGCGTGACAAACACTGTCCTGACGGTGCTGTCGCTGGTGCTGATCTACATTCTATTGAAGAACACGTTGCCGTGGATCTTTAACGGGGTGTGGAATGCCAACTCTTTGGCGGAATGCCGTGAGATTCTGGCAGGTAAGACCGGTGCCTGTTTCGCGGTTCTGACCGAACGCTGGCCTCAGTTGATCTATGGCTTCAAGTACCCTGCCGACGCTTACTGGCGACCGAACCTAGCCTTAGTGCTGATGTTGGTCGCCCTTGCACCGGTGTTGTTCTTTGATCTGCCCCGCAAGATGTTGCTGTTTACCGCAGTCTATCCTTTTGTGGCTTTCTGGCTGATCTGGGGGGGCACGATTCTGGTTCCTGTGGTGGCGCTTGTCGGTTTCATTGCTGCGGGTGCTGTGTTCCAGAAACTGGGTAACAACAGCTTTGCTGCCGGGTTCTTTGGGGCCATCGTGACTGCGCTGGTAATCTGGAACGTCGGCGGAGCTCTGATCCCCGAAGGCTTATCCGAGAATGCTTGGCTCACAGCTGTTCCCAGCCGTGATCTGGGTGGATTCATGCTGAACATGATGCTGGGTGTGACCTGTGTGTCTTTGTCAGTGCCTCTGGGTATCGCGCTGGCTTTGGGCCGTCAGTCGAACATGCCGCTGATCAAATGGGTCTGTGTCATCTTCATCGAATTCATCCGAGGCGTGCCTCTGATCACGCTGCTTTTCGTGGCTTCGGTGATGCTGGCGTATTTCTTCCCGCCTGACAGCACTGTCGACCTGTTCCTACGCGTTGTGATCATGATCACCATGTTCTCGGCAGCTTATATTGCCGAGGTGATCCGCGGCGGTCTTGCAGCGCTTCCACGTGGACAGTACGAGGCAGCAGACAGCTTGGGCCTTGATTACCCGCAGGCAATGCGGCTGATCATCCTGCCGCAGGCGCTGAAAATCTCGATCCCCGGTATCGTGAACGTGGCCGTCGGCCTGTTCAAGGATACCACACTGGTTTCGGTCATCTCGATGTTCGATCTGGTGGGCATGATCCGGGGTCCCATCTTGGCGTCGACCGAATGGAACGGCGTCTATTGGGAGCTTCTGGGCTTCGCCGCGCTTCTGTTCTTCGTCGTCTGCTACGGCATCTCTCAATATTCTCAGTGGCTCGAGCGTCGCCTTGCCACAGATCATCACTAAGGAGTTCAACATATGTCTGAACTTGCAATTGACCGTGAAATCGACCGTTCCAAGATGCAGGTGAGCGACGAGATCGCCATCGACATTAACAACATGAATAAGTGGTACGGGTCGTTCCACGTGCTGCGCGACATCAATCTGACCGTCAACCAGGGCGAGCGGATTGTTATCGCGGGCCCGTCGGGGTCTGGTAAATCCACCCTGATCCGCTGCCTGAACGCGCTGGAGGAACACCAGCAGGGTAAGATCGTTGTGGACGGGATCGAGTTGTCGAATGACCTCAAGAACATCGACAAGATCCGGTCCGAGGTTGGCATGGTGTTCCAGCACTTCAACCTGTTCCCGCACCTGACCATTCTGGAAAACTGCACGCTGGCGCCGATTTGGGTGCGCAAGACGCCTAAGAAAGAGGCCGAAGAGCGTGCGATGCATTTCCTGGAAAAGGTTAAGATACCCGAGCAGGCCGACAAGTATCCCGGCCAGTTGTCAGGTGGTCAGCAGCAGCGTGTGGCGATTGCCCGCTCACTCTGCATGATGCCGCGGATCATGTTGTTCGATGAACCGACCTCGGCGCTGGATCCCGAGATGATCAAAGAGGTGCTGGACACCATGATTGAGCTGGCCGAGGAAGGCATGACCATGCTGTGCGTGACGCACGAGATGGGCTTTGCCCGGCAGGTGGCCAACCGGGTGATCTTTATGGATGCCGGCCAGATCGTTGAACAGAACGAACCAGAAGAGTTCTTCAACAACCCGCAGAGCGAACGGACCAAACTGTTCCTCAGCCAGATTCTGGGCCACTAACCGGCCTAAACTCAAAGGAAAGGCGGGGTTTTGCCCCGCCTTTTTCTATTCTAGCAATTCGCGCGGAATTGCGAAGCCAAGAACTTTCCCGGTGTGCCATTGGAGCTCGGCCCAACTGGCAACGTCAAATTCCATGACGGTTGTTGCGCAGGTCGGATAGTCCAGAAATCGCGAATGTGCCGGAGTGTCCTGCACCAGTTGGCGGGCAAACTGTGCGATCCCCGGATTGTGTCCCAACATCAAGACGGTCCGACCCTTCGCTTCGAACAACTGGCGTATCATCTGGTCAGGACCCGCCAGGTAAAGCGCATCCTGAAAACGGACATACTCAGCTGTCATCGCCATCCTACCCCAGGTTTCGCGGGTTCGGGTTGAGGTCGAGCTGAGAACCTCATCCGGCACCCATCCATGTGCACGTAACCATTTGGCAATTGCGGAGGCAGACTTGCTTCCTCGTTTGCTTAACGGTCGTGCATGGTCGTCCAGCATCGGATTGTCCCAGCTGGATTTGGCGTGGCGTGTCAGGATCAGGGTGTGGGTCATGACGGGTGGAACGACCTCATGTGATGGGCCGACTGTTCTGATGTGCGTCCCGAGCCCGCGCTAAGAGGGCAGGCAAGGCGGGCAAGACATCCGCCGCCGGTCATGCAGGTCTGCCCTTGGGGCGTATTCAGATGGCTGTGGCAGGCCGAGACGTCGTAGAACTCTTGTGCGTTCAGGGCGCCGACAGGGCAGGCTCGCGTGCAGGGCGCGTCGCAGGTGGTGCAGGGGGATTGTCCGTATGTCTTTGGGATATCGAATTCGTCGGCAAAATGTAGTGCACCGCGATACGAGATCATCATGCCAACGGTATCGTGCACCAACGCCCCGACCGGGCTGCTGAAAGTCCGTCCTGATTTCAGCGCCCAGTCGATGAAAGGAGCATAAGGAGGCCCGCCAAAGGGAAAAAAGGCATCTGCACCAAGTGTCCGGGCCATCCCGCCAATCACTCTGGTGGACCACCGGTCAACCGGATCGGGTGCGCCCCATTCTGGGGCTGCTTTCAAGACTGGCCAAAAGTCCCCCCCGGCCCCCAACAGGACCAGCGTGCCGGTTTCAAGCTGTTTGGCGTCCACCTTGCGGGGATGCAGTGCCCCCATGACAATCAGCCCATTACAACGGGCTGCCTCAGCGACGTGGTCATAGGGCGCTGTATTTGGATCGGAGGAAGATTGTGCAAGATTGGTCATGTCTCTTCCTTCCTCAAACGGGTCAGTCCGGCCGTATCAGCGACCCGGCCCCGTGTTCCGTGAACAGTTCGAGCAGCACTGCGTTTGGCGCGCGTCCGTCCAGGATCACCACGGCCCGAACACCGCTGTGCAGCGCGTCAAGGGCAGTCTCGGTCTTAGGGATCATGCCTCCTGCGATCGTGCCCTCACGGGTCATTTCGCGAATTTGCCCGGCCTTCAGTTCGGTGACAACATCTCCGGCGGCGTTCTTGACACCCGAGACATCGGTCAGCAGCAGCAACCGGTCGGCCTTTAGCGCCGAGGCAATTGCTCCCGCCGCCGTGTCGCCATTGACGTTGAATGTTTCGCCATCACGACCTGCGCCCAGCGGAGCAATCACCGGGATTACGTCATGTGAGAACAGGTCTTGCAGGATCTTGGGGTTCATTTCGGCGGGTGTGCCCACATATCCCAGCGACGCGTCTGTCTGGTCGCAGGTCATCAGGTTTGCATCTTTGCCAGACAGGCCAACCGCCGAACCGCCCTGATCATTGATCGCCTGAACAATGCGCTTGTTCACAAGACCGGACAAAACCATCTCGACCACTTCGACGGTTGCGGTATCAGTCACACGTTTGCCGTTCACAAACTCGGACTGGATATCCAGCTTATCCAACATGGCGTTGATCATCGGACCGCCGCCATGCACAACGACTGGATTGACCCCAACCTGCCGCATCAGAACCACGTCACGGGCAAAGCTTTCCATCGCCTCATTGCTGCCCATCGCGTGGCCGCCCAGCTTGATGACGACAATGGCTCCGTCATAGCGCTGCAGATAGGGCAGAGCGCTGTTGAGTGTAGCTGCGGTGGCAATCCAGTCCCGGTTCATATCTCGTGTCTTCATGGCTAAAGTCCCTTTGGAGACCTGTGTTAGGGCCTTTGCACGGCCCTGCCAAGGGCGAAGCTATTCCAGATGCGCGATGATGGACCGCAAGGTCGCGATGCCGTCGCCTTTCTCGGAAGAGGTCAGCACGATTTCCGGGAATGCTGCGGGGTGCTTGGACAAGGCAGCGCGCGTCTGGTCCAGCACCTTCTCGCGATCCTTGGCCTTGACCTTGTCGGACTTGGTCAGAACGCATTGAAAGGTTACGGCGCTGGTATCCAGCAGTTTCATGATCTCGGCATCAACCGGTTTCACGCCGTGGCGCGCATCGATCAGTACAAAGGCGCGACGCAGGGTCTGGCGACCGCTGAGATACTGTTTCAGCAGTTTCTGCCACTTCTCCACCACTTTCAGCGGGGCATTCGCATAGCCATAGCCAGGCAAGTCCACCAGATAGAGTTCGGGGCCCTGGGTGAAAAAGTTGATCTCTTGCGTGCGCCCGGGCGTGTTTGAGGCCCGTGCCAGACCCTTGGTTCCGGTCAGCGCGTTGATCAAGCTGGACTTGCCGACATTCGACCGGCCTGCGAAGCAGACCTCCAACCGATCAGGAGCGGGCAGGCCGTTCATGGCGACCACGCCTTTGACAAATTCAGAAGGGCCAGCGAACAGTTTGCGCCCTTTCTCTTTGGAAAGGTCATCCGGATCTTCAGCCAGTGGAAACGGAAGTGATGTCATAGCACGCACACCTCATCATTCAGACGGATCTCACCGCCTTGAATTACCTCGGCGTAAACACCGAAATCCTGATGGCCCCAGCTGCTCAGCGCGCCCAGAGTGTCCGCGTCGCGCGCACCGGTTTCGGGGTTGGCGGTGGTGGCCTTGCAGCGGGTGATACGTTCGCGCACACGGAACACGGCCTGCCCAATGCGGACTTCGCGCCCCAACCAGTCGAACTCTTCCCACAAGGGCAGGCCGTCAATCCAGATGTTCCCGCGCCAGCGTACGGTGGACAGCGTTTGACCAAGTTTTTGTTCGACCGCGCGGTGAGAAGCCATGTTGCACAGGCTGATGGATGGGAAATCACTGTCCGTCATTCCGCGTCCCGGAACCCGGACTATCCGGGCAGATGCTGCGCGGTCAGTGGGCATCAGCGGCTTTACCCAATCCAGAAAAACCTCTTGTTCGGCATCCGGGGTGAAGCTCAGATCGGGTCTGTCGCGGTGCCGGAGTGTCACCTGATCTCCGTGCAACTCGGCGGAGATCGCCGCCAGTTCGGGTGCCTTTGCGACGCGGCTGAAATTAGAACAAGGGGCCCAGTCCGACCCATCTGTCTTGGCGGCTTCATGAGCAACCGCCCAAACGCGATCCCCGGGCATGGTCTGCCCGGGGATGACTGTAACTTGGCTCAGGGCTTCGTGCCCGTGACTTTTGATCGGGTGACGCCAGAGATTTGAGACTGTCCCGCTCATTTGTTGTCCGTTTTTGGCGTCTTCTTGAAGCCGGATCTGATATTCCCGAACACGTCCGGTTTGTAACCCTGACTGCGCATGATGAGGTATTGCTGTGTGAACGTGATCGTGTTGTTCGCAATCCAGTAGACGACCAGACCGCTGGCAAAACCGCCTAGCATGAACATGAAGACCCAGGGCATCCAAGCAAAGATCATCGCTTGAGTGGCGTCGGTTGGTGCTGGATTCAGCTTCTGTTGCAGCCACATCGAGATACCCAGCAGCAGCGGCAGAATACCGATGAAGATCAACGCCATGATGCTTTCAGGTGCGGGTGTCGCCCAAGGCAGCCAGCCAAAGAAGTTGAAGATCGAGGTCGGGTCAGGCGCGCTCAGGTCCTGGAACGGTCCGAACCAGGGTGCCTGACGCAGTTCGATCGTGACGAAAATCACCTTATATAGCGAGAAGAAGATTGGGATCTGCAACAGGATCGGCAGACAGCCTGCGGCCGGGTTCACCTTTTCCTTCTTGTACAGTTCCATCATGCCTTGCTGCATCTTCTGACGGTCGTCGCCGGCGGCTTCTTTCAGAGCCTCCATCTGCGGCTGCAATTCCTTCATCTTGGCCATCGAGACGTAGGATTTGTAGGCCAGCGGGAACAGGATCGCCTTAATGATCAGCGTCAGACCGATGATCGACCAACCCATGTTGCCAATCAGCACGTTGATGTTGTGCAGAAGCCAGAAGATCGGTTTGGTCAGGAAGAAGAACCAGCCCCAATCGATGCTGTCGATGAATTTCTGAACGCCTTCGGACTGGTATTCCCGAATAGCCTCCCATTCTTTTGCACCGGCAAAAAGGCGAGTCGTGACCTGCTCGGTCGCACCCGGCGCAACGGTCAGCGTCGGCAGAACGGTCTCTGTCTGATAGATCTTGCGGCGCGAGTCATACTTGGCGGCTGCTTTGAACGCGGAACCAGGCTCAGGGATCAGCGTGGTCATCCAGTAGTGATCGGTGAAACCGATCCAGCCGTTTTCCTTGACCTGATATACCTCGGCCTGCGCGCGTTCGTTCGGATCGATGTCGAAATCACGAACGTCGCCGTAATCCACTTCTGTCAGAGTGCCGTCAGCCATGCCGATAACGCCCTCATGAAGAATGAAGAAGTTCTTCAGGCCAGGCAGATCACCGTCTTCGCCAATACCGTGGCGTGCCAGGATGCCGTAGGGGGCCATGCCGACCTCGGCCTCGGTGGCGTTTTCAACCGACTGCGTGACGCTGAACATGTAGTTATCATCCACCGAGATGGTGCGGCGGAAGGTCAGGCCGTTGCCGTTGTCCCAAACAAGCGTCACCGGACTGTCGACGCCGAGGGTCTCACCCTGCTCAACGGACCAGATGGTGTTGGGGCCGGGTACGTCGGCACCGCTCAGGCCCGCGCCAGGAGCCCAGCCGTACAGTGCGTAATACGCGGACTCGGACCCCACCGGAGCCAACAGTTCGACAATCGGAGAATCGTCGGCCAGCGAAACCTTGTAGTCTTTCAGCGACAGCTCATCGATGCGACCACCGGCGAGCGACAGGCTTCCGGTCAGGCGCGGCGTGTCGATGCTGATCCGCGGGGCCTGAGCCTCGGGTTCAGCTTCGGTCGCAGCTGCGGTTGCTTCCCCCACAGCGCCTGTTTCAGCAGCGCTTGGCGTTTGAACCTCATTGCCTTCGACATTGGCAATTTCAGCCTGTTCCGGTGCAGGCGTCGGTTCCGGCGGGGGGAACAGCACAAACCAGACCAGGATCACGAGAAAGCTGAGCGCGGTTGCGAGGATGAGATTCTTGTTCTGATCGTCCATCGGGGACAGCCACCTTGAGCAGTGAAAGACACCCGCAGGGTTCAACAGAGTGCGGGCCCAAAGGTCAAGCGGAATCGCCCGTCATTTCGTCACGTACTGGTCTTCTTTGGGCTGATTTCGGGTTCCTCAGCCTGTTTCCCGTCCGATTTTAGGCACCCCGTCGATCTTGTTGCGATAAGACTTGATCCAGCCCTCGGTTTTTTCGAAGCGCATCGGCTTGCCGATACCAAAACCCTGAACGTGGTCGCAGCCTAGCTGAGCCATCAATGCGTGCTCACCCGGCGTTTCGACGCCTTCCGCCAATGTTTCCAGATTCAAACGCTCAGCCATGGTTAGGATGGCACTGGCCAGCTGTTGTTGGCTTGGGTCCTGATCAGATTTGGTGACAAAGGAACGGTCGATCTTGATGCGGGACACGTTGAACCGTTTGATTGACGCGATTGAGGCGTGGCCTGTCCCGAAATCGTCCAGATCGATACAGCAGCCCATGGCGGCCAACCCGGTGACATTGCGGGTGATGACATCATCGGGCCGACGGGAGAAAACGGTTTCCAGCACCTCGACTGCCAGCCTATCTGGAGTCAGGTCGAATTGATCCAACTCCCATTTCAGGCGGTCGATCAGGCCCGGGTCACGCAGTTCATCAGAGGAAAAATTTATTCCTATGCGCGGCACATACAGCCCAGCCTGATCCCAGTCGCGCATAGCCGAAAACGCGTAGTGCCGCATCGTCTGTCCCAACCGCCCCATGAGTTCGGCGTGTTCGGCAAAGGGCAGAAAGACATTGGGGCTGAGAACCCCCTTGTAAGGATGTTCCCACCGGGCCAGCGCCTCAAAACCGGTAACGCGCCCGGTGTCGGTCGAAATTTGAGGCTGAAACCACGGGCGAATCTCACCGCTGTCCAGCGCCGCATCAAATTCTTTACGCAGATTGGTGCGTACCTGTGCCCGGCGGCGTGTCTCAGACGAAAAGGCCCGGATCGTGGATGGGCCGTTTTGTTGCGCCTCAAGCAAGGCATTGTTTGCGGCATCGCGCCAGTCCATCGCGGAGCCGTTGGGGAAACTGTCGCTCAGGCTGAACCCGATTGAGCAGGACATATAAACGCCGGTTCCGTTCAACATGATCGGCTCTTCAATGGCGGATTGCATTCGACCGGATAGCTGGATACACGCTTCCAGATCCAGTTGCCGAGCCGGGCGCAGGACAACCATCATTTTGTTCCCACCGATTCGAGTCGCGCAGTCACGGTTGCGGATCATTGACATGACACGCGCACAGAATTGTTGTGCCACATGGTTTGCAGCCGCCTGTCCGTGAAGATCGAGCAGCTGCGTGTAGTCATCTAGAACCAGGGCGAAACAGGCTGAATCCTCGCCTTTGCGGCGGGTTTCAGCAAAAACATCTGTCAAGGCGGATGCGAAGTGGTCATTTGACACCAGGCCACCCGATGCCCTTCGTCCCGGACGTGTCGGTGTGGTTGATATTGCCCCCAGCCCGGCGATCGCCAAGGGTAAGCCCAGAGCCATCGAAACCAAGGCCCGTTCACCACCCACCCAGAACGCGCCTAAACTGAGCGCCGGAACAAAAGCCAGCACGGCGGGCCCGTTCACAATAGTTTTCAAAGAGTGGAAAAAACGATTGAATGAAGATTGGTTCCACATCGTGCTTTAGGCCTTGGCATGAATGACATGCTATCGAGCCTAAGAAACCAGTCTGAGTCAGTCGTTAACGCAGCTGCGGAATTTCACCCGAGTTTTCAGTATTTTTGCCAGATTTTATTGAAAGGTTAAGGAAATCAAACAGTTTCGCATCCAGAAGGTGCGAAGGGCGTGCATTTGTTAACGCGCGGAACATAACTTGGCGACGGCCTGGGCTGTTCTTTTCCCACTGATCGAGAATCTGTTTCACCTGCTGACGCTGCAACCCGTCCTGACTGCCGCATAGGTCGCAGGGGATGATTGGGTATTGCATTGCGTTGGCAAACTTTTCGCAATCGGCCTCGGCAACATGCGCAAGCGGTCGGAAGACAAAAAGATCGCCCTCTTCATTCACCAGCTTCGGCGGCATGGTGGCCAGGCGGCCGCCATGGAAGAGGTTCATGAAAAACGTCTCGAGAATATCGTCGCGGTGATGGCCCAGAACAACCGCAGAGCATCCTTCTTCCCGTGCGATACGATACAGGTTGCCGCGGCGCAGGCGCGAACATAGGGCGCAATAGGTTCGACCCTGCGGAACCTTGTCCATCACAACGGAATAGGTGTCCTGATATTCGATCCGGTGTGGCACACCCATCCGGTTCAGAAATTCCGGCAACACAGTGGCCGGGAAACCGGGTTGACCCTGATCCAGATTGCAAGCCAGCAGATCGACGGGCAACAAACCGCGCCATTTCAGTTCGTAGAGAACAGCCAACAGCGTATAACTGTCCTTGCCGCCTGACAGACACACCAGCCAGCGGGGCGGTTTGCCATCCTTGTCGTGGGCGGACGGGTCCACCATCCCATATTGCTCGATCGCTTCGCGGGTCTGACGCACGATGCGCTTGCGCAGCTTCTTGAACTCGGTGGTCGAGGGCGCGCCAGCAAACAGCGGGTGGATATCGTCTGCATCATCAAACATGCGCAGCCCCTACAGCAGATGGCGCAACCGGGCAAGTGGTGGGTCAGCGGCGCGTGAGTATCCATCCCAAGGGCGTGCTGGAGGAGGGACTGCTATCACCTGATAACTGCGGCGAGTTGTTCTAGCATTAAGGTGCCGGTCAAGTCTGATGAAGAATCAGGCGGAGGCGTCGTGATGCTCGCAATCAGGTACCGGATCATACCCATCGCCCCCCCAGGGGTGGCAGCGGCAAATTCGTCGAGCGGTCAAGTATGATCCTTTGACCGACCCGTGTTTCTCAAGTGCCTCAAGCGCATATGCAGAGCAGGTGGGCTGATAGCGGCAATTGAAGCCGACCCATGGGCTGAAGATCAGCCGATATGCCCGAACGGGCAGGGCGACGATATGGGACAGAAAGGTCATTTGCCCGAAGTATGAACCTTGCGGAGTGCATAGCGCAAGTCGCCCAACAGAGCTTCAAAGGGCCGGTCGGCGGTGACCTCGGCACGGCCGATCAGCACGTAATCCCATCCATCGCGGCCAAACTCAGGCAAAACGGCACGGGCAGCTTCTCGCAGACGGCGTTTGGCGCGATTGCGGGCCACGGCATTGCCGACCTTCTTGGAGCAGGTAAACCCCACGCGAATCCCGCAGGCTTCGTCGGCCGAACGTCTGCGGGCCTGCACCATCATCGAGGACGTACCCTGTCTGCGTGCACGGGCCGCTTTCAGAAAATCCGAACGTTTTTTGAGTACGGTCAATGGTTCAGGCGCACAAACGGACGCCGCCGGGGGCGTGTTCCCGGGCTGGTTCTTACCATCCACAGGGGCCTCCGGCGGCGTCATGTTCATAACCTGATCGGTGAGCGGTTTACGCGCTCAGCGATTTGCGGCCGCGTGCACGGCGTGCGTTCAGGATCTTGCGGCCGGCCTTGGTGGCCATGCGCGCGCGGAAACCGTGGCGGCGTTTGCGAACCAGGTTCGAAGGCTGATAGGTGCGTTTCATCGCTCCGTCTCCAATCAATAGCGGTGGGGTGCGGCGCGGATTCGCCTGGCCCTAGTGTTCGAAGCCCGTCCTCTACTGCTAAGCGGGGGGTAAGTCAAACCCCAACAACCGGGTTTTCGCGCCTTTTGCAACAATTCTGTAACCGCAGCGGTGAAAAGATTTCAAAACACCCGTTTATCGAAGAAATCTCTCACATTCGGTGCCACAAAGATCAAGGCCCCGTGATCCCCCTGTTGCTGGACCGTCGGGCAGCGCATCTTGGGCACAAGATGAAACAGAAAGAACCGGAAAACCTGATGTCCGAAACAAGCCAGGCCCCGCGCAGCGGGTTTGCGCGCCATATTCCATTGCTGGTTATCCTTGGTGTTGCCGTAGCTGGCTTTTTCACGCTGGGGGATTACCTGAGCTTTGAAACCTTGCGGGACAATCGTGAGGCGCTTCTGGCATGGCGTGATGGTCACTATTGGGTCATGGCTGCCGCGTTTATGACTGTTTACATCGTTATTGTGGCGTTTTCGTTGCCCGGGGCGGCGGTCGCGTCGATGACGGGTGGATTCTTGTTCGGCCTGTTTGCAGGTACGGTCTTCAACGTCGTGGCAGCGACTATCGGAGCCTCGGCCATTTTTCTGGCGGCGCGCTGGGGGTTGGGTGAGTCTTTGACTGCCCGGTTGGAATCTTCGGAAGGTACGGTCAAGAAGCTGAAGGACGGTCTGCGCGAAAATGAGATCTCGGTCCTGTTCCTGTTGCGGCTTGTGCCGATTGTCCCGTTCTTTGTGGCCAATCTGGTGCCTGCACTGGTTGGCGTGAAGTTTCGCAACTTCCTGATCACCACGGCGCTGGGCATTATCCCGGGTGGGATTGTCTACACCTGGATTGGTGTCGGGCTTGGCGGAGTGTTCGACCGCGGCGAAACCCCGGATGTGTCCCTGTTGTGGGAGCCGTTCGTGATCGGGCCGATCATCGGGTTGTGCGTTTTGGCAGCTTTGCCCATCGTCATCAAAGCCTTGCGCGCAAATAAGGACAGCTGAGCCATGACCGAACTGAAAACAGACCTCCTGGTCATTGGGGCCGGGTCCGGCGGACTTTCGGTTGCAGCTGGGGCCAGCCAAATGGGTGCTGATGTCGTTCTCCTGGAAGGCCACAAGATGGGGGGCGATTGCCTGAACTTCGGCTGCGTCCCGTCCAAAGCGCTGATTGCAAGCGGGAAGACCGCTTATGGTCAGGCGCATTCCGCGGCATTCGGGATCTCGGATGTCACCCCTCAGATCGACTATGCGGCGGCCAAGGATCATGTACATGACGTCATCGCCCAGATCGAGCCGATGGACAGCCAGGAGCGGTTCGAGGGCTTTGGCGTCAAGGTGATCCACGAATACGGCACCTTTATCTCTTCCAACAAAGTGCAGGCGGGGGATCACGTCATCACTGCACGGAGGATCGTGATCGCAACCGGGTCTTCGCCTCTGGTGCCGCCGATCCCGGGGCTGGATACAGTTCCTTACTATACGAATGAAACCATTTTCGAACTGCGCGAGCGGCCGGATCATTTGTTGATCATTGGCGGTGGCCCGATCGGCATGGAAATGGCGCAGGCCCATCAACGCCTTGGCAGCAAGGTCACGGTCATAGAAGGCCAAAAGGCGTTGGGCAAGGACGACCCCGAAGCTGCGTCAGTGGTGCTGGAGGCGTTGCGCAGTGAAGGCGTCGACATCCGGGAAGACGCAATGGTTGCGCAAATCCGAGGAAGCGAAGGCGCAGTTGAGGTCGTGACCGAGATCGGTGAGATTCACAGAGGCTCTCATCTTTTGATCGCAGCCGGGCGCAAGGCCAACATAGAACGCCTGAATCTGGAGGAGGCGGGAATTGATCGCACCCGGACCGGCATAAAGACGGATGAGGCCCTGAGGACGACAAACCGCCAAGTCTATGCCATTGGCGATGTTGCAGGTGGGCTGCAATTCACCCATGTGGCAGGGTATCATGCGGGCATCATCATTCGCTCGGCTCTGTTTGGCCTGCCGTCCAAAGCCAAAACGGCACATATCCCGTGGGCCACCTATACCGACCCGGAATTGTCGCAGGTTGGTCTGACCGAAGCACAAGCCCGCGATCAACATGGTGACAGGCTCGAGATTGCCCGCTTTGACTACCATCACAACGATCGTGCCATTTCCCAACGTAAGACAAATGGTTTCATCAAAGTCATGGTCGTCAAAGGTCGACCCGTTGGGGCCACAATCGTCGGTCATCAGGCAGGCGAATTGATCAACTTGTGGTCGCTGGCATTGGCCAATAATCTGAAGATGGGGCAAATCGCTGCGATGGTTTCGCCCTATCCGACGATCGGAGAGCTTAACAAACGCGTGGCTGGTGCTTATTTCACGCCAAGGCTGTTTGAGAATCAGACAGTTAAACGGGTGGTCAGGTTCGTCCAGCGCTGGATACCCTGACCTGAGGAGGGGCGCATTTTGAACTCGCTGTCGGGCCGATTTCTAATCCTGACGACGGTCTTCGTCATGTTGGCCGAAGTCCTGATTTTTGTCCCGTCTATTGCTCGCTTCCGCGAAGATTTTCTGCTGAACCGGCTGGAACGCGCCCAGATTGCCTCGCTGGCATTGTTGGCAGACGATATGCTGGCTGAGGACCTTGAGGCAGAGCTGTTGGCAAATGCCGGTGTGTATAACGTCGTGCTGCGCCGAGATGAGGTTCGGCAACTTATGTTGTCTTCACCGATTCCGGAATCAATTGCCCAGACATACGATTTGCGCGATGCGGGTCCCTTGGTATTGATCCGTGATGCGATGAGCCGGATTTTTACACCCGAGAACGAAATAATTCGAGTCATTGGCGAACCGGTCAAGGGCGCTGGGCTGTTGATCGAAGTCACCACGGACAGCGCCCCACTGCGCATGGCGATGGTAGACTACGGGCTGCGCATTCTTGGTTTGTCTTTTGTCATTTCGATCATCACCGCTTCGCTTTTGTTTCTTGCGGTGCGCGTGGTTCTTGTGCGGCCGATCAAAAGCGTCGTGGGGTATATGCAGCGCTATGCCAGCGCGCCCGAAGACGCGCGGGGCATCATCTCGCCGAACTCGAAAGTGACTGAACTGCGTGAGGCCGAGGAGGCGCTGCAAATGCTGCAGACGGATCTGACACAGGCACTGCGACAACGCGAGAGGCTGGCACAGCTGGGTGGGGCGGTTGCCAAGGTCAGTCACGACTTGCGCAACATATTGACCTCGGCACAGCTGTTCACGGACAGAATCGAATCCAGCGACGATCCGCTGGTTCGTCGGATGGCACCGAAACTGGTGAACTCCATTACACGCGCGGTATCGTTGTGTGAAAGCACGCTGGCCTTTGGTCGCGCGGAAGAGCCTGCCCCCACACTGACGATGGTCCCTGTGCGGTCGCTGGCTGCAGATGTGGCAGCCAGTGAACAGCTTGCCGTTGCTGATGCCTGCGTCGAAATCGTGAACGAAGTACCTGAGGATCTGATCGTCCGCGCAGACCCCGAACAATTGTTCCGGGTCATCATGAACCTTGTGCGCAACGCGCGTCAGGCCTTGGTGACATCTGCCAAGCCTGGGCGTGTAACGATTGCTGGCTGCGAATATGGGGACACCTGGTGCATTGAAATCCGCGACACAGGTCCGGGCCTGCCGCCAAAAGCGCGCGAAAACCTGTTCACTCCGTTTCAGGGTGGGGTTCGAAAAGGGGGGTCTGGTTTGGGTCTGGCGATTTCCCAGGAACTCGTGCGTGGGCATGGTGGAGACCTGACACTGAAACAGACCGGATCCGAAGGAACCGTGTTCGAAATAAGCCTTCCCCGTGGTGACATGACTTTTTGAATTATTTTTGAAGAATCGACTTGCACGTTCTGGGCGGCAGGTCTAAACACCGCCTCACCAACGCGGACCGATAGCTCAGCTGGATAGAGTACTTGACTACGAATCAAGGGGTCGGGGGTTCGAATCCTCCTCGGTCCGCCACTTGGTGATTTTCTAAAATTTTGGTTAGACACACTACGTTGTTTAAACCTCTGTCTTTTATGACTGTAGCCGCGTTCGTGGGTTTCGTTGGATTTTATCCGATCATACTCGTATACTGTTATTGAGTGGTATATTTTGTGGTATTTTCATGGCCGCGCTCAGCGGGAAGCTGACAAAGAAGCTGGTAGAGAATCTTGGTCCGGGTCGGCATGGCGACGGCTCTGGCTTGTACCTTGTTGTTGATCCATCAGGTGCACGGCGTTGGATCGTACGCGTTACGGTCAAGGGACAGAAGAACCGCAAGGGCGCGCCGCTACGCACGGATTTCGGGTTGGGCGGCGCGGATGTCGTTACACTGAACCAAGCCCGAGAAAGGGCGCTCGAATATCGACGCATGGCAAAATCTGGATTGAACCCTCGGTTTAACGCCCAGCGTGAAATCCCGACCTTCGAAGAACTCAGTCGTCAAGTTCATATCGACCGCCTGCCAACATGGAAGAATGCCAAGCACGGCCAGCAGTGGCTTAACACGTTACGCGACTATGCATTTCCCAAGATCGGCCGTATGCCGGTCGACAGCATCGATCAGCCCGAAGTGCTGATGTGCTTGTCCCCCATCTGGACCGAGAAACACGAAACCGCAAAGCGACTGTCGCAGCGGATCAAGACTGTGCTCGACGTGGCAAAGTCCAAGGGCTTCCGCTCAGGCGAGAACCCGGTGACCGCGATCCGCGAAGGGAAGGTGCTGCCTACCGTCAAAGCCAAGGTCCAGCACCATGACGCGATGCCGTGGCAAGAGGTGCCCGTGTTGTATGCCGAGTTGCTGACCCGCTCCGCCATGGCCGCCAATGCGTTGCAGTTCACCATTCTGACCGCCTGCCGGACCTCCGAGGTGCTGGAGATGAAATGGCCCGAGGTCGATATAGATGCGCGACTATGGACCATCCCGGCGGAGCGTATGAAGGGTGGGCAGGCCCATCGTGTCCCTCTCACCGACGAAATGCTGGCCATTCTGGAGCCGTTGCGTGCGCTGGCCTCTGACTATGTGTTCGAGGGTCAAAAGCGGCATCAGCCCCTGTCAAACATGTCCATGCTGATGCTGCTGCGCCGGATGCGGCAGGACGGCGTCACCGTTCATGGCTTCCGCAGTTCGTTTCGGGATTGGGCGGCCGAGGCTGCAAACGCACCGCGTGAATTGGCAGAGGCAGCTTTGGCCCATCAAGTTGGGTCTGATGTGGAGCGGGCGTATGCACGGTCAGATTTGTTGGAGCGTCGGCGCTCTCTTCTTGCCGAATGGAATTCATTTGTTGGAGGAATTGATGGTTAGCAACAACGAAGATCCACTGTTCTACTGGAAACTGTGTGACGAATTGTCAGTAGTTGACGCTGCCATACTAATAATTGGTGAAAACCCATCTCAGCATGTCGAGCTATGGGATCAAGAGGACAACGTTAGAATCTATGATGAGCATGGCGTGCCAAAGACCAAACAGCGCCAAGACTACGATGATTTGAAGCCTGTACTAAAGGCGCTGAGAGCCGCGATTTTAGGAAACCGTCTTCGCGCGAAAATTAGCTACCCGGCCCGTGGAGTTAAAAACTACTCGCCAGATTTAAGCATAATGGGAGAGCCGGTCTATCATACTGTCAAACTAGAACTGGACCCATATCAAGAAGAGCGAGTTGAATTCGATCATTTGGTAAGTTGTCAATCGGGCGAAGGCCGCCTGCATATAGGTGGGCCAATTCAGGTGGCCAGGGGCGCCGATGAGTTGTGGGTTTTCAAAGAGCCGAATTGGGAGCAGACAACTGTCGAGGTAGACGACCTAAAACGCTGGCTCAATGGTCGAGGCATTCGACCGCGTTTTTTCTTTCCAAACTCTTCTACAGGGGGCTTGGACGACAAAACCGGACCCAGGTACTCACCTAAACTGGCCTGTGCTGTGGCAGCTTGGCAGGCTGTTTTGAAACAACAGAAAAATAAAAGCGTCAAAGAAAGCCTTGCGATGTGGGTGCAAGCAAACGGTGTGCAATTCGGACTTGGCGATGAAACCGGTTTGGTTCCGAAAAAGGCGGTGGACGAAATCTCAACTGTAGCGAATTGGAATACCAAGGGAGGGGCCACGCCAACCTATATAGAGGATGAAACCGAATTCCCCGAAGCCGTGGATAATTTTGATAGTGCAATCCAAGGCAACGAAGACGACGGTTCCGAGATTCCGTTCTGAGTGATACGGTTCTGGCAGTGGTGGTCAGGTTTAAAATATTGTAATTTCGTAAAAATTTACAATTTGAAAAAGCTTTCACAGCCAACTGCGGTATTAACTCGTTACAAGTTTTTCAAAGTTCGGCAGCTATTAGTGGGCCTGCCGCAAGGGCAAGTTAATGCCATCGCAACTGATCCAAGAGGATTTCAACGATGGCAAACGTCTTCAATGACGACCGGGTCTATTTCCCAGAAGACCCTGAAATGCAATTGCTGGGAAATCGCGAGAAGTTGGCTCAATGGCGTCACCGCATGTGTGGTCCGGCCTTTCTTCGCATCGGTCGGCGGATCGCCTATCACGGCGCTGATCTGAACGCCTGGCTGGCGGCTCGGCGCACCGATCCCAACAACGAGGCTGCATAATGAAAAACCCCAACTCCAAGCGCGGAGATGGGGCTTTTCCAGTGACATCAACTGCCACCCTAGCAAGTCCAGTTGATGCCACAGGATGCCCCGCGCCGACAAGACAAAACGAGCGTCGGTACTACTGGTCGCCTCAAAGCAACTCGGTCGAACGGGTGATATTACGGAACGGACGGATCGAGCATGGCTGATGGGTCCTTTTCCAAATCGCGCAATCAAAGCTATGAAAGCGGGCTGGAAGACGGCCCCCTTTCCCAGACCGATCATCGAGAAACCGCTGAGAACTACCAGGGCGAACTCTTTCGCCATGGTATCTACCGCGTCTCTGTCTGCAGGGACGGTATCCAATGGCTGTTTCAGCGTCAGAGACCGCAATTTCCGGCCGGGGGAGCGGCATGGGACACACTCGGATACTGTGTGTCCAAATCTGGCCTAACTCAGCTCGTCCGGGCGCATATCGGCCGCGACATGCCCGAACTGGATAAGTTGCCCGAACACTTCCAGCGGGGGTATCGCAATGAGTAGACGCCGGTCTCCCAATGGCAAAAGGTCGGATGAGGGTCAATACGTTCCTCTGCCGTACGCCATGATCAAGTCCCCGGCGTGGCGTGCTCTGTCCGGACCTGCAGTGAAGCTCTGGCTGGAGCTTCACACCCGCTTCAATGGCGGCAACAACGGCAAGCTGTTTCTGTCAATGAACGAGGCGGCAGAAATCTTGGGGTTGGGCAAGGCCACCGTTCAGCGCGCTTTCGAGGATCTGAAAGACAAAGGCTTTCTTGTGCTGGAGCAGGAAGGCAACTGGTATCACCGTCGCGCCCACGAATGGCGGTTAACGACTAAGACCACACAAACCCGGTCCGGCAAAAAAGCCGCCACTAACAACTGGCGGCTCTGGCAGCCCAAAAAAACAAAACGCGGTTCTGAGACGGACCCGTCAGCATCCTCTGTGGTTCCGTTTGAGAACCCAAAGACCCCCCATGGTTCCAAATCAGAACCCGTCAGGCCGATTTCTCGACGGTCCATCGGTTCTGAAACGGAACACTAATACTAACCACTCCCTGTTACGCGAGGCGGACATGAGCAAGACACAGAAAGACAAAGGCAACGATCTGCAGACAAAGAATTCCGAGCTTACCGAAGCGGAGACCAATGCGATTGCGGATTTGAAGGAACGGAAGAAATCAAGCGTTCGGGCCCCGGACATCAAGTTGGACTTCGATGAAGAGGCGCGGAGACTTACAGTTGGCCACAAAGGAAAAGATCCAAAGGCGGCTTGTGCTTTAGCGATGCATGAGCTCGGCACAATCGATTATCGGTTCTTCGAAGGCGTGATGGATCAAGTCGCAATTCTCGGACAACAGGACAGCTCAGTTTCTGAGAACGCGTCGAACTTCGTGATGTCCGTTGTTGCCGGGGTAGGGCCGCAAGACGAGATCGAAGCCATGCTGGCAATACAAATGGGCGCGATCCATCAGGCAACGATGATGATGGCGCGCAGGCTCAATCACGTAAAATCTCTTCCACAGCAAGATTCAGCGGAACGAGCGCTCAACAAACTTTCGCGCACTTTCACCAATCAGGTTGAAACCCTGAAACGGTATCGATCCAAGGCAGATCAAACCGTCCGCGTCGAGCGCGTCGAGGTCAATGATGGTGGGCAGGCAATCGTTGGCAATGTTCAAAACGGGGGGCGGTCGGATGACAAAAAGTGACGACAACCTCATGGACCCCACCAAACGGCTCAATGATGCGCCCAGATGTATCGCCGCAGCGAAATCCACTGGCAAGCGGTGCCGCGCACCCGCCGTTCGAGGCTGGAGTGTCTGCCGCATGCATGGGGCTAGAGGTGGGCATGCATCAGGACCTGACCATCCGTCCTGGAGACATGGACAAAGGTCCAGAGAAGCTGAGGAACTGCGCAAGACCATCAATGAATTGATCCGCACTGACAGGGAACTGCAGAAGCTGATCCATTGATTGGGCAGGGGCTGGTAACCGACACAAAGTAGTCATTCGACAGAACTAGTCGGATGTCTGCTCCGAGCCCATACTTGCCGTTACCCCGGTAAGCCGAATCCGACGCGATGGGCAGAAAGCAGCCGTCCGCCGCGTGCTGCACCGATGTCAGCTTCTGTGATTTCGGCTTGTTGTCTTTTGGGTGCTACGGATATTCCCAGTGGCGATTTCGACACGTGTGAACGCGATTTGGGCACTCGAACGCATAGGCTCTTCAAGTGCATTAGGCCGCGAACAACCCAAAGCGGGCTGTCAAAAAACTTGATGCCCAGGCCTTATGTCAACGCTGCAAGAGTCCGCTCGACAGTCCAGAAGGCGCCCACCAAAGCGATGACAAAACTCGCCGGTACCACGATGAGCGATCTGTACCACGGTTCCTTGCGCCAAAGTCCAACAGCCAGAAAGGCTGCCGCTATGACAACCAACTGGCCAATCTCAACGCCTACATTGAAGCCAATTAGCCGGGTCAACCAATGGCCGCCTGA
>NZ_JBXWQJ010000020.1:0-54734 GCF_059612325.1 Ruegeria sp. CDSA021
CCGACCCAAGATATTTCGGACTACAGTTTGCAAAACACGAATATGAAGGGAGAACTTATGTCCGGTCTACGAATGTCGCTTTGCTCGACGGTAATTGTCGCTGCAGGTTTTGCTTTTTCAGCGTCCGCGCAGGCTCAGGATCAGGAAGAACCCCAAACGTTGTTTACCAACGTGCACATCTTCGATGGAGTGAGTGAACAGCGCATCGAGAATGCCAGCGTATTGGTCGAGGGCAACCTGATTAAGGCCGTATCAACTGAAGTGATTGATGCCCCCAATGCTACGGTTATTGACGGAGAAGGGAGGACACTGACTCCCGGCTTCATCGAAAATCACGCACACCTGATGCTGCCAGGACCCACGTTGCCCGCAATGGAAGCCAACAGCACTTGGGAAGACCTCGCGATTCACGGCACTCAAATGGCTGAGATGTACTTAATGCAAGGCTTTACCACCGTAAGAGATGCAGGTGGCGCTAATGGAGGTCTTCGCCGCGCAATCGACACCGGGACCATTGCCGGGCCGCGTTTCTACCCTGCGGCTGCTTTTCTAAGTACGCGTGGTGGCCATGCTGATTTCGCCAACTTTACGGCGCCTGTTGGCCAGTCTTCGAACTTCAGCCGTCTGAATATGGCCCAAGAAGTCGACAGCGTCTCTGACATGTACAAGTTTGCTCGTAACAACTTCCGGATGGGAGCAACACAACTGAAGTACATGCAATCAGGCGGTGTAGTTTCAGTGTTTGACCCGTGGCAGTTGTTGGCTGGATCGACGGCAGAACTAGAAGCGGCCGTGCAGGTTGCCAACGAATACGAAAGCTACGTCATGGCCCATTCCTACCGCAAGGAAACGATCATGGCGGCGCTGAATGCTGGTGTCCGATCAATTGAACACGGGTTCATGTTTGATTGTGAAATATCGGCGCTGATGGAAGAGAAGGGGGCCTACATCACAACCAATCTCACCGCATTTGATCCGAATCTCTTCGATATTCCTGCCATTCGAGATGTCCCAGCCAGCTTACGAAAGGCACAGTCAGCTACGCAGGCTTTCGGCGACTACATAAAAAACATGAATGAGTGCCCAGCCAAAAGAGGGTTTCACACGGATTGCGTAGGTTCTGTAGCAGCTTGCAATATTCAAATTGCCTATGAAAAACATCTCAATAATGAGTTCTTTGGCTCCCACGCCTCTTTGGTCGCAATGACATCTACTGGCGGTGAAATCGCTGCTTTGTCCGGGCCGTTCATGAACCCCTATCCCGAAGGCAAACTGGGCGTTATCGAGGAAGGAGCCTATGCGGACATCCTGCTGATCGATGGTAACCCACTTGAAGACTTCTCTGTGGTTGGCACGGGTGATCAGTGGTTTGGTGCCGATCCGAGGCCGGAAAGCCCTGAAACGATCCGCCTGATCATGAAGAACGGCGTCATCTACAAAAACACACTGGATTGACCTGTCTAAACAGCCGGAGAGTATTTATGCACCATTGGTTTCGCTCCTTAGTATTTGCAGGGTTGGTTTGGTGTGGTCATCCTGTCATGGCGACGCCAGGAACCGCGTTGGACTGGTCTGACCTGCCTGACCCGTCCGCGCAGGTCTTTGAAGACCCCTATCGCGAACTTAGCGCGGAACAGTTCGACGATGTCCTTTACGTCGTACGGATGCGCGGCAGGCTACAGCAGGATAGTGGCAGCGAAGAAGAGAGGCAGAATTGGCAAGAGCTTCTGACCGAGACTGAGGATGCCTTGGTGTCAGACGGAATTGACGTCGACTGGCTACTCGATCAGCGCGAGGTTGTGACTGAACGTCGAAGAAAGGCAGGAACGAGCGGAAATCAACAATTCGATGGTCAAACTATCACACTCGCGGGCTTTGCCATTCCTGCTCCGAGTGATCCGGACGGTCGGCCTGTGGCGTATTTGGTGCCAGAAAGAGGGATGTGCAGCCACATGCCTCCTCCCCCGCCCAACCAAATGATTCGTGTACGGCTGAATGGCGACTGGACGCCCAGCTATTTCCACGAACCCGTTCGGCTGACGGGCACGCTGACGATCGATCCTTCTGTTCAGAATATGATGGTTGTGGACGGCCTCATGCCTATGAATGCGACTTTCCAGTTAGAGACGGAACGTGTCGAAACTCTGGAATCCGAGGCAGACAGTCTGGAATGGAAGCAGCGTGCCGCTGATCGTATCCGGGCGGCGAGAAATCGCAAGACCGGCGGGGCAAAGGCGTCTGAATGATTAGACTTCTAGTTGCCGCATTGAGCATTGCCTTCGCTGATGCAGCGTCGGCTCAAGGTTTGTCTGGGCCCTCTTCGGTCGAAGCTGATCTAGAGCCCGGAGATGGTCTAACTGATCCGCAATATCGTTCCGATTTTCCACGCAATGTCGCACCGAGTTGGTTTCAATGGAAAGACCGACTGGCTGAGGGTGGGTTCCGGTTCAACATTGATTACTTGGCATTGGGCCAATCCACGAATGCTGATCTGGGAACCGGCGAAGCGGCCAGCGGAATTGCGCGCCTCTACGGTAGTTGGCAGGCAACTGAACGGGGATCTTTGACATTCAAGATCGAAGACCGGCACAGTTACACTGATGTTGCCCCGCAATTCCTTGGGCTAGATGGTGGAGCCCTTTCGATCACGGGAACAGCCTTCAACGATAGTGGTCTGCTGCTGACCAACCTGTTCTGGACCCAAAGGGCCGAAAACAGTTCGTGGACGCTGCAATTCGGGCAGATTGATGTAACAGACTTTGTGGACATCTATGGATTGGTAAGCCCCTACAGTGGTTTCCAAAACCTGTCCTTCAATACCAACCCGACACTTAACGCGCCCAACCCGGGTCTTGGTATTGCCGGTGGGGTAAAGCTGAGCGAGAACCTTTACGCCGTTGCCAGCGTCTCAGACGCAAATGCTGACCCGTCTGATCCAAACTTTGATGTGTTCAGCGATGGCAATCTCTTTAAATCTCTCGAACTTGGATACACTTCCGGTTTTGATCGCATCTATTTCGACAATGTCCATTTGACTCTCTGGCATGCGGATGCGGCTGACGATGGCAGTCGAGCGGAAGATTACGGCGCTGCGTTCTCTGCCGCATGGTTTATTGACAATAAATGGATGCCGTTCTTTCGGGCTGGGGCCTCAAAGGGGACCGCAGCACTTTATGACCGGTCCGTCTCTGCGGGTCTGGGCTACTATGGTCGCAATACCGATTTGGCCGGGCTGGGCCTGAACTGGGCCGAGGCAAGAGGCATAGACGGTGACCAGTTCACGCTCGAAGCATTCTACCGGTTTTCAATCTCACCCGGATTGCAGATCACGCCATCGGTACAACTCATTTCCGACCCGCTTCTGAGCCCCAATCAGGACCAAATTACTCTGTTCGGTGTAAGAACCCGAATTGTTTTCTAATGCCGGTGAACGCAGTCGCCAATGGGTTGTGTCAAAGGGCGACTAAGGGAGATCAACAGGACTTTGTAAAGTCCGCTTTCTGCGCGTCGCCTTCATTGGAGCACCGCGCAGCATCAGTCAAATTGGGCTCACAGCAGACCTCGGTGCAGACGCAGCACAAGCCCCTGCCCCGTTCTCCACGATACATCCAACGACCCAAAGCCGAACTTGAGCACGGTTTTCAAATGCTACGGTCGCAGCCCGCATTCCGGACTTTAGCGGTAATCGCAAAATCGCAATCAATTTGGAGGTCGGGACCGCGGACAAAGTTGCCGTTACTCACTGTCTCAGGTCTGATCGGACTTCTTTCTTTTTTGCCTGTTAGCAACGCGCGTCTCAGAAGACGACGGTGTTGGTCCAGAACTTGGCTCGCCTACAGAAACCCAACAAGAGGACATCCGCGGATCTTCTTCTGTTCTAATTCTGGGTAAGTCGTCATGTATGTCGACCCACGGGATTTGACTTTCCACCCCATAGTGCAGTTCGGGTGGAAAATCGGCTGGGTTGTCAAGTGTTCCAACCCGGATTGAATAATACCCGATGTCGCTAATGTCGGTATAAATGCTCGTCCCACAATTCTTGCAAAAGGCTCGCTCAGAGAGCTTCGAAGAAGCATACAAACCGGGTTTCTCACCCTCGAAAGTCACATTTGGCTTCTCAAAAATCGCCCATGCATTCACAGGAGAGCCAAGAGCTAGTTGGCAATGCCTACAATGACAAAAACCGACTGCAACTGGCAGAGACCAGATCTGATACCGAATTGCGCCGCACAGACATCCACCTGCAGTGACCGGTTCACTTTTCGCCGCTGTGAGGAAAGGCCACCCAATTGGCTTCGCCTCTTCACCGGAAGCTGTCAAAGTCGAACGATAGGCGCGGACAGGCTGAATGATGTTTTTCAGCTTTCGATGGCCAATATCTACAAACGAATGCTCAATCTTTTCTTTGACTTGGTCCAAAACGCTCCCGGAGACGCAGAGCTCACCGGGTTTGGCAATTTCTTGAAGTCGGGACGCCTGATTGACACCGTCTCCAAAGATATCGTCGCCTATGACAACAATATCACCAAGATTTACTCCAATGCGAAAGGTGATTTTTTGTTTACTCGGGTTATCGGCTTCACGGTCAGCCATAACCGTCTGGACTTCCAGCGCGCAAGCGACCGCATCAACAGCAGTAGGAAACTCAATCAGTAGGCCGTCGCCCATCGATTTGACTACACGCCCGTTATGAGTCGAGACCAGACGTGAAACGATGCCGTCAAAGTACATGCCGAGCCGCGCCAGAGTGCCTGCCTCGTCTCTTTGCATAAGGCCCGAGTACCCTACGACATCGATCGAAACGATAGCAGCAAGTTTTCTGATCTCTGGCTTTGGCATGTGGTCAAGTTACGGCAGTTTAACAAGCACGCATAGTCTGCGTCGTTGGTTGCGATGATTATGATCCCGCCTGAATTTCAACCACGCCACATCGCATTTGAACGACTGTCTGGGGCTCAGGAACGGTCAATCAGTGAAATCTGTAACATCTGGTTTGCGGGCGGAAGCTGCCGTCCGGTACGTGGAAGGGAATATCAGCTTCTAACTCTTTTCAGAGCGAAGCTCCCAATTTAGCAGCCTTCACACGGTAAAAGGCTTCTACCGCGATCGCGGTGTCTTGTGCGCCAGTTCCCGTCAAGTCGCAGATCGTCACGGCACCAGTTGGGCGCGAAAATTGGTCCGCTCCTGAAATGATTGAACCGAGTTCTAGTACTTTTCTGCTGCCTTCGCCTAAATTCTGAAGCTCGCCGCCGATGACACACTGATCAATCACATCACAAACCACAACGTTTGCGCGCTCGAGTACGTTCGAATGTAGTTCTTGTTTACCAGGCAAATCCGACCCCATGGCAGTGATGTGCAAGTCACTGTGAAGCCATTCGGCCATGATGATTGGTTCCGTCGCAGGGGTCGTAGTGACGACAACTTGCGCAGACGTCACCAACTCCGCGAGGGACTGGCAGGGTTCCACCGGAATTCTAAGAAGATTTGCCATTTCAGCACAATATCTCGAAACAGATACCGCGTTGCGCCCAAAAACCAGAAGGCGTTCGAATCTACGCACAAGGGCGAGGCTTTCAATCTGATATCGGGCCTGTACGCCTGTGCCGACCACGCCGACAGTTTTGATTTCTTGGGGTGCCAGGTGCTTTGCAGCCACCGCACCGGCAAGTCCGGTGCGCAGGTTCATCAAATATCCGTTGTCTAGGAATATACAATCAAAGGCACCTGTCTTTGCGCTCATCAAAGCGATGATACTACTGCAACTGGGCAGTCCGATCTGCGGGTTCCGAAAGAAGCCGGTGGCGATTTTGACAGCAAGATGCTCAAGGCCATTCACAAAAGCGCCCTTTGTGTCGACAGCGCTATCCTCATCAACGTCGATATGCATAACAGGCGGCATTGAAACACGCCCTTCCGAAATCCACGAAAAGGACTGTTCGGTTGCGCCGAGCGACCCTTTGTCAATTGGAAGACAATTTCTCAACTCTGCTTCAGTGACAACCAAAGTGCCCATCGCAACTACTCCTTAGCGCGTATGCGAAGGGTAATGCATATCGCCCGCCTCACCCAGTGCTTCTTGCTACAGATCATGATTACGACTTCGCCCATGTGCCACTTGTCATTCGGCCGTGGACGATCCGTGTCATCTGACAAGACCCGCTGCCCCAAAAGACGCCAAGACCACACCAAGCTGCTGCCGATCAGTTTAGGACCATCACTGTAGCACTCAGCCGCGTACAAAACGGCCAGGCATCAACGCGCCTGACCGCCGATAGCCGTTGTGATCTCTCGCGCTGCTTCAAGGACCATTTCACCGAAATAGGCGGCGTTGGACTTGTTGATCCGTGCCGTCGGGCCCGAAACCGAAACGCCCGCGCAGGGGATACCGAACTGGTTCAAAATAGCAGCGCCTGTGCAGGACATGCCCGAGTACCGCTCTTCATCATCAAACGACCAGCCACGTTGCCGGATTAGAGAGAGGTCTTCCAGCAAGGATACCTCAGACCGATGGGTGCGATCCGTGTAGGGCTCGAAGGTGATATCAGACAAAAACGTATCAAGCGCGTTTGAGGTCATTTCAGCCAGCAGGGCTTTGCCGGTTCCTGACGCGTACATAGGTGCTCGTGCGCCGTGTGGAAAAAAGGCACGGATCGGATTGCTGGTTTCGATCTGATTGACGAACACCACATACTTGCCATCCGGCATCGCCATATTTGCAGTCTCGCCCGAGTCGCGCATGAGCCTGCGCAGGATCGGCCGACCGATCTCGACCACATTGTTGCGTTTCAGATAAGAAGTGCCGGTCCGATAGGCTTCGATCCCGATCATCCATTCCTGGCGCTGTTCATCAAAACTGACATAGCCGCGATTGGACAGGGTGGTCAGGATGCGATGCGTTGTAGCCGTTGGTACACCGGTTTCCCTGCTGAGATCGCTGAGCGTGCACCGCTCCAGCGCAGCCACCGTCGTCAATGTTTCCAACGCCCGGTCGAGGGACTGCAATGTTCCTGCCGAGCTTTCCTTGAAGATTGATTTGGGTCGTCCACGCGGTTTTTTTTGATTCTGCACCGGTATTTTCCTGTGTGATTAGGGGGCTGATTTTAGGGTTCGCAGCATTTTTTTCAAAACCAAGTTTTCTTTCCTCATTTATGAAAAATCATCTCTTTCATTTCTTTCAAGGCGTTAAGTTAATTTTTCACTCAGTGAAAAACTTTTTCGAGAAAATTGCAAATCTCCCACCTTGGTAAGATCATATTACCAATTCGGAGGAGTACGCGATGTCTCAACAGAACCCAGTTTTCATTCCGGGGCCCACCAACATCCCCGACCGTCTGCGTCTTGCGATGCAGGTTCAGACCCAGGACCACCGCGCACCGGATTTTGTCGAAACTTTCACGCCGGTGCTTGAAGACACCAAGAAGGTGTTCGGCACAGCTCAGGGCCAGGTTATCACCTTCCCGGCCAGCGGCACGGGCGGGTGGGAGGCGGCGGTGACCAATACACTCAGCCCGGGTGACGCGGTTCTGGTGGCGCGGTATGGCATGTTCAGCCACCGCTGGATCGACCTGTGTCAACGGCATGGGCTGGATGTGCGGATCATCGAATGCCCTTGGGGCAGTGGCGCTCCGGCACAGAAATTTGCCGAGGCTCTGGCCGCCGATAATAGCCATGAGATCAAGGCGGTTCTGGTGACCCATAACGAAACCGCCACCGGCGTGCGCTCGGATATCGCGGCGGTGCGCAAGGCGATGGACGCCAGCACGCACCCGGCGTTGCTGTTTGTGGATTGCGTCAGTTCACTGGCGTCGATGCCGTTTGAATTCGACGACTGGGGCGTTGATATTGCTGTGTCCGGCTCGCAAAAGGGCTTTATGCTGGCCACTGGCATGGCGATCTTGTGTGTCAGTCCCAAGGCGCTGGCCGCGATGGAGACGGCAAACCTGCCACGCACTTTCTTTGACTTCCGCGACATGATGAACGCCAACGCATCCGGTGGTTTCCCTTACACCCCACCACTGCAGCTGATCTACGGGATGCGTGAAAGCCTGAAGATGCTGTTCGAGGAAGGGCTGGATAACGTCTATGCCCGCCATTTCCGTTTGGCCGAAGGCGTGCGCAAGGCAACGGCTGCGTGGGGGCTGGAACTGGTGGCGCAGTCGCCGGATCTCTACTCGGATACTGTCAGCGCGATCTTTGTACCCGACGGCTTCGACAGCAATGCCCTGACGGATCACGCCTTCAATGCCTATGGCGTCAGCTTTGGCATTGGTCTGGGCGAGATGAACGGCAAAGCCTTCCGCATCGGCCATCTGGGCAGCCTCACGGATGTGATGGTTCTGTCTGGTCTGGCGACCATCGAAATGGCTATGGCCGATCTGGATTATCCGATCGAGTTGGGCAGCGGTGTGGCGGCGGCGCAGGCGTATTTCCGCGTGGGCCACGCCACCCCCATGCAATCCGCAGCGTAAGGAGGAATTTGATGTTGGACGCGATGACCACAGCCGATTGCCTGACCCTTGCAGATATGCGCGAGGCGCATGAGCGGATCAAACCCCATATCAACCGCACCCCGGTTTTAAGGTCCGATTACCTTGATGAACTGACCGGCGCGCAGCTGTTCTTCAAATGCGAGAGCTTCCAGGAGGCCGGGGCCTTCAAGGTGCGTGGGGCCTGTAACGCGGTCTTCGGCCTGAAGGACGAAGCCGCCAAGCGCGGGGTCTGTACTCATTCCTCAGGCAACCATGCGCTTAGCCTGTCTTATGCGGCAGGTCGGCGAGGTATCCCCTGCAACGTCGTGATGCCGCGCACCGCGCCGCAAGCCAAGAAAGATGCAGTGCGCCGCTACGGCGGCATCATCACCGAATGCGAACCCTCGACCAGTTCGCGCGAGGCAGTATTTGCCGAAGTGCAGGAACGCACGGGTGGCGAGTTTGTGCACCCCTATAACGACCCCCGCGTGATCGCGGGTCAGGCGACCTGCTCGGCGGAACTGCTGGAACAGACCAACGGTCTGGACGCGGTAGTCGCTCCCATTGGTGGTGGCGGCATGATTTCGGGCACCTGCCTGACGTTTTCAAATCTGGCACCCGAGGTGAAGATCTATGCCTCGGAACCGGAACAGGCCGATGATGCCTATCGCAGTTTCAAGGCCGGTCACATCATCGCTGATGACGCGCCGGTTACCATCGCCGACGGGCTGAAAGTGCCGCTGAAGGAAAACACCTGGCACTTCGTGTCGAATTTTGTGACCGACATTCACACCGCCAGTGAGGACGAGATCATCGCGGCGATGAAGATCACCTGGAAATACCTGCGTATCGTTATGGAGCCCAGTTGCGCGGTGCCTCTGGCGACTATCCTGAAACACCCCGAGGTATTCAAAGGCAAACGCGTCGGCGTGATCATCACCGGCGGTAATGTGGATCTGGATAAACTGCCCTGGACCCAGGGCTGAGGAGGAAAACATGAACAAGCCTGTGAACATTGACCAGCTTGAGGTTGGCTTTGACATCCCCGCAGCCATCGGAATGGACGCGTCCGAGATACAGACCCCGGCGCTGGTGCTGGATTTGGACGCTTTGGAACGCAACATCAAGAAAATGGGTGATTACGCCGAAGCCCATGGAATGCGCCACCGGGTGCATGGCAAGATGCACAAATCCGTCGACGTGGCGCGGCTTCAGGTCGAGCTGGGCGGTGCCTGCGGTGTCTGTTGTCAGAAAGTGTCCGAGGCCGAGGTCTTTGCCCGCGGTGGCATCAAGGACGTGCTTGTGTCCAATCAAGTGCGAGACCCGGCCAAGATCGACCGGCTGGCGCGGATGCCCAAGCTGGGTGCGCGCACGATCTGCTGTGTCGACGATATCGACAACGTGGCCGACCTGTCAGAGGCGGCTGAGCGCCATGGCACCCAAATTGAATGTCTGGTCGAGATCGACTGCGGCGCGGGCCGCTGCGGCGTGACCACCACGGCGGATGTAATCGCCATTGCCAAGGCCATCGACGCGGCCCCAGGGCTGAAGTTTGCCGGCATTCAGGCCTATCAGGGTGCGATGCAGCACATGGACCTTTACGAGGATCGCAAGGCCAAGATCGACATCGCCGTGGCGCAGGTGAAAGACGCTGTGGACGGGTTGAAGGCCGAAGGGTTGGACTGCGACATCGTCGGTGGCGGCGGCACCGGGTCCTATTACTTCGAGAGCACCTCGGGCGTTTACAATGAATTGCAATGCGGCTCTTACGCGTTCATGGATGCCGACTATGGCCGCATCCTCGACAAAGACGGCAACCGCATTGACCGGGGAGAATGGGAAAACGCTTTCTTCATCCTCACCAGCGTGATGAGCCACGCCAAGGCCGACAAGGCCATCGTGGATGCGGGGCTAAAGGCTCAATCCGTGGACAGCGGGTTACCGGTGATCTTCGGGCGCACCGATGTGGAATATGTCAAATGTTCCGACGAGCACGGCGTTGTTGCAGACCCCGGGGGCGTTCTGAAGGTCAATGACAAGCTGCATCTGGTGCCCGGCCACTGCGACCCGACCGCCAACGTGCATGACTGGTATGTGGGCGTGCGGGGCGGCAAGGTCGAAACCCTATGGCCCGTTTCTGCGCGCGGCAAGGCGTTCTAAGGCGAGAGAAGGATCATGAAAGATATGCCCGAAAAACCCCTGCTCATCGTTGGAGAAGACCTCTGCCAGCAACTGGTCGGCCGCGCTGAGGCGTTTGACGCGGTACAGAACGTCTTCGCCGCCATGGCGCGTGGTGACGCCTATAACTTCCCCGTCATTCGTGAGGCCATCGGCTATGCCGACGCGCTTTACGGCTTCAAATCCGGCTTCGACCGCGCCGGTCAGGTGCTGGGCGTCAAATCCGGCGGCTATTGGCCCGGCAACATGGACAAGGGGCTAACCAACCACCAGTCCACCGTCTTCCTGTTCGACCCCGATACCGGGCGGTTGTCGGCACTGGTTGGCGGCAACTACCTGACCGCCGTACGCACCGCTGCGTCCTCGGCAGTGTCCATCGCGCATCTGGCCCGCAAGGATGCCAAGGTGCTGGGCATGGTCGGCGCCGGCCACCAGTCCACCTTCCAACTGCGCGCCGCAGCTGAACAGCGTGATTTCGAAAAGGTGGTCGCGTGGAACCCCCACCCCGAGATGCTGCCGCGTCTGGGCGAAGTCGCCGCCGAGATCGGTCTGGAGTTTGAGGCGGTCACGCAAGAAGAGCTGGGCGCGCAGGCAGATGTCATCATCACCATCACATCGGCCTTTGAGCCTTTGCTGATGAAAGACTGGATCAAGCCCGGCACGCATCTGGCCTGTATGGGCACCGATACCAAAGGCAAACAAGAGGTCGACGCGGCGCTTGTATCCCATGCCACTGTTTTTACCGATGAGGTCGCCCAGTCCATCTCGATCGGTGAGGCGCAGCACGCCATCGCTGATGGAACGCTCACAGAAGACCGGATTACCTCCATCGGGTCGGTCATCAACAACGACCACCCCGGACGAACCTCTGATGACGAGATCACTCTTTTCGATGGCACAGGCGTCGGGCTTCAGGATCTCGCAGTCGCGTCCGTTGCTGCACGGCTGGCAGATCAAAGCGGAAAAGCCGAACGCGCCACGTTGTGAACACTAGGATCGGAGGACGCCACGCCCACACTCGATCAAACGATCCTGTCCTCGCTGATCAATCTGTGGGTGCTCTCGGTAACCTACTGACTAAAAGCGGCGGCACCTGATCCAGGTGCCGCCGTTTCTTTTACCAATCAGAACCCGCTCGGGTTGCACGCGGTCTTTTAAGCGTTCAGGACAGATCAGCCGATCTGTTCCGGCAACAACGCATCGGGCAGGTTCTGATAACACACCGGGCGCAGGAACCGCCGGATCGACAGCGTCCCGACCGAGGTTGCACCGAAATTGGTCGATGCCGGATAAGGGCCGCCATGCACCATGCTGTCGCAGACCTCGACCCCGGTTGGGAACCCGTTGGCCAGGACACGCCCCGCTTTGCGTTCCAGGATCGGCATCAACGAACGAGCCGTATCCAGATCGGCGTCATCCATATGCAGGGTGCAGGTCAGCTGACCTTGCAAACTGCGCGCCACGGCTTGCATCTCTTCAGAGGTCTCGGCGGTCACGATAACACCCAACGGGCCAAAGACTTCCTCGGCAAGCGCTTCATTCGACAGCCAGGTCTTGGCATCTGTCCGATACAGGTAAGGTGACGCGCTGCGCTGGTCACACACCGAAGTCAGAACCTCCTGAACGCCAGCACTTGCCGCGATGCGGGTCTGCCCGGAGCGGTAAGCATCAGCGATACCGTCTGTCAGCATGGTTTGCGCCGGAACCTCAGCTAAGGCGGCCTGTGCAGCGTCGGCGAAACGATCTGCGGCCTCGCCAGCCAACATCACGGACACGCCGGGGTTGGTGCAGAACTGCCCTGCTCCCATGGTCAGCGATCCGGCCCAGCCTTTTGCCATGTCTTCGCCTCGGTTCGCTAGCGCAGCATCCAGAATGAACATCGGATTGACCGAACCAAGTTCGCCAAAGAACGGAATCGGCGCGGGACGCGCGGCGCAGAGGTCAAACAGAGCACGACCGCCAGCCAGAGACCCAGTGAAACCGACGGCCTTGATCAAAGGATGCTGCACCAGCGCCGATCCCACGGCGCGGTCGCCGCCCTGGATCAGGCTGAACACGCCAGGATGCAGGTTGCAGCGTGCGATGGCAGCAAGGACAGCTTCGGCCACAATCTCGCCCGTACCCGGATGGGCACTGTGCCCCTTGACGACGACAGGACAACCGGCGGCCAATGCCGCAGCGGTATCGCCTCCAGCCGTGGAAAAGGCCAGCGGGAAGTTCGAAGCGCCAAACACCGCAACCGGGCCGATCGGGCGTTGGATCATTTTCAGGTCAGGTCGCGGCAAGGGGGCGCGATCCGGCAAAGCCGCGTCGTGGCGGCGGTCCAGGTAATCACCGTTCAGGATATGTGCAGCAAACAGGCGCAGCTGGCCGGTCGTCCGGCCCCGCTCGCCTTGCAGGCGGGCCTCGGGCAGACCGGTTTCCTGCGTTCCGACTTCGGTGATTGCATCGGCGCGCGCCTCGATCTCATCCGCAATGGCATTCAGAAAGGCCGCACGGTCTTCGCGGGTGGAATACCCAAAGCTCCAGAACGCCTCTTCCGCAGCCTGCGCGGCAGCATCGATATCTGCAATACGCCCTTTCGAAAACCGGTGCGACGGCCCATGCGCGGGCTGCGACGCGAAGAAATCATCCCCAGCCAACCAGTTGCCGGCGATCAGATGTTTACCATGCGGGGTGAATGTCATTGTGACCTCGTTTGTCAGAATCTTCTGATTGTGGATATTGTATCCAAAATGACCTGACTTACAAGCCCCACCTCATGACTCCTCGGCCGCGCGTTTAGAAGCGATCATATCCAGAAGTTGGTCTTTGGTGCGTTGAATATGGCTTTCCAACAGCGCGCAAGCTTCATCCACCTTGCCCGCTTGCGCCAGCCGCAGCAGATCGCGATGTTCCTTTTTGGCAGGTTCGCGCTGCTTCATCACACTCAGGTGCATCCGCACATACCGGTCAGATTGAAGGCTGACGCGATCCAGCAACTCATTGGTCAGTTTCCGCTGCGAGGCAGCATAAAGCGCCGAGTGATACTGATAGTTCAATATCCCCCACGTCCCCACGTCGTTTTCGTCGTATGACGCCTCCATCTGGGCCAGGATTTCCTCGCATCGCGCAAAGTCAGTCGATGTCATAATTGGAATGGCCTGTCGAAACAGGTCTACTTCGATCAGGATACGCAGATCGAAAATCTCACCAATCTCGCTGAGCGAATGTTTCGTAACCGACCCACCGCGATTGTTGGCCCATTGTACCAGACCTTCGGCATTCAGACGTTTAAGCGCCTCTCGGATCGGCATTCTCGAAACAGCGTATTCTTCGGCCAATGCCTCTTGGCGTATGGTTTCGCCCTCGGCAAGCTCACCGCTCAGGATGCGTTCGCGCAGATCATCAGCAATGACATCCGGTAAGCTTTGCTTGGTGATCGCACGTTTTCCTGCCATGTCCGAATATTCCTGCTGCGTTTTGGTCAGACCTATCGATTTTTCACAGTTTTTCCAAGCCGAACCGAAGATTAGGCATCTGCAGGACCTCAGCCAGGACACGCACCAGCGTGTTTAAACACCCCAAGTGTCCGACAGGCGATAGCCACCCGGCCATGGATCATCCGGGTCCAGCATGTGCTGATGAATGCCGGTGATCCATCCGCGGCCACTGATTTCGGGAATGATCGCCGCGCGATCCCCAACTTGCGCGGTGTCGATGATCCGCCCGGTGAAACGGGACCCGATGATCGACACCGCTTCGAAACTCTGGCCAGGTTTCATCAGCCCTTTCGCTGCCATAATCGCCATCCGTGCAGACACCGCCGTTCCCGTGGGCGAGCGGTCAACCTTGCCTGGCTGAATCGCCACCGCAGACTTTCCGGTGAATCCGGCTTCGGTTTCACTGAGCGGGCCGCAGAAGGCACAGAACGAGATATGGTCCCAATCCGGGTTCTCGGGATGCGAAAACCCAAGCTGTTCATTCGCGGCATTGGTGATCTTTATGCCCAGCCGGGCAATATCGCGAGCTTCGTGTTCAGCGATTTCGAAGCCCAGCGCCTGCGCGTCAACCACCACGAAACTGTCGCCGCCATAGGCCGTATCCACGGTGATCGCGCCCACCCCCGGCACCTCGAGCGGAACTGACAGCTTGTCGGCGAAACTGGGCAGGTTCTGCACAAAAATGCGCTGGGCCTTGCCATTGCTGCATTCCGCCCGCACCCGGACCAATCCACCCGGGGCCTCAAGAACCATTTGCGTTTCGGGTTCCTGCATCGGAATGATCCCGCCATCCAGCAGCACGGTCGAGACACAGATCGAATTCGATCCGGACATGGGCGGCGTGTCTTCGGGTTCCATGATGATCCACGCTGCGTCCGCTTCGGGGTGTTTTGGCGGCACCAGCAGATTGACATGGCGGAACACTCCACCGCGCGGTTCGTTGAGGACAAAATTGCGCAGCGTCTGGTCCTGCGCAATGAAACTGCGCTGCGCCCAGATCGTGTCACCGGGTGGTGGCGTGACACCCCCGACGATGACATCCCCAACTTCACCTTCGGCATGGGCCGAGATCACATGTATCGTTTTGCTGCTACGCATTTGGTTCCTCAGTCATGGTATGTGACAGGCGCCCAGCGCCCCGGAAGTCGATATGATTGTTATCGCCCATTACGGATCAAAACCGTGTGGATGCATAAGGCGTCACGTCAAGCACTGGCTTCGCATCCATGGCCAGATCAGCGATCAGCTCTGCCGTGCCTGCGGATTGAGTGAGCCCCAGATGGCCGTGGCCGAAGGCGTAAAGAACCTGCGGCGCGCGGGCCGCACGATCGATGACCGGCAGGCTATCAGGCAACGACGGACGAAAACCCATCCATTGGGTGCCGCCTTCAAGGTTCAGCTTGGGCAGAAACCGTCCGGCTTTGGCCAACAATGTGTCGGCCCGTTTGTAATTCGGGGCCAGTTTCAGCCCTCCAAGTTCCACTGCACCGCCGACACGCACACCGCCATTGATCCGTGTCACAACAAATCCATGCCCACCAAAAGTCAGGTGTGTCCGCAGGTCAAAGGCCCCCTCTGGCAGGGTGGTGTTGTAACCCCTCTCCGTCTCCAGAGGGATGTGATCCCCCAGAGACTCCGCCAATTGATGCGACCATGCCCCGGCCGCCACGATCACCTGACCGGCTGAAATTTCACCGCTGGCCGTCGTCATGCGCACACCCGCTTCGGTTGGCGTCAATGACGTGACGCCTGCAACTTCGACACGACCTCCACGCGCGGTGAACTGAGCCGCCAGATGGCTGGTCCAACGGGCCGGATCGACCGTGTTCATCCAGGTGGGCGTAAATCCTGCATGGGTAAACCGACGATCCAAACCGGGCTGAATATCGGCAATCGCATCCGGACTGTCCAGCAGATCAAAGGGGATGCCATGATCGCGGCGCAGGTCCCACGTGGGCAGGCTGGCACGGAACTCGGCTTCGCTTTCGAACAACTGCAATTGACCATCGCGCTGTATAAGAGCCTCACCATCCACTTCTTTGATCTGACGCTCCAGCGCCGCGCGGCAATGATCCATCAAATCGGCCTGCGCCGACAGCGACGCGGCATAGCGGTCCCGCCAACTGGCCCGCCAGAACCGCAGCATCCAAGGCGCAATATTCAACGCATAAGCGGGTGGCACCGACAGCGGGCCCAGCGGATCGAGCAGCCATTTCGGCGCTTTGCGCATGATCCCAGGCGTGGCGAGTGGCACGATGTCGGTAAAGGCAAACGCCCCGGCATTGCCTTTTGACGCCCCTGCCCCGGTACCTTCGCGATCCAGCACCAGAACCTGCTTGCCGCGATTTTGCAGCTCCAACGCAGCGCTGATCCCGACGATACCCGCGCCGATCACAACAATATCCGCTTTAGTGTCTTGCTGCATGGCCAGATGTTCTCAGTTATTTCGTCATGTCCGGGGGCCGCATTACACCGGTCCCCGGTTTTGGTGTGTCACAGGTAGATCCCTCCGCGGAACGGATCGTTCTGCGCAAAAATCAATTTGCCCTCGGCCATAATATGCGCCTGACCGGTCAGGGTCGGGATAACCCCACCAGTTGGGCCGGGTTGATAGCTCAGCCGATAGGGGCTGCCGATCACACTTTCCTGTATGATCTCCTCCCCCGGCGCCAGCACCCCATCCGCCGCCAGACAGGCCAGACGCGCCGAGCTGCCCGTGCCACACGGGGATCGGTCGTATTCATTGTCCGGGCACAGCACGAAGTTGCGGCTGTGAATGCCCTGCGACGGGGATTCGCCCTGCAAGATCACGTGATCCACGTCTTCTCCGTTCTCGCCGGTCAAACCCTGCGCGATACAGGCTTCGCGGATAGCAATGGTCAGATCTGTCAGGGCGCGGATGTTGCCGGTCTCCACCGCAATCGGGCTGGGGTCGACAATAAAGAACCAATTACCGCCATAAGCAAGATCACCCGTCACCTGCCCAAAGCCTGCAACTTCAATCGACACCGACGCCCGCACTCGGCGGCTTTCGATATTGGTGACGCGTACAGTATTGGCGTCCAGCAGATCGATCGAGATCAAGCCAGCAGGCGTTTCGATCCGGTGTGCACCCGGTGCGATCCGGCCCAGATGCGCCAGCGTCACCCCCAACCCGATGGTGCCATGTCCGCACATGCCCAGAACGGCATCGGCATCGAAATAGATCACCCCGGTTTCGCAGTTCGGGTCTTCAGAAGGCACCAGAAGCGCACCAACCATGCCGGGCTGTCCACGCGGTTCCAGCAGAACCGATTTATAGAACGCTTCATGCTCGGTGGCCAAACGGCGGGCACGTTCTGCCAGCGGCCCCGATCCCAGATCAGGGCCACCATCCAGGATCACACGCGTGGGCATCCCACCAGTATGGCTGTCGATCACATGCATTCAGCAATCACCCCGCCCTGGCTGGACCAGTCGGCGAACCAGGTACGGAACAGGCTGTATTGCTGTTCGCAGTAATTGCGTTGCGCATCCGACAATTCGTCGGTTTCAACAAAATGCAGGAGGTATTCCTCTTCCCCGTTCAGCACCAGCAGATGCTTGTAATACAGCACCAAATCGGTGCCCTCGTCAAAGCTGGCCAACACACCAAAGGCTTCTTCCAGCTCTCGCGCGCGCATACGGGCTTCGGCATGACCGGCCGCTGCTTTTTGGCACAAAGCAGCCAATAGCAACGCCTCTTTCGGCAGCGCCGTTCCAATCCCGGTGATCGACCCCGTAGCACCACAATTGACAAAGCCGTGATAGACTTCGGTGTCCACACCCACCATCAGCGTGACCTGATCGTCTTGCGAGGTGATATGCTCGGCAGCATAGCGCAGGTCATCCTTGCCGCCGAATTCCTTGAACCCCACCAGATTGGGGTGCTCGGCCCGCAGGGCAAAGAACAGCTCGGCCCGTGTGGCAAAACCATAGACCGGGCTGTTGTAAATGATGGCCGGAACGTCAGGCGCTGCGGACAAGATCGCCTTGAAATGGTTACGCTGCGCCGCGACAGAGGATCCGCGCGACAGCACGCGCGGGATGACCATAAGCCCCGCCGCGCCCACCTTCTGCGCGTGCGCGGCCAGCGCCACGGCAGATTTCGAGTTGATGGCGCCGGTGCCGACGACCACGGGCAGGCCGGCGTCGACCAAACGTTCAACGCCTTCCATCCGCTCTGCATCCGACAGCAGCGGCCAGTCACCCATCGATCCGCAATACACCACCGCAGACATGCCCGCCTCGATCATTTCCTTGCCCTTTTTCACCAAAGCATCGAAGTCCGGTGTCCGGTCGGCTTTGCATGGAGTCATCAAGGCTGGCATGGTGCCGGTGAAGATATTCTGGGACATTATTGATGACCTTCCTCGTTGTTTCGGGTGGCCGGTGCGTTCACGGCACAACCCGCATGGTGGCGTAATTCGACAAAGTTGAACCCACCGGAACAAGTGGGTCTGAAAAAATCCAAGGAGACGCTGAACAAGACGTCATCACTTGCATCCGCCTGCGCAGAAACAGTCGCAATGGGAAAAACCCATCAAGACAGCCAGCTTTCCGACCATGCGTTCCCCTGGAATCGTGTTCTGATAGTGGGGTATCGTATATTGTATCCAAAATCCAGCAGTTTGTCATACCCATCCCAAAGACGCAATTTGGTACGACAAACACTATCGCCGCATACCCCGCGCTTCATCAATCTGGGCCAAGCATCTCCACCTGCAAAACGCGTCACGGACGCATCACCGCAGTACGATGCGAGATCAGGAAAACCGGTCGGGTGAAAAAGCCTGAATATCGATGTGACGGCGTCGCCCCGCCATATCGTCCGCCACAAGCCGGGCCGTAGTGGCCGCCAATGTCAGCCCCAGCTGACCATGGCCAGTAGCAAAATGGACGTTATCCAGGCGATCGCTGCGTCCTATGATCGGTCTGGTGTCCGGGGTGAAGGGGCGGTACCCGATACGACGCTCGGCAGCTTCCGTTTTCAGACCAGACAAGACGCGATGCGCCCGTCGGACAAGCACGTCGGCCCGATTCCAGTTCGGCTCTGCATCCAAACTGGCGAACTCGATTGTACCGGCAACGGCCAAGGCTCCGTCATAAGGGGTAACTCCAAACCCGCCTTTGGGGTAGAAGATCGTATGTTTCAGTTCCACGCCTGGATCTGACAATGCGGTTGAGTACCCTGCCACGCCCTCCAGCCGGATTGGCACACCAAGATCTCGCGCCAAGCCTTTTGATCGTGCTCCTGCGGCCAAGACAACTTGATCAGCAGATAACTCAGCTCCATCAGTAAGCTTAACCGAACGCACCTGTCGGCCCTCGCGGTCGAACCCCGCGGCCCCTGCCCGTTTGACTGTGCCGCCACGTTTTAAAAACGTCTGGTGCAGGGCTTCGACCAGACGCTTGGGGTCGGTCACAAAGCTCCAATCCCTCAACAACGCTGCATGTTTGAAATCGGGTGCTATGGCGGGGTCAAGCTCATGGGCTTCGTGACCAGAAATTTCGTCAATAGTGCACCCAAGTTCGCGTACAAGATCAAAGGCAGCCCCCATGGTCGCCTTGTCAGAGTCATCATCAAACAGCTTGATGATGGGGCGTTCCACCAGCATTTCAGGATGACCGATATCCCCCAACTGAGCCTTGAAATCCGCAGTGGCCGAGAATGTCAGCCGCGCAAGATCCGCCGCGATGGCACGCATCTTTGATGGGCGGGCATTCGCTGTGAAACGCGCAAACCACGGCAACAATTTCAACGCTGAACTTGGACGCAACGATAAAGGTGCCTCGCTGTCCAACAACCACCCAGGCACTTTCATCATCATGCCAGGCTGCGACAGCGGAACAACTTCACCTACGGCTATGCAGCCGCATGACGCCCAACTGGCCCCCTCACCGACGGTGTTGGGCTCAAGCACTGTCACCTGATGCCCCTCAGCCTGCAGCGCCAGTGCACAGGAAATACCGACGATACCGCCGCCGACAATCGCAACCTTTGCCATCTAAAAGCGGTCCTATTGCAAATCATGCAGTTGCGACAGCAACTCCGTGCTGACAACGACGCCCTGTTGCTGCGCAGTGGCGCGGTTTCTCAACCGCCCGTCACCCGGAACGCGGGCCGTACCGTTGCCTTCGATTTCGGCACAAATACGTTTGACGTAATCATCAAAACCCGGGTTCCCGAAGCGCGCAGGATCAATTGCGATCAGAGTGGACCCGCCTTTGATATTCAAGGCGCCATGCTCCACCCGTTTGGCATTGTCCACCGATAGCGTTCCACCGGCGAGTGCTGCGCCCAGAACCTCGATCAGAAAGGCAATCGCGGCCCCTTTATGCTCACCAAAGGGTAGCAGGCTGCGGGTTTCCAGAATCGCATTTGGATCGGCAGTGGGCTGACCATCCGGGGCCAGGCCCGCCGGACGCGGCAAATCATGCCCCTCAGCCGCCGCCATACGAATATCCATCAGAGCGACCATCGAGGACGCCTGATCCCAAACAACGGGCTCGGCCCCTTCGCGCGGGCAGGCGAAAGACATCGGATTGGTCCCGAAAACTGGGCGCACACCACCCTGCGGCACCACCATCGACAGTGAGTTCACAACACCCAGCGCCACCAGCCCCGCCTCGGCCAGCGGCTCGGTGTCAAAACGCAACGCTGCCAGGTGGTGGCAATTGGCACAGGTGAAAGAGGCAATGCCGTTTTCATGCGCCATCGCAATCAGCTCGTCCCGTGCCGCGCCCGCTGCAAGCTGGTAATAGCCGTTGTCGCCATCCCCGCGCAAAACGCCGGGAGCGATACGCTCGACTTTGGGGGATGCCGCCGGATTGGCATATCCCGAGGTGAAACTTTGAACATAAACCGGCAACATGCGCAGCCCATGACTGCGGGGACCGTCCCGTTCGGATCGGGTGACGATATCCGCCAGCACGGCGCTGCCACGCGCATCCACGCCTGCCGCCACAAGGACCGATCTGGCCAATTCCCTGACCTCTTCGAGTGAGAGAGTTTTCGTCGAGATTTCCGTCATCGGGGTGATCCTGTCCTTGTGTGGCGCAACGGGGCGCGCCAGCGCCCACGTTGGGGTTAACTGCTGTATTCTCGGCGCTTTTTGGCAACAAACTCTTCCAGCGCGCCGCGTTGATCGTCAGGCATCGGAGGCCGCACATAATTGTCCAACATCCGTCGCGCGGCTTCATTGCCAACAATCTCGGCCGTTTTCGATCCCTCTGCCTCCCACTGTTCAAAACTGTCATTGTTTTGCAAGAAGTTCATATGCATCGGGTTTTCGCGCGTGTGGTCCGTACCCAGGAAATGCCCTCCGGGGCCGATCTGGGCGATGTCGTCCAGCAACGAGTCCAGATTTTCGTCTTGAAGCCCGCTGAAAAAGCGGTGGAAGTTTTCAAGCTGCATCGTGTCCTGCACCCATTTCGAGTAGCTGACCCCCAACGCCCCTTCCAGAAAACCCGCCGAGTGGACGATATAGTTCGCCCCGCCCAGCAGCACCGGCCACATCGTGTTGGCGGTGTCAAAACCAGCCTGCATGTCGGGCGACTTTGACCCGGTCCACATAGTGCAGGTCCGCCACGGCACCTGATAGAACCGCGCCATCTGACCCACTAGCAGGTTCATCAGACCCGGTTCAGGCGACCCCATCATCGGCGCGCCCGTTTTCATCGACACACCCATGATCGCCACGCCCAGAACCATTGGCGCGCCCCGACGGATGATCTGGCTGTAAGCCATGCCCGCCAGTGATTCCGCAATCAGCAGCGCCACACCCCCCTGCGGGCTGGCCGGGGTCGAAGCCCCTGCCAGTACAAAGGGCGACAGCAGGCAAGGCTGGTTGGCTGCTGCGTAAACGCGCAGGCTTTCCAGCATGGTCTCATCCCAGACCAGCGGCGTGTTGCAGTTCAGCAGCGCGGCCATCACCACGTTATTGTCCACAAACTCTTCGCCAAACACGATCCGGGTCATGTCCACCGAGTCGCGCGCCGCCTGTTCCGACAACACCGAACCCTTGATCGGCTTGTCGGTCAGAGTCAGCGCGCCATGCACAAGCTCAAGATGGCGCTGCGGAACCGGAACGTCCTGCGGTTCCACCGGCAATATGCCCGGAACCATCATCGACTGGCTCATCTGGCTCATCTTGAAAAAGTTTTGTGCATCCTCCAGCTGCGATGGACGACGCACACCGTCCAGATCATAGACAAATGGCGCGCCATAGGCGTTGGCAAACACCGAATGCTCATTGCCCACCCGCAAAGACCGCTCTGGGTTGCGTGCCGCATAAGCCCATTCCGACGGCACCGACGAAATCAGGTCCATCAGCATGTCGCGCCCGATACGGACGCGTTCGCCCTGCACGTCCGCGCCGAATTTTTTCCAGTCAGCCAATGCTACCGGATCGCGGAATTCAATGCCGGTGGTTTCCAAAATGGTCATGGCGGCATTGTGGATACGCTCGACCCCTTCGGGGCCTAGCAGATCGATCGGTCCAATCTTGCGATTCAGGGTCGACAGATAAACGGGGGGTGGGTTGGTGCGGGCCTGAACGCGTGCCGCGCGCCCTCCGCCACGGCTGGGCCGTCCTCTAGCTTGTGCCATTTCAGCTCTCCTTCTCAGGCCCGCGCGCGTGCGCTGGTGGGGTCGACGGCGCAAATGTCGATCACCTCGGCATCGCGCATTTCATTGTGAACCATCACCTGCATTTTCGTGCCCGGCGTTGTCATGTCCTGTGGCACCAGGGCCATCGCGATGTCATGGTTGCAGTAATATGAGAACCCGCCCGAGGTGACGCGCCCGATCAACTTGCCATCGGCATATACGCCCTCATCAAACATCACCGAGGTCTCGCAGAACGGCAGTTTCAGCGTCACCAGCGTCCTGTAACCGCCCTCTTCCTTTTGCTTTTGCAGCGCAGCCTTGCCGATGAACTCCCGCTCGACCATCTCGCCATTGACCTTTTCGGTCATGGCAACAAAGCGACCCAGATCAGTTTCGTATGGCGTCATATCCTTGCAAATCTCGCGGTTGATCGCGCGATAGGATTTCTCAAGCCGCATGGACTCCAGCGCTTCCAGACCAAACGGCTTCACCCCAGCCTTCAGAAGCAGATCGACAAGATGGCGGTTGTAGCCGACGGGGTGGTGCAATTCCCAACCCAGTTCGCCGGTGTAAGAGACGCGCAGCAGATGTACGCCCTTGGCATACCCTACTTCACCCATCTGCGCCGACAACCACGGGAAGGCTTCGTTCGACAGGTCGTTGTCGGTCAGCGGTTGCAGGATCTCGCGTGCTTTTGGACCGGCCAGAGCAATCACGCCCAGCTGTTCCGAGATATCCTCCATCACGACCGAGCCATCCTTGGGCATCAGGCGCTGCAACTGGTCCCAGTTGTACGCCCGCCAGTTCGGGGTCGAGATCAGATAGAAATCATCCTCGGCATACCGAACGATGGTGTATTCTGCATCCATGCCGCCTTTGTCGTTCAACATCAGCGACAGGGTCATGCGGCCAATTTTGGGCAGCTTGTTGGCCATCAGACCGTCCAGCCATTTCGCGGCACCGGGACCGCGCACGGTGAACTTGGTCATCGGCGACATTTCGATAAACCCGGCCTCTTCGCGGGTTGTGCGCACCTCAGCCTGCACCAGTTCCATATGGTTGGTGCGCCGGAAAGAGTGCTCGGGGATCGCCTCTTCGGGCGATTTGGCGAACCAGCGGGGGAACTCATACCCGTTGAAGCTGGTCCAGACAGCACCATGCGCGGTTAGCAGATCATAGGACCCCACAGTTTTCATCGGGCGCGCGTCCGGGAAGTCCTCTCCTGGAATATGCGCGTCCATGTGGGTGCCCCAGGTCTCGCGCACCTTGTCCATGGTCCAGCGTTTCGAGGCGTAGTCCGAAAAGCGGCGCGGGTCGAGTTCGGACATGTCTATACCCGGATCGCCATTCACGATCCATTTCGCCAGGCGATTGCCGACTGTGCCACCCCACAGAATACCGCCCGGCATCCCCTCGGCCAGCCACAGGTTTTCGTGTCCCGGCGCAGGGCCGGCCAGTGGCAGCTCGTCCGGGGTCATCTGAAACGGACCGCGGGTGTTGGCCTTGATACCAACCTCGCCCAAGGTCGGCACCCGTTCGATGGCGCGTTCCCACTGGGTTTCTACCGCATCAAAATCCTCGGGTAGCAGATCGGCCCCGAAATCAGGCGGTACGCGGTCCTCGGCAAACAGCTTGAGATCTTTGGTGAATTCATAGGGACCAAACTGAATGCCCCCCACATCCTCGCGCAGATAAGCGCCATAATCCTCATCCCGCAGGATCGGGAACTCCGGCAGGCCCTGTGCGCGCCGTTCCTTCAGCAGCGGTACGGTCTCGGTCGTCCAGTACTGGTGCACGATTGGAATACAGGGCAGATCCAGCCCCACCCGCCGCGCGTTTTCGCGTGCATAGTTGCCGGTGGCAAAGATCAGATGCTTACAGGTGATCTCACCCTTGTCGGTTGTCACTTTCCAAAGCCCGTTCTCCAGCTTTTCATAAGATTGCGCTTCGGTGTTCTGATAAACTTTGGCCCCTGCGTCACGCGCCAGTTTCGCCAGCGCCATGGTGATGTCAGCTGGGTTCACATAGCCGTCTTCGGTATGCAGAATACCGCCCCGGATATCTTCAGACTGGTTCAGCAGCGGGTGAACCTCGGCAACCTGTTCCGGGGTCAGCAGCTTGCATGGCACGCCGGCGGCTTCGGCAATCGAGATATACGACTGGAACTCGTCCCAGCGTTTTTCGGTGTTTGCAACGCGCAGCTGGCCGACTTTGCGCAGACCGACCGAGCTGCCCATCTTTTCCTCGACTTCAGAATAGATGCGAATGGTTTCCATCGTCATCTTCGACACGTTGTGCGAGCGTACAAAAGTCACCAGCAGACCCGCCGCGTGCCAGGTTGAGCCCGAGGTCAACGTCGTCCGCTCCAGCATCACGGCATCGGTGCACCCATTTTCGGTCAGGCCGTACAGGATCGAGGCCCCGACACAGCCGCCCCCCACAACAACAACTTCGGCATGTGACTGCATTTGAATTCTCCTCTTCCGCTGCGCCGAAATCCCGGCCAACGTTGTTCCGCGGGGCGGATACTCGGTTTGACCGGGACTATGCGCAAAACGCGCTACTTTGGGCAAATCCTTGCGCTCATGGGCCAAGATCGCAATTGCAAAAATATTCACTCTGGGCAAATTCAGCTAATGCCAATAATCCTGAAGAAGAGAAAATAACTTAAAACCACCAGATACAGGTCAGACTACCTTGCCCATTGGCCCATATGAACTTCCACCGCTCAGTTCACTGATCAGTTTCGAGGCCGCGGCCCGACATGTCAGCTTCAAACAGGCCGCAAGCGAACTGAACGTTACCCCCGCGGCCATCAGCCATCAGGTCAAAGCGTTGGAGGTCGAACTCAATTGCGCGTTGTTCCACCGCCACCACCGAGGGGTCGAACTCACCGAAAGCGGCGCCTATTTGCTGGTCTCTCTGCAACGCGGGTTTGAAGGGATCAGCGAAGCGCTCAGGCAGTTGCGATCGCAATATGATCGTTCTGGCGTCACGATTCGATCCAGTACAGCCGTCAGTTCGCTGTGGCTGACACCGCGCCTGGCGCGGTTCTGGAAGAGTTACGGGCATATCTCTGTCACGCAGGTCGTCACCGATCTGGGATACGACACGCAAAAGTGTGATATCAGTATCCGCTATGGTGACGCCTCTCGGGAACGCGGCACGTGTCATGTTCTGTTCCGAGATCGGATCATGGCCTTGGCCAGCCCGCAGTTTGTTCGCCAAAACAAAATCGAACAGTTACAGGATCTGGCCAACGTTCCCCTGATCCACCTGGATGCGCCGGGCACCGGCTGGACCGGCTGGCAGGAATGGGCCACCGGCTTGGGCTATTCGGGGTCGCTTAAATCCGGGCACAGGGTAAACAATTACACCATCGCCCTGCAAGCCGCGCAGGATGACATGGGGGCTGTTTTGGGATGGGAAGGATTGACGGCCGGATTGGTCCGTACGGGAAAACTGTGCAAGCTCTTGCCGCAGACATTATCGGCTCCGCTGGATTTTTACGTGGTGCTTCACAACAGCTCTTCGGATCGCGCGGCTTTGGTTTACAAATGGCTGGCCGAAGATTCCGAGCCCGGCGCCGAATGATACATTAGACGCGCAGCCTTACAGTGCGCCCCATCTACTCGGCGGATTCCACACGAACCGTTCCAATACTGGGATCAACCCGGCTATAGGCTGCAAGCAAGCGTTGGCTCCACTTTTGCGAGATATAATCAGCCATGAACCGCGACGGCGCCATCAAGGTGACAGAGCCCCCTGCCCGATCGGTTTCGGCCAGATGCTGAAACCAGCTGGCCCACAGTTCTGGATCACGCCCATGCAGAATTGATTGCACCTGTGTCCACGCATCCGCCTCGTCAGAAACGCTGGGACCGGGTTTCGCGGTGAATGGCACGATGTTTGTTTCCGGCTCAGGCTCGTCCGACATGCGTGCAAGAAAATCGGATCCAATGACCGGCCAGATGTCCTGTGTGTCGATCATGATCTGCTTGAGATCAATTTCATAAACAGCAACTCGTCCACGAGCTGCAGGTCTTTTGACCGCTATCCACCCTAATGCGCGAAATTTAGACATTTCGCGCTTTACTGTCCGTTCATTCACTGTCCACAGGCGTGCAATTTCCTCACGCCCAATCGACAATTCATTGCTCCGCCAGTTATACCGAGTCGTAATCAAAGCAATGATGCGCAGAATACTGCGTTGTCGATGTTTGTCTCCGGACAACGCGTGAACGGTTAGCGCAGAGAGTATATCGTATTTTATGGCCGCCGCATTCCGCCCGACCGGTTTCGCCAGCTGCATACCCGTTCTCACCGCTCTATCTGCCTCAGACGGGTTAGCCCCGCCGTGTTCGCGCCGTTTGCCAACGCTTTTCGTCATCGTGGCCTAATTAGCGTCCAATCCTTCGATTCTGTCAAGAAGAGTCTGAATCCGGGCGAGAATTGCAGACCCTAAAATCAAAAAATGAAAAAGAATCTGGTGAATTACTGGTGATGGGGGACATCCTGATTGTCCCCTTATTGGGCCCTTATGTCCCCCTATATGTAGGTTTCTTGCCCTACGTGTCCCCCTAAATGCCGGGGCCTGGGGGTGTGAGATTCGCTGGGCGGCGCAGCCATGCACCCGAATCGATTTTGGCCCCGCAACGCCTTGTTTTCTTACCCGTGGGTAAGATTGCAGTTTCATCATATTTTCTTTTGCGTAAAGCGCAAATCGGTCGTAAAAAAGAAACGAACAGAATTTAACGTTCCAAACAAAGAGACCTGAGGCATGTACACGCACGAAGACCTGAATGCATTGCGCAACCAATCCCTCAAGCTGCAGGGTTGGATTCGCCAGCAGACCTTTAGCCCAGAGATGGAGAAGACCCTCCGCCGTTTTTCCAGCTGGGAGGTGTCCGAGCTGATCTTCCGGGTCAACCAGTCGACCTTTCGCGGCAAGCTGGCGGCAGATCCGTCCTTGCCGGGCGGAGAGGTGGAGCCCGACGGACGTCAGCGGTGGTTCAGCCTGGAAGAGGTGAACGAGCTGCGTCGACGCCTCAAGGTGAATCGAAAGTCCCTGATGCCCCAGCGCCCCGAGGGCAAGCGCGCCATTCGCGCCGCTGTCGCCAATTTCAAAGGTGGGGCCGGCAAATCGACCGTGGCGCTGCATCTTGCGCACGCTTCTGCTCTGGATGGGTATCGCGTCCTGGTGGTGGATTTTGACCCTCAGGCGACGCTGAGCCATTCGATGGGTTTGACAGACGTAACCGAGGATTACACGGTCTGGGGGATTATGGCGCGCGATCTTATCCGCGAAACGGAACGTATGAACAATCGGTCCGTAGCCGCCCAATCAGGAACCGCCCTGCCCCACCGGGAATTGCCGCCTGCAATTACGGATATGGGTCTGGGTGATCTTCGAATTGGCGACTTCATCAAAAAGACCTCGTGGTCGACCATTGATGCTATTCCGTCTTGTGCCAACGCAGCCTTCGTCGAATTTGCCTCGGCGCAGTATCGACACCTTAACCCCGAGTGGTCATTCTTTGCGGCCGTGTCCCGGTATCTGGATCAAATCCCGGATGATGCTTATGACCTGATCATTTTCGATTGTCCTCCGGCCATTGGGTATCAGTCCATGAATGCGGTGTTTGCCGCCGACATGCTTTATGTCCCGTCAGGCCCCGGATATTGGGAATACGATTCCACCACTTCCTTTATTGGTCAGTTGGCCGAAGCGTTGGAGGATCTTGCTTACGGTTTCGATACAACCTTACCCACGGGTAAGATCGGCCTGCCAAAGACATTCTGCGAGTTGAGGTTCTTGCTGACGCGCTACGAGCCCGGCAACGCCCTGCACTTCGCGATGTTTGAGGCTTTCAAGAAAGTCTTTGGCGAGCATGTTGCAGAGCATCCGGTTGAGATGACCCGCGCAGTTGAACAGTCCGGACGCTTCCTCAGTTCAGTTTACGAAATGGATTATCGTGAAATGACGCGGGAAACCTGGCGCCGCGCCCGTTCGACTTTTGACAATGTATACGAGGAATTCCGGGGCGTCATGCTGTCGGCCTGGGACAAGCTGGAGGATGACGCATGAGCCGCAAACGCAGAATGTTCGATATCGACATACCGGCAATGGACGACATTCCTGTCGGCAAAGCGCCGGACAAGGTCCTGGAGAAACGGCGCGGCCCGATGGCGGCCGCAATTTCTGAAAACGCTGATGCGCTCCGGGATCAACAATCGACTGAGCAAACCATTCGGGCAGAAAACGACCGCCTTGCGCATGAACTGGTTCGATTGCGGAGCGAGGGATTGGTGACGGAACACGTAGCTTTAGCAGATGTTCTGTCTGAAAAACTGACGCGGGATCGCAAGCCAGGACCGGATCCTGAATTGGATGAGCTCAAAGCATCCATTCGGGAAATCGGGTTGTCCAACCCAATCCGGCTTGAGCGTCGAGCGGACGGCCGGTTTGAACTGATTCAAGGTATGCGACGTTTGTCGGCTTATCAGGCGTTGTATGAAGAAACCGGAGAAGAGGCATACGCCAGAATCCCGGCAGGTATTTCCGAGGCCAGTGATCTCGACAACAGCTATCGTCGCATGGTGGATGAAAACTTGATCCGTAAGGATATCTCTTTCGCGGAAATGGGTGCTCTGGCGCGGGCTTATGCGGACGATCCGGCAAATGATTGCCCGGATGTGGACAAGGCGGTTTCAACGTTGTTCAAGTCGGCCAGTTACACCAAGCGCAGCTATATTCGGTCTTTTGCCAGTTTGCTGATGATGCTGGACAAGGTGTTGATGCATCCCAATAACATTCCGCGTAACGTTGGTGTGGAATTGAAGCGTAAGTTCGACGCGACGCCTGGTCTAGTGCGGCAGGTAAGTGATACTCTGATGAGTGAGCCGGATCGAAATGGTGGCCGGGAAGTTGAGATCCTCAGATCTTATCTGAACGAACAAGAGAGCAGGGTTCCCAAAAAAGCCGCTTCAGATGCTGGCAGCAAGCCACGCCGGGCAAAGACAACGTTTCAGGTGTCCGGAAGGGCAGGGATCGCAAAATGCTCGGCTTCAAGCGGGCGGCTTGATCTGAGGTACGATCTCGACTTTACCCGGGTTGATCGGAACACGTTGGAAGAGGCGATTGCAGCGTTTATTGATGCTCTGCCCGAGGAAGATGATCTTACCCACGGGTAAGGTTTTTTTGACAGGATATTTGAACGGGCGCGGATAGCAAATCCGCGCCCGTTCTTATTCCCGACGTTGAAATTCACATTCTCACTCCGCACCGCGTGGTCAATAAAGATGCCGTCTGTTGACGCCATCTCTGACGCGGTTCATTGAGGCCGCGTGGTCCTTTTGAGATGCTCCACATTTGAACAGAGAGCATGAAAACTATCGCGTGTTCACAGGCCAATTCTCGAAGGCCCCGATGGCGTGGGTCCGCATCAGTGAATTGCGAAGTGTTCAGACATCTGCGCGGATTTTTCTTTGAAGAGTACTCTTGCGAGACCCAAACATGTCATTCGAGAAGGTGCTATGCGCTGCGTCTTACCTTCTTCAGGCCTACAAAGCGGCTCGCGGTTTTTCTTTGAGCGGAGAATGCCAGCAGGGCAGGGCGGGAATATTTTGTCTTGCATATTCGAGCGCATTTGGCTTGCGGGGCGGATGCGCGGAATTGGCATAAAAATCACCGTAAGACTATATCTGAACAAGTGTGCAAAAATCCTAAGAAATGACCATTAAATACAATTCACTTGGATGTGTCGCAAACATTTTGTCTGGATTGAAGGGCCCGCAGGTTCCGACGTGGGGTTCTGTTGCAAAGATTTGAGCCTGTTGAGCTGTTTCAGCAATTCGCAGAACTGGCCTCATAACTCCACTGCGTTCGCCTAAACACGTCATCGTTCTCAAAAGAGTGCAACAGAACCACCTTTCAGAACTGTCTGTTGATACGCTCCAGAGCGGCCCCCAACTGCTGGACAAATTCACTTGCCAGGGCCGACGGGGGGCGATGCGCGGGTTGCATGATTGAAACGTTTAGAACGACATGGGGACGAAACGCCCGGAAGACGACGGGCCTGGGCTCGGGCCGCATGTTGACGTATCCAGCAGCAGTAATCGGGTCGCAGATACAGTAACAAAGCCCTTTTTCCACAAGGGTCAATGCCGGGTTGAAAGTCCTAAGTTCGAACCGTTGTTCGAACCGGGCTTTTTGACTCTCGAATGCCCTCTGGGTCGCGACCAGGTTAGGATGTCCTTCTTGCAGCCCGGCCATTGGTTGGCCCGACAGATGACCGGCTTCGACTGCGTCCAACTCGGCCAGTGGATCGCCCTTTGGGATCGCGCACACGCATCTCATGTCGAAATCGACGGTATCAATCGCCGCTGTGGGTTTCGGGGTTTCGCCTAATCCGATGTCATATTGCTGAGAGGCAACCCATTCCTCGATCACTGGTGACGCACGCATCATCAAAGAAGCGCGTACATCTGGTTTGTCCAACAGGAATTCGCTCAGAAGCTGCGGCATCAAAAGACTGCTGGCCGCCGGCATGCATGCTATGTTCAGGCGCCCCTTTGTCAGGGCCCCAATTTCGCGCATTGTCCGGGTTGAAAGCGACAGCCGATCCAGAACGGCTTCAGCCTCGGTGATGAAGTACTGGGCTTCGGGGGTCGGGGCCATTTTACCGCGTTGTCGGCGGAACAGGGCGATGTCCAACTCGGCCTCGAGATTGGCAATCAGCGCGCTGACGGCAGGTTGGGTCCGTCCGAGGATTCGGGCGGCTTCAGACACGGAACCTGTCCGCATGACTTCGCGAAAAGCCTGCAATTGGCGAAAACTGAGATTCATGCGCTGTTGTTAATCCTCAATTTTTCAACAAGTCATAAAGAAACTTTATTCAACAATCAATTTAATCGTTTTGACTTAATGCCCCGAGCTCGTGATCTTCCTCACCACGAATGCACCACCTGCATTCGTCATGCGGGAGGGGAAAATGACGCGCTTTGCAAGTGTCCTGCTGACAGTGCTGATCTGCCTGGTTGCTCTTGGGCAATTCGTGCAGGTGATCACGCGCTATGTGCTGGAAATTCCGGTTATGGGGCTGGAGGAGAGCCTGCTTTATCCCACCCTGTGGCTATACATGTTGGGGGCGGTCAACGCTTCGCGTGAAAACACACATATTCGCGCCAATGTGCTGGAAATCTTTCTGTCTACCGAACGTCAGCATCAGGTTCTTGCGGTCATAGGTGAGGTCATCAGCTTGATCGTTGGTATCTGGCTGACAACCTGGGCATGGGATTTCACCAAATACTCAATGCGTGTCTGGCGCGAAAGCCCGACGCTGTATCTGCCGACTTTCTATGTCGATGTCGCTTTGTTTGTCGGGTTGGTCCTGATGATGATCTTCACGGCCTGGCATCTGCTGATGCATCTGCGCGCCTTGTTTTCCCCCATTCCTGAACCCGCTGTTGAAGGAGGTCTGAAATGATCGAGATCGCGCTTTTTGCCGTACTGGTTTTGGTCATTCTGCTGACTTTGGGCGTTCCTCTGCCCTATTGTTTCGGTGCCGGTCTGATGGTGATGTATTTCGCCGGTGACGTGGTCATGAAGGGCAACATGCTGTGGGGGTTCCAGCAGCTTGGAAACCCGGTGCTGCTGGCCATTCCGCTGTTTGTTCTGGCCGGAACGATCATGTCCGTATCCGGCATAGCGGCAAGTCTTCTAAATTTCGTCAATATCTTCATCGGCCACCTTAGAGGCGGGCTGGGCGTTGTCGCCACCGTGTCCTGCGCGCTTATCGGAGCGATCTCGGGCTCGGGCCTGACCGGTGTCGCCGCGATTGGTCCGTTGCTGATCCCGGAGATGGAGAAGCAAGGTTATCCTCGCGAATACGCAACGGCGCTGATCGCAAATGCTTCGCTTCTGGGTCTATTGATCCCGCCTTCTGTGACAATGATCGTTTATGGGTGGGTGACGGATACGTCGATCCTGGCCTGTTTTCTGGCGACGCTTGGGCCCGGCTTGCTGATCATGGCCAGCTTTTCTGCGGTCAACATCCGTATGGCCCGCAGGTTCCCCTTGAAACTGAACGAACCCCTAAAAGGCGCGGCCTTCATGTCCGAGGCAACCCAGCGCGGGTTCAAGGCCACGCCCGCCCTTCTGATGCCGGTGATCATTCTGGGCGGCATTTACGGTGGCATCATGACCCCGACTGAGGCCGCCGCCGTGGCGGTGATCTATGCGATCCCAGTCGGGTTCCTGATCTACAAAGGACTGGACGTTCGCACCTTCTTCGGTGCGGGTAGAGAGGCCGCCACGTCGGTCGGGGCGATCATGCTGATGATCCTGTTCTCGATGATCCTGTCTCAGATGTTTGTACTGGAAAGTATCCCACAAGCCATCGTGCAGGCGATCTTTTCAGTGACGGAAAACAAGGCACTGCTGCTGGTACTGATCAACATCCTGCTGTTCCTGGTAGGGATGGTCGTCAATGACGTCACTGCCATTATCCTGATTGCGCCACTGCTGTTGCCGCTGATGCAGGCGATCGGGGTCAGCCCGATCCAATTTGCCGCGATCATGGGCGTCAACACCGCAATGGGAGGTGTGACCCCCCCTTATGCCTCGATCCTGTATCTGGGTGCTCGCATTGGGCAGGTGCCGGTCACCAAGGTGATCCGCCCCGCCATGACCCTGATCCTGCTCGGCTATCTGCCCGTGGTGTTCCTGACCAGCTTCTGGCCGGACCTGTCAATGTGGCTGCCCCGCTTCTTTGGCTACTAAGCCACCCACTTCATCACTCACGGAGGAGACTTATCCATGATGAACTTTCTGAAATCCACCTGTATGGCCGCTGCCGTTGTGGCAACCGCCGGTATCGCTGCCGCGGATACGCTGAAGATCAGCCATATCCGTCCTCAGGGCGCAACAATCGACAACGAGTTGCGCGCCTTCGCAGAAGAGCTGAAGACCGTCACGGATGGCTCGGTTGAATTGAACCTGTTCCCAGCTTCGGCGCTGGGGGACTATACCTCGGTGCAAGAGCGCATCTCAGTTGGCGCCATCGACATGGCCGTTCAGCCCGCAGCCACGGCCGTTGATCGCCGCATGCAAATCTCGGCGTTTCCCTATGTGGCTGCGAACTGGGAAGAGGCAAAAAAGATCTACGGACCAGGCGGTGCAATCCACGGCGCGATGAAAGATCTCTATGCCAAGCAGGACATCACCATGCTGGCAGCCTATCCGGTATACTTCGGCGGCGTGGCACTGAACACCGACGCTGTGAACCCGGGCGATCCAACCTCAGCCAAGGGCATCAAGGTCCGCGTGCCGGGCATCAAGAGCTTTCAGCTGACCGCCGACGCATTGGGCTATATCTCGTCGCCTATCCCGTTTTCGGAAGCGTTTACAGCGGTGCAGACTGGTGTGGTTGACGGTGTCGTCGGGTCGGGTGCCGAGGGGTACTATGCCTCATTCCGCGATGTGACCACGGCTTATGTTCCAGTCAATACGCATTTTGAAGTTTGGTACATGATCATCAACTCGGGCACGTTGGCTGACATGAGCGACGTAGATCGCGCAGCGCTGGAAACGGCGGCGATGGAGTTCGAGGTCAAGCGCTGGGAAACTGCCGAAGCTGATCAGAGCACGTTTGAACAAAAGCTGGCCGACAACGGGGCCACGATCGTTTCGCTGACCGACGAAGAGCTTGCCGCCACTGCAGCCCATGTGCGTGCGCAGGTCTGGCCGCAGGTCCTGCAGGACGTTGGTCAAGAATGGGGGCAGGGGATTCTCGATAAGATCGGCGAATAACCCTGAACCTGGGCAAGGCGTGCTCCTCCCTGCGCCTTGCCCTGCTTTTCGACGGAGATGCTCTAATGTTCAGATCCTTGCAGTATGACGACCGTGACCAGGTGACGCTGACCATAAATGGTTGGGAAGTCGCCGCGCGCGAGGGTCAGACCGTGTGGTCCGCCATGGCGGTAAACGGTCAGGTCGAGACCCGGAAAGCGGCACTGTCAGGCGATGCGCGCAGCGCGTATTGCGCGATGGGCGTCTGTTTCGAATGCATGGTGGAGATCGATGGACTTCCGAACCAACAGGCCTGCCTGAGGCGAGTATCTGAGGGTATGAACGTCATCACTCAGCGTATTACAGATGAGTCAGAGGCGGACGATGCAGGCCTTTGACTGTGCGGTTGTCGGCGCAGGTCCGGCAGGTATGTGCGCCGCCATAGAACTGGCGCGGGCAGGCGTTCAGGTGGCTGTTCTGGATCGTGAGCCAAGGGCAGGCGGGCAGATATACCGTTCGGCCGCAAACAGCCCGGTTCCGGATGTTGCCGCCCTCGGCGCGGACTATGCCGCTGGAGCAGCCCTGATTTCCGAGTTCGAACAGGCCAACCTGACACATTTCACCGGCGCGGATGCTTGGCATTTGGGCGATGACGGACGCATCCTGTTTTCTCACGAAGGCAACACACAAGAATTGCGCTGCCGAGAAATGCTGTTGTGTCCTGGAGCGATGGAACGACCGATGCCGATCCCCGGGTGGACTTTGCCCGGCGTCTTGACCGCCGGAGCGGCACAGGTGATGCTGAAATCAGATGCAATCGTGGCCGAGGGTGCCATCTTCGCGGGTTCAGGCCCGTTGCTCTATCTGATCGTGGCACAGTACCTGCGTCTAGGAGTGCCGGTGACAGCATTGGTCGATACCACGCCTCAGCAGCACTACCTTGATGCTGCGCCGCATCTGCTCCGGGCACTACGACACTCAGGTCAATTGCGCAAAGGCCTGGCATTGCTGCGAGAGATCCGCACTTCAGGTGTTGCGATCCACTCCGTCGCCGATCGGTTGAAGGTCGTCGGTGACAATAAGGCTGAAGGGCTCAGGTTCGTTGCGGCAGGCAGGCAGCACGAAATTACCGCCGACACTGTATTTCTGCACCACGGTGTGCAACCCAATCTGAACATGACGCGGGCGATGGATCTGGATCACCAGTGGAATTCCGAACAGATGTGTTGGCAGGTTTCAGTGGATGATTTCGGGCAAAGTTCGATTGAGCACGTGTCAGTGGCCGGCGATGGTGCAGGCATTGTCGGTGCCGATGGCGCACGTGCCGAGGGTCGTCTGGCTGCATTGAATATTTTGCGCCGTCTTGGCCATCTTTCGCGGGCCGAGCGAGATCAAAAGGCGGTTAAAGATCTGTCCTTTTTATCGTCGTTAAAATCGTTTCGACGTTTCATTGATTGTCTCTATCGCCCGACCGATGCATTGCGATTGCCACATGACCCGGAAACGCTAGTCTGCCGTTGCGAAGAGCAGTCTCTGGACGACCTGCGAAAAGGGTTCGACCAGAGTGCGCAGGACCCGAACACCCTGAAGGCCCTGACGCGGTGCGGAATGGGTCCATGTCAGGGTCGGCAATGCGGCCATGTGGTGGCCGGACTGTTGGCGCAGTGGCGCAATGAGCACCCCGAAACGGTTGGTTACTATCGGTTGCGCAGCCCTCAGCGCTTGCTGACGCTGGACGAATTAAGTCGGTACCACACAGTACAGGCGGAAGCTGCGGAATGAAGACGGATGTTTTGGTCATCGGCGGCGGGATACAGGGCTGCGCCACGGCATTCCACCTGGCGCGTCAGGGAGTATCCGTGATCGTGGTCGAGAAAGACTATGCCGGGCGTCATGCATCGGGTGTCAACGCTGGCGGCGTGCGTCTTTTAGGGCGCGATATGGCCGAAGTGCCGCTGTCTAAAACATCAATGGAGATGTGGCAGACCCTGGATGACGACTTAGGGCACGACACGGGTTTTCGTCGTCATTCCCTGATCAATATTGCTGTGGATGATGCGGATCTGGACGCGCTACAGGTGCGTGAGGACAAGATGCGCGCGGCGGGATACACGCACGAGCGTATTATTGACCGGTCCGAATTGATGGATCGTCTGCCACATGTAAATCCCGATTGTGTGGGCGGCGTGATATCGGATTTGGATGGTTATGCGATCCCTTATAAGGCCACGGCGGCCTTTCGCAGAGCGGCTGAAGACTTAGGCGCACAAGTGATTGAAGGCGAAGAGGTTCTGGGGCTCAGACGGATCGGAAATGTATGGTTGGCGCAAGGCCGGCAACACCGCTACGAGGCCGAAACCGTCGTCAATTGTGCGGGTGCCTGGGCGGACCGGATCGCGTTATTGATCGGAGACAACGTGCCGCTCAGCCACGCGGCACCGATGCTGATGATCACGGCCCGGATGCCGCATTTCGCCAAGCCGGTTGTTGGTGCGATCAGTCGCCAGCTCAGTTTTAAGCAATTCGAGAATGGCACAGTCCTGATCGGCGGCGGCGCCAAAGGTTTTGCAGATCGCGCCAACAATCGTACCCGGTTGGATTATTCGAAACTTGCTGCCGCCTGCCGGACCACAGCAGAGTTCTTTCCGATCATGCACAAGGCAAGCATCAACCGGATGTGGGCGGGGCTTGAGGCATACATGCCGGACAATCTGCCAGTCCTTGGCCCGGCTGTGAATGCTGCCCGTGCCTTTCACGCATTCGGCTTTTCGGCGCACGGTTTTCAGATGGCCCCCGTGGTCGGTCAGGTCCTGGCCGATTTGGTCACCGGCGGGCGTAGCCGTTTCAATTTATCGCCATTCCGTATCGATCGCTTTGACCGCAAGGTCCTCTAACAGGAGACTTCCAACATGACGATTACTCGAATCGAAACCGGCCAGCGCATGAGCCGGATCGTCAAGCACAACGGCACTGCTTATCTGTGTGGGCAAACTTCGGATGCAGCCAAGGTCGCTGACCAGACACGTGACATTCTCGCTAAAGTTGAGGATCTTCTTGCCAAGGCAGGAAGCGATAAAACCCGGATGCTGCAATGCGTGATCTGGCTGGCCGACATGGCGGATTTCGCCGAGATGAATGAAGTTTGGGATGCCTGGGTGTCGGAAGGACATGCGCCGGCTCGTGCGTGTGGCGAAGCCAGACTGGCGCGCGACGTGTTGAAGGTCGAGATGATTGTAACGGCAGCATGCGATTGAGTCGGACCATCCGTTCGCTCCAGTTCTTGATAAGAGCAAAGGTTCTGTCGCAATCTTTTTCCCTACCTGTCAGGTCGATCGTAGTTTTGGTAGCGTATGCTCGAATTTAACAGGAGCAGACAGTGACGATCTCATTTAGGCGCGCGCATTATCCGAAAGAAGTGATCTTGCACGCGGTTTGGCTCTGCCGCAAACTTTGGCGTGGTTCGAAGCTTTCCGTTTCTGTGCCTCGCGAGCGGCTGCGGGTGAGTACTTCACAACCCAGCGGTTCAGCGTCACATGATCGACCGACACACCACGTTCCGCCATAATCTCTTCCAGGTCGCGGTACGAGACGCTGTATCGAGCATAGAAATAGACAGCGAACAGGATCACCGATTGTGGGTAGTGCGCACCTTCTAAATCGATCACCGGACACTCCTAAACATCGTCGCAGACCAACAACCAATTGGATCAAAGCACCCAGAGGTGCAGCCTACTGACCAAAGTTTGCGACAGAGCCCATGCGGCACCATTGCTTGTGCAATATCGCGATCAGCTATGCACGTTCAATGATGATATTCAGGGCACGGCGACCGTAAGTATTGTTCAAGCAAGAATTGAAGGCCGACACTCAGAACGAGAGGGTCCAACCATTTCCTCCCGGCGTTTCCCACTGGGCCTTCTGCGGGGAATGAAACGCGGTATCTCAGCCTGGTTCTGATTACGACGACTACGCCACCCCTGGCCTGAGCGGTTTTTGTACAGCAGCACAAAGAGTGCCCACAAGCAGGACGGCAGATGCCACGATCAGGCTGTCTCCTATTTCTCCGGTTATGTCGCCGATGACGCCGGCCCCAATAGGTCCCAGTGCCTGTGAGACGGCGAAAACAATTGTAAAAAAGCTAATGGTTGCACCCCAGTCCTGTTGGCCCACGTTCTGGCGGACAAAGCTGGTTACAGCAGTGGGCGGCATAAAGACCGATAGCCCAAACACGAATGCCGACATAATCAACCCATATCCATTTGGAACGAGGATTGGCAGAGCTGAACCAAGTGCAACTCCGATCAGGATCAGCGCCAATGGCGTTCCAGACGCAAAGCGGGCCAGTACGCCTCGCCAGATAAAGGGAGATGCCATAATACTGAATCCAAGGACCATCCACGTCGCGGCGGTCAAAAGGGCGCTGGAATGCTGCTCTTTCATCCAGACAGAAATGAAAGTGACGTACACGATATACCCCATTCCAAACAGTGCGTACCCACCAAGTTCGCCAAGCATCTTGCGCACCGGAGGAATGGAAGGAAGCGCGGCGTCATGCTTGGTTTCGTTCAACGTTCTGGAAGCCCAAATCGAAAATGGGCAAATGGCGAGAGCTGCCAACCCAAGTCCGATCCACGCCCAGTCCCAGGATTTGGGGCCGAAAACGTCCAGCATGGTCGGAAGGGTTGCGCCGCATAGCGCGATACCCAATCCTCCGCCGCCGCCAAAGTACAAGGCGATGGCCAGTGCATTCCTTCGGGCGCAATTCTGGAACAGTGATGCCGCCAGAACGCCGCCAGACACAAAGGAAAGAGCGCCGAACAATCCCACCAAAGTACGACAGGCAGTTTGAAATACGAGGCTCTCATCAAATCCAGTCAGCAGAAGACACAGTGCGGTGGCCACGGTACCACCCGCGAATAGTCGCGACGGAGAAATATGCCGGATCAGGAAAAGTGTTAGAATTGAACCCATTATATAGCCGATCGAATTAGCCGTATTCAGCCAACCCGATTGAGTAAGGCTCCAGCCGAGACTACTTTTCATAGATGGCAGAATAAGACCGTAAGCAAATCGACCAAAGGCATTGGAGATGCTGACACCAAGCGCAAGGCCCAGCAAAATGAACCAGGGGTTGGCAGGTTTTGCAGCGGTCATGAAAATCCTTCCAGGTAGGACAACACCGTGCCTCAAGGTGACTGGCCGTGCAATCCCATCAGACCCGGCACTGATGTTTTTTGGTTTGGCTTGGGCAACTTAAGACTGCATATATTCAACAAGTTTTGGGGTGTTGTCACGTTAACCGTCGTTCGATTGCTCATATTTGGATTTGGAAGTAGGTGACATCGATGAATTCATCGTCGATCAGCTACAAGCGCCACCGATTTCCTCCTCATATCTTCGCCCACGCGGTGTGGCTGTGCGTCCGCTTCAATTTGAGCCTCCGCGAAGTTGAAGAGATGCTGCTGCAACGTGGTATCGACGTTTCTTACGAAACGATCCCACGTTAGGTGATCAAGTTCGGACCGCAGATTGCTCGAAACTTGCGACTGCGGCAGGGCCGTCCAGGCGATGTCTGGCATCTCGATGACGATGTTGTGAAAATCTCTGGTCGCAAGTATTGGCTTTGGCGCGCGGCCGATCAGCACGGCGTCGTGCTGGACGAAATACTCCAACCGAAACGGGACAAACGGGCCGCAAAACGGCTGTTGCGTAACCTGATAAAGCGACTTGGTTTATTCCAAAGCGGATCATCACGGACAAACTGCGGTCGTATGGTGCTGCCACGCGGGAGGTTGCGCCAGGCCTGGATCATTTGTCGCACAAGCGGCTGAACAACTGTGCAGAAGACAGCCATCTCTCATTTCGAAAGCGGGCGCGGACAACACCGTACAGTCCTCAAGTTGGATGAAGGCTTTGTCCGCGGTCCGGTCATCCGACTCTAGACAAATGCTCCGCGCTGCACGAACGGCAGCAATGCGGAATGCAATCGCAGCTCTTGAGCTATCGGTGGGCAGCTGCTTTGGGCCGCAAGTTCGCCTGCGTGAAGTGTCTGAAAAAATTGCAATGGTCAGGTACTGCGGATAATGTTCGGGTGTCCGCTTCAACACAGTCCTTGGCTTGCACCTAACAGTTACGTGAGATTTCGGGACTGGCTCTAAGAAAACTTTGCTCTTCTCGTTCTCCCAAATCAATACTGAAGCACATGTCTTTGAAAGCAGGATTTTTATGCGAATTAGCGTAGGCGTCGCTGTCTCAATTCTGGTTGCCGTGTCTATCGGCGTGTCGACGTTTATTGTCCATTCTCTATGGTGGGCAACAGCGCGCGATAACAGCCGCATGCTAGCAGCAGAAATCAACAGTCAGATTGCAAACACCGTGCGTATCGAAGTTGGTGTGACGCTCGAGTCGGCCGAGGCCGCCTGGGCAGCCGTGCGAACGATCTTTGTCCAAAACGTTGTCGCGACGCGACAGGCCGACAAGCGAGAGTTTGTCTTTTTGTCACAATTGCAGGCGCAACCGAATATCTCGTGGATGTTCTTCGGATGGCCGGATGGAAACTTTTTCGCGTCACACCGTCTAGGTGACGGTGGACTTGAGATGATTGAAATCGACAAGGACATTCGTGACCGGATGCTGCGGAGGGACCGCTACATCTTCATTCCGGGTGACATTCAGTTCGAGGAGCGGACGTTTACCGAAACGTCTTATGACCCTCGCGATCATGCCTGGTTTGAGAATTTCATAGGCCTTAATTCCGCAGGGTGGATTGAAGCGCGCGACCTCCCGGAGAGTGACAAAACCATCTATGCTTTTGTTGGTCCGATTGACGTCAACCGACAGCGGCAAGGTGTTCTCGCCGTTGCGATCGAAACAGACCGGCTTTCACGCTTTCTTGCCACGCTTGCGCCCGGCGAATTTGGTGCGGCATTTATTCTGAACGCTGATGGAAAAGTCATTGCGGTACCCGATGCTGAAGCTGATGAGGTCAATCCGGCGCGTATGGGTGAAGGAGAGCTGTATGAAGTCGCTATGATCTCGGGGAAAAGGCTATTGGGTGAGTCCGGAGCGAATGCCCCCGGCAGTTTGACGAAACGCGTCGTCATCGACGGCGTGCCCTACGCAGTGGCACTAACGCCGTTGGGATTCTATGGCTGGCGTGTTGCCACGGTCATTCCAGAATCGGCTTTTCTTTCGGGGATCGACGAAACACTGATAAACCTGATCTATGTTCTGGTCGTTGTGGTCGTTGTCGCAACCGGACTGGCGATCTGGCTGATCCGAAGTATTGTCGCAAATCCGTTAGCGCGTATCGCCGAAGACCTTGGCAAAATTGAACGCTTTGACGTCGAACGCATTTCGCGCAGACCCTCAAAATTGTCTGAGCTTGCCAATCTCTCTGCGGCAACCGCCAGCATGGCAGCTGGCCTGTCCGCATTCCGAAAGTACGTTCCCACCGATCTCGTGCGCATGCTGGTTGCTGAGGGCATCAAGCTGCAGCCTGGCGGAGACATCAAGCAAATCTCCGTGCTGTTTTGTGATGTTAGGGGTTTCACTGGCTTATCTGAGAAACTTGGGCCCAAAATCGTCCAACTGATGGAACCCTTCTTCAGCGCGGCCTCAGCGGCCATAACTCACAACGGTGGGACTATCGACAAATTCATGGGTGATGCTGTGATGGCGTTCTGGGGGGCGCCGCGCAAGGATGTCAACCACGCAGAAAACGCCTGTCGCGCTGCACTGGACCTTGTCGCTGCCTTGGAAAAATCCGGAATTGAGGATGACGCCGGCAACCCTTTACGCGTCAGAATTGGGCTGAACAGCGGCGAGGCTTTGGTCGGAAACATCGGATCGGAGCAGCGTTTGAATTACACGGCAATTGGCGATGTGGTGAACGTTGCCAGCCGGTTGGAGGGGGCCAATAAGGAGTATGGTACGTTAATCCTGATCGGCCCAGAAACAAGACACCAGGCGGGTGACAAAATTATAGTGCGCGAGCTAGATACCCTTAAGGTATTTGGACGTATCGAAGAGCTGGTGGTTTACGAACTGATCTCAATGGCGGATGGGTTTGACGGATCATCTACTTGGATAGAGGCCTATGAACAGGGCCTTGCACACTATCGGGCAGGGCGGTTCGACAAGGCAGTTGCTGCATTTGAGACTGCTGACCACGCACGAAATGGAGATCCTGCCTCAGTCGCCATGATCTCCCGCGCCCAAACTCTATTGGATACGCCACCACTGGAAGACTGGCGCGCTTTTACAAGTACCAGTAAGAAGAAGTAGTTACATCCGATCAAGTATACGCGCTTTGGTCTTGGGGCCTTTCGCAGAAATGATACCTGCTGATTGCGCGCTTGACCCTTCGCATATGCGAATTGATGCTGCACCAGCAATCTCCCGTTGCGGATAGCACCGAGGTTAGGGAGTTCAGCGGTTTCGTTCTGGTTCTGGCATTTCTCGTGGGCGTAGCACTAAGGCTCTAGACCAAAAAAACGTCATTTGATTGCCAGTGTCTGCTTTGCGAACTGCATCCGCAGCATCTGGCGATGGCGCTCAATGTCAGCAGAGGGCCGCTCCGGAAGGTAGTTGTCTTGGATAAATTGGTATTGATGAAACGGTCTGTCGTTTAGATGTTCCACAAGGAAGCAAGAGCGTATGGTTGGGAGGCATTGAATGGCAAAAATCAGAGTAAATATTGTCGGTGCCGGTCGCGTGGGGCAAACCATCCTCGGCCTCTTGCGACACTCATCCAAGTATTCGGTTCAAGGCATAGTGAGTTCTCGATTTAGATCAGCGGAAAACGCCGCCCAAATTGCGGGAACGGGGAGAGCGGTGGAGAAATATGCGGACCTAGCACCGGCCGACCTGTGGATTTTGGCGGTGCCGGATTCTCAGATTTCAATTGCAGCAACTGAACTCGCAAAAGTTGTTGGTCAACACGATACCAATGAACCGCCTCCAGTTGCGTTTCACTGTAGCGGTTTCTATCCGGCAGATAAAATGGCGCCGCTTCAGAAGTTAGCCTGGCGACTTGCCAGTGTGCACCCGGTACTTACGTTCGCAGAGCCGGCAACCGCGATCCAGCAATTCGAGGGAACACTTTGTGGCATTGAGGGCGAAGAATCTGCCTTGGATTTTGTCAAAGACTTTCTGGCTGAGATTGGTGGAATCCCATTTCAGATCAATTCCGATAGCAAAAGCCTTTATCATGCGGCCGCCGTGTTTTCGAATAACTTCACCGTGGTTTTGCAGGCGATCGCGCGAGAGGCCTGGGCTACTGCGGGAGTGCCTGATGACATTGCAAAGCAACTGACCACTACGCTGCTTCAAGCCACCAGTGAGAATGTTGCCGCCCATGGACCGTTGGGAGCGCTTACCGGACCCGCATCACGAGGCGACACCTTTGTCGTCTCGCAACAAGAGAAAGATGTAGCCGCTTGGCATCCGGCTGCAGGAATCATCTATAAAGAGCTGAGCTTGCTCGCTCAGAAATTGAAGGCCGACGGTAAGACACAGGATTGGTTGGGTCCCGAAGGATAGCCTGACCTACAATTCAACTGAGGCTATGCGAATTCTTGGAGCCTTTGATCTTACGCTTGCGGCGAACGGCTGGTTCGACGGGCGGCGCTGCGGCGTCTCAATGTAGGCCCATGAGACCGGAATGGGCCGGTCCGCGATGTTGAGTCTAGCCGCTGAACCAAAGCGGCGCGTCGCCTACCGCCCATGGTGAGTACTTGTTCATTATGTGCATGAAGGCTCCGCTTGCCAGGAAACGATCCAGCCATGCGATCAAATTCGACCATTCCTGCGCGTCAAACCACTTCCTGTCTATATGGGCGAACTGGCGGACAAAGGGCAAAAGTGCCAGATCGGCAAGGGCTGGGCGATTTCCAAATAACCAGGACTGCCCAGCCAGCCGTTCGTCGAGGCTGACTAAATAGCTCGCCGCTTTCCTGCGTTCTACTGTTTCGTCAACATCCGGATACCGCGTGGCATACTTTGTGTGATCCAATGCAACCTTGAATGGACCATCATTATCCGCGATCAGGTCCCACCCTACCTGGGGCATGTCCAAAAGACGCTGTGGATCATTTTGTTCCAGCGCCCAGATCATGATATCCAGGCTTTCGTCAAGAACCTGATCTGGCAGGCGAAGCGCTGGCACCGTTCCGGACGGGGATGTTTGCAAAAAGGCTTGTGGCTTGTCCTTTAGCCGAACCTCACGCAATTCGACTTTGATACCCGAACTCGCCAACGCGAGGCGTGCCCTCATTGCATACGGGCAGCGGCGGAATGTCCAGAAGATAGGGTGATGAGCCATATGAGGATTTATCTGCACTTCGCCAGTACCGTCAAACCCTTCCTTGCCTGTCATGTTCGAACTTCTGTTTCAATGACGCCAGGTAGGATATGTCGCAAACTCCATCCCCAACGTGTTAGATTAAATGCAGTTCTGGGAACGCATGCTGGACCATGACAGGAGGGGACCGTAACGCTCTCATTTAAGGGCGCGCATTTTCCGAAAGACGTGATCTTGCACGCGGTTTTCTTCTACCTGCGCTACGGTGTTTCATACCGGGATCTGGAAGAAATCACGGCGGATCGTGGCGTTGATCTGGATCATGCAACGCTGTGTCTGACATCAGCGCCAATGGGACAGTCCCGTAAGACCGACGTTGCACCTCGTGGAAACGACGACGTTCAACGACGTTATACGTTTGCGTAGAAAGGTTGTGATCCAAGATGCGAGCAAGGAACGCGATTGCTCAACCGTTTGTGTCCAGGAGAACCTGTTTTGAAAAAAACGCGCGCTCGATCAACATTTGAGCCTTTTGAGTTTGGGCAACCGAGATAGCTGGGTCAAAACGTCGAACATCCACATCCTTGTCAGTGCTTTAGGTTGGCATTACCAGCCAGATTGGTACTGTGTAATAAGATCCATGAGAATGATAGTTCAATTTCAGAGGGCTATTGATGAACTTGGGAATTTGGAACTCAGCACTCCTTGCTTTTGCCGGCGCCATGGCCTGGACCGGCACTCAATCCATTGCACAAACGGATCTGTTTGAGCGTGCGACCGAGGGCTCCGGCTACGATCTCGTGATCGAAAATGGGCGCGTGCTGGATCCGGCAACCGGTAGTGACCGAGTTCTCAACATCGGAATTGCGGATGGCGAAATTGTCACACTCTCAGATGACGATCTGAAGGGAAAACGCGAGATCGACGCATCCGGCCATATTGTTGCGCCGGGTTTCATCGACCTTCACACGCATTCGCCCTTTCCGTTTGGGGAACTCCTGCAGGTAAAGGATGGTGTTACCACTTCGCTGGATCTTGAAGCAGGCGCGTGGCCGGTGGCCGAATATGGCGAGTTCATTCGTGGCCAGGCACGGGCGAATTACGGATCGTCCGTTGGCCATTTTGCAATTCGCATTAAGGTCATCGAGGGCAAGGATCAGCCGTGGATTGTGACCGAAGCTGGTCAGGCCGTTCCGGGTGCCGCTTTCAGTCAGATCGCGACGCCCGAACAGATCGAAGAGATTCGCACTCTGTTGCAACAAGGTCTCGACAACGGCGGCCTCGGAATTGGTTTTTTGCTGGATTACATGTCCCCCGCAATCAGCGACGAAGAACTGCGGATGATCTTTGAGGTTGCGGCCGAAAATGACACGGTGGTCTGGGCGCATATCCGACGCGGGATCAACGGCGACATTCAACCGTTGCTGGATTTGCTGCCCCTTGCGCAGGAGCTCGGGGTAAAACTCCATATCTGTCACATCAACGCCAATGCGATGGGAAATGTCGGAAACTGGCTTACGGCCATAGACGAAGCCAATGCCAAAGGTGCCGATATCAGTGCCGAGATTTTCCCGTACACAGCGGGTTCAACCACCATCAAGGCAGATGTCTTTGACCGGGATTGGCAAACAATATTCGGCATCACTTACGAAGACGTGCAGTGGGCGGAAACAGGTGAGTGGTTCACCGAGGAAAGCTGGAACCGCATTCGCGAGGAGCGCCCGGATAGCAGCATCATCCACCATTACATGAAGGAAGAATGGTTGACCGAAGCCTTGCAGTGGCCGGATATGATGGTGGCGACCGACGCAATGCCCACCTTCGATTCCAGCATCAAATCAGCACCCAATGGCGCAGGCTCATACACACGTCTTCTGGCCCGGTTTGTTCGCGAGCTGGAAGTATTTGACACAATGGAGGCGTTCCGGCGTGGCAGCTACTTACCGGCGGCGCGTCTGGCGGAATTTGCTCCCGTTTTTGAACAGAAAGGTCGGGTCAAGGAGGGTGCAGATGCTGATTTGGTAATCTTCAAACTCGAAAACCTGCGAGATAATGCTCGCTATACGGATCCTTTCCGCGAAGCGACTGGATGGGACTACGTGATCGTTGGCGGTGAAGTCGTTGTCGAAGCCGGGGACCCAACAGGAGCAACTCCGGGAGTTCATATTTTCAATAAAGCAAAGTAATAAGCTTAGCGTGGCTTTGTTTTTTAATTCCGCTTTGCAGGTCGTATATTCCCTGAAAACGTAAGGGCCTGGAAGGAATGGCTGCAAGGCTGAAAGTTGCGGTACAGTGATTGTTCAGGAGCCAAGGACAAATTTCCCCTTCCGCGTTTTTCTGGCATCTGGGCGGATTGCAGCATCCGTAGCAGTAGGGCTCCAAACCGTAGCTGCCTCTTAGATCACCCAGCGACCGCTTCTGACCTCAGAATGTCTGATTTTCCAGCACTTCGTTGAATTGAATCAGGAGTTTTCCGGAGCAGAACGGCAGCTCCCGGCGAGGCGATCAAGGTCGGGCGCTGGGCTGTCACAAGGCGGCAACCAGCCTTCAGGCGCTCTTCGATGGCGGCCTTTAAGTTCGGATTCACGATCATCTTTCGATGAATGGCCCGCCGACGTAAACATGTTTTGCGCGGGTATCGCGCAATACCTATTAAGCTCTGGCAATTCTTTATCATCGTCGTGATTGCGCTTCAGCTTGTGATGGATCGTCGACGGCGCACGATCCAGCCGATCCGCGACCTCTGACACCGGCATGTTGGCTTCGTGCCACTTGGCAAATTTGTGACGTTCTTCCAACCTCACGTCAGGGTTGCAACGGCCCACTCGCCACCCTCCATGCAAACATCTGTTTTAATACGGAAATTGCACTTCGTTTGTGAATCCACGTCTTGCTTTCGCCACACCACACGGACAACGCGGTGTCCGCGACATTGGTTTTTTGCGTCCACGATGAAGATCGCAGAAATAGTTTCCGGCTCGACCAAAAGTCTTTGCACATGCTGAAAAACTGACGGATTGCGAAATCTGGGAATTCATTAAAGGCAAGCCTGTTGCTTTGGCCAAGTTGAAGGACGCCTATTTTTTGACGATTTCTGTTGGAAGAACATCCGTACAAGCGTGATCAATGAGCTTGGCCGCGGGAGCGAAACTTGGGCACGCATCTTGGAAGATGCCCTTATTGCCTCGTGCTGCATCCTAATTACACTTTCTACTTGCTTAGCCGAAACCCGATTGGGAAAACCGACATAGCAAGATTGCTGGATAGCCATCTACGTAATCGGCAGAGCAAAAGGGACCGGTAATTCCGGTGGAATTTAATGAGTAGAGATAGCAAATTTCTTGGCATGCTTTTGCGTCATAAGCCCGAAACGATTGGCTTGAAACTCGATCATAATGGTTGGGCTGATGTGAACGACTTGCTACTGAGGCTCAAGAAAGCCAACCGTCAGCTTACACGCGAAGAACTAGAAGAGATTGTTTCCGGCAACGACAAAAAGCGATTTACACTGAGCCCAGACAAGTCCCGCATCAGAGCAGCCCAAGGTCATTCCTTTGCTATTGATCTGAGTCTTATCTCATTGAAACCCCCGCAGCTTCTCTTTCATGGGACGGCGCGATCAAACTTGGACAGTATTTTTTCCAATGGGTTAGAAGCCAAGGGTCGAAACCAAGTTCACCTTTCCGCGGATGAGGAGACTGCTCTAAGTGTCGGTGCTCGTCATGGAAAACCGGTGGTGCTTTCGGTGGATGCGCAAGGCATGCAAAAGGAAGGTCACCAGTTTTTTCAAGCGGATAATGGCGTTTGGTTGACGGACTTTGTTCCCGCTGGTTTTTTGGGCTTCGGAAGGATGTGTCGCAACCTATAAAGTCCAATTGACGAACATGCGTGATCTGACGTTTGTTCCCGTCGAATAGATTTCGAACATGTTTCAACATGATCTCATTGAAAGGCTGCCATTTCCCCAGGGATGCGGTTTTGTACGCAGTGTACTTCTACCTGCGGCACGCGGTGTCACATCGCGATTTCGAAGAGATCATGGCTGAGCGCGGTGTCCAAGTTGACCACGCTACTCTCAACTGATGGGTTGTAAAATTCTCACCCATGGTCGCCGCGCGAGCGCAATTGAAGAAACGCCTGACACAGAAGCCCTGAAGAATGGACGAGACTTACATACGTGTTCGCGGCAAATGGAATCCCGAGCAAGATCGTCATCGACAAAGCGGCGCTAACGCGTCCGGTATTCGAGACGTGAACAGAATTCTGAGGCGATTTGGGTGCCCAACCAAAATACAGACAAGCAGGTCCAAGTATCTGAACAACATGATCGAACAGGATCATCGGTTCATCACGCGGCGTGTTCGGCACATGTGTGGGTTTAAGTCGGTCGAAACCGCCTCAGCCACATTGGATGGCATTGAGGCGGCCAACAGGATCCGGAAGCAGCAATTCTCTGGCGCTACGACCTCGGGCTTCAAGCGCTTGTGCATGATCTCTTCCAGATCTCGGTATGAAAAGGCGTATCGAACTTAGAAAAACACTGCAAACAGGATCACATCCTTTGGATATTGCGCACCTTTGATGGAAACCCTGAACAGGCTCTTGGTTGAATTATACCGGCGTCCTCTCACAGTCTGCCTTCGCGCGCGTCAATGGGGATAAGTTTGCTACAGATCCCGTCCTTGACTCTATGCTGGTTAGGAACCACAAGTGTGCATTGGTGAAATGTACTTGTTGCCGCAATGCTGCCGGCTTCGATGAACCAATGGCCTTAAAGAAAACCGTAGCATATGGCCCAGCAACAAAACGGGTTTTGCTGGGGTGTTCGGAATGTACTCGTTACTCGCAAATGTTGGCATTTGTCACATGATAAGTTCCAGACGGTGTCCAACACCGGAAAGAAGGCGATACATGAAAAATACATGGCTCATAACTTGCGTGTTTGATGTCTGATAGATCAGACAGCGGACTTCATTTTTTTCTGACTACGATTGTACTTACGCGAAGTGTTCCGTGTTTTAGCCTGACTATCGTTGTATCGGTTTTGGGAGCACAACTTACTGCTCAGGTACCGTCTGAAAGTTCACAAAACACTGGAAATGCCGATCAGTTGGTTTGCGATGACGGAATCGAAATTAGGGGGGGATCTTGTCTAAGAGAAAACCCACCCGAAAACGCATATTTGACTGGCAACTCTTACGGTTCAAGCTGGGCATGCAACCATGGTTTCCAGCGTGCTGAGGATCTATGTGAGGAAATAGAAGTTCCTGTAAATGCATATCTCGCGTCAACAGGCGACCGCTGGAAGTGCAATCGATTGTTCCAACGGGTCGAAGAGAAATGTGAAGAAGTGTTTCTACCTGAAAACGGGTTTGTCGAAACCCGATTTGGCGTACAGGAAACACATTGCAATTGGGGTTTTCGCAAAGAGGGCCAGGATTGTGTCGAAATAGAAGTCCCTGAGAACGGGCGCTTATCCGACAGGACAAGGACGGATGGCTGGGAGTGCCTCAGGGGTTACAGGGCAACGGATACCGGTTGCGACTCTGTGGCCGTTCCTGATCATGCTTACCTCGCGTCTGACGCCTATTCTGGATGGAGATGCGAGCGTGGTTTCCGCGCGAACCAAGACAAATGCATGGCAATCATCATCCCAGCAAACGCTCATTTGAACCGAAGAGGTGATGGATGGGAATGCAATCAACCCTTCAAGCGTCAGAACAATAAATGCGCTGAAAATGTACCGAGACAATAGGCTGGTGGAATTCAACATCTCCTGACAAATCCGGAAGGACGAAGCCGTGAATCTTAACTCGATTAACGAGAATCTGGGTAAAAAGCTCAAAGCCGATAAGGCGCGCCGCTGGTCCCACGGGGTCAAATTGATAGTCGTGTCAGTGGTGCTCATCGCAGCAACAACAATAGTGGTTTTTCTTTGATGCGTAAAAATGCCCCTCCCGTGACTCTTCGGAGTCCAAAGAAGTCAACCCGAGGTCTGGAGCAGAGAGCGTTTCAGGATCGCAGTGTTCGTAAGTCGCGGAATGCTGACGTGTCAGGAGTTATTGAAGAAGAGTACGGAAAGTACCTGATAAAAGCTGGCATTCTGAGTGGCAACAGCGTAGCGCGGGCGTTTCCCAAACCACCGGCCAAGACGCAAGCCATGATTGCTGATGCCGTCGGTGAAACACCGGCAATCGCTATCGAAGCTCTAAAAGAAATACTCGAAGAGCGTGACAGGCAGCGCAGCACCCAACGCCGTTTGGAGGGAAACTCCGGCACCCTTGTTCCCAGCGAAAGGGAATATACAGAGGCTTTGCGCCAGATCAGGTTTACTTCTGCGCAGGTGACAATGCTCAGAGCGCTTTCAATTGCAGGAAAGGAAGGTTTGACTATTGGTCACCTTTCTCAGGCAGCTGGGTACACGTCGCGCGAGGCGTCCATCAAGGTCTTCAAAAAAATCGGATTATTGATCGCGGAGTATCTGGAGCTGGATCTTCCCGAAGCCGGATCGGCGCAGGCTGATGGTGCTGCTCAGATCCTGGCGTTTTCTCACATCGAAAGTGAGGATGAACCGGCAACCTGGATTATGCATCAGGAACTGCGCAGCGCTGTCCGGTCTGTTCTGTGATGCATGTATAAGTGTTTGATTGCGATGAGAATACCGAACCTGAGCCAACTCACGAAAGGTTGCACAAGTAACTTATGCTGGAGAAAAAACCATACCCGCTCGACTTGATCTATGTGCCTGTGAAGCGTGCAAAAACACTTGATCAGAACAAAGTTCTGACGCTTGCGGAAGATATCCTGAAGAACGGCCAGAAGACCCCGATTCAAATACGCGCGGACAACAAGAGGTTCGTGCTGATCGAAGGTCTCCACCGATTAGAAGCTATTCGTGCCCTTGGCGGCGATACGGTCGAAGCCTTTCTGGTGCGCGCCAGGTTACACTGACCTTTCCTTGGGTTTAGCTCTGCCTTGGCCTTCTGCGCGAAGTCCTTTCGCACCAGGTCCCGGTGCTCAGACACGAAGGCGTCGATCTCGCCAGCCTGCACATCGACCGCCTTCATGACATCGTCATGGTGGGATTGAACCTGCGCGGCGGCGTCCGGTGCCAGTAACGGCAAGACATCGTCCAGGGCACCTTTTGCAACCCAGGCCAGCAGGTTCTTTTCGTGTGCCAACCCGGAATGCGCCTTGTGACGCAGGACATAAGCGTCGGCTTTGATCTTCAGCCTGTGGCCGTCCTAGAACGCGATGACATAACCTTCGACACCCTCCAATGCCTGCGCTTCAGTCCAGAACCGATGAAGGTCCTCGACGCTTTGGAACTGCGCGACGATCGGAACGCCGTGCCGAATGGCGATGGCCTCCAGCTCCGCGTGTGGCATGTACGCCCCCGTCCACATATGCCGGATCGCCAGCAAGGTCAGCTGCGGAACGTCATAAGCTAGAACGACCCGGTTCTCGGGCGACGTGAATTCCAAGATCGGCGTGAAACCTGCCGCGATCATATCGGCGCAAAGCGCTTTGACCTCGGGCCCAGCAACGGCCCAGGCTGCCCGGGATTGGGCGGAAACACCCATCCGGGTCATGAACACCATCTCACCACCGACAGTCGACGGGTGGATCATCGAGTCGTCCAGCTTATCAAAAACCGCATGAGACATGTCCCACGGCTCTTCCTGCACCGGGCGCTTTTCTCCAAGGTTGAAGAACTTGTGGAACGGCCGTGCGATCAGTTTGCCTTCGGGGTCAAATTTTAACCCCCGGCATTCCTGCGCCAGCGCGCTGTCGAACGTGTTGTCCAGCGAGTAGAGGTAGTTGATCACCGAGTATCCATCGTGGTCGAAATGAAAGATCCCGGTGTCGGGGACAATGTGCGGGAGGACGTCCTCCAGCGTTTCGATGATATGGTCCATGTCTATACTCCAGAAAAAGAAAAAGCCGCCTCGGGGTGAGACGGCCTGTTTCGGACAAAAAAGGGTGGTTTTAGATCACTCGGATCTTAGTCCACCTGTCGAAGAGAAGCCGTCAAAAAGCACTGCGCCGCGATCATCCGCGCACAGCCGTTGTGGTATGTATGAGCTTACAAAGGTCATCTCAGCTTCTCCTGATCCCGCGCCTAAAGGGTACGGCCCTTTCGGGTCAAGAAGTTAATCCACTTTGAAAAAACGCGTGAACCGATGGGACTGGAATGACACCGACACTAAAAGCGCTGCAAGACTACAACCGATCCGATGCGAATTAGATGTATTGCAATTCCGCAATCCAGACGTTCTGCTCGCGCCCTACGAAAAGTAGCTAAGCGGGACGATACTGACTTTCGCTGCCAGCGCACCAACGGCAGCTATTTACGCATCGCGTCTGTCGCAAAGAGAAAGAGGCAAAACCGGATACAGGCCAATCACTTCGGACAATTTGAAACGGATTCCCCAGTACTTATTCACGTCAACGCCGCACGAACTTACGGCTTTCAAACTAAGTTTTCGTCGAAATTGGTAGCGAACTTATTACTAGAACCGCGCCTCTAATTGTCGAAGCTAATGCTCAGTTTATCTGAGGTAGCGATACTCTGGCAGGTTAATATATCTCCTCGGGTGACATCGCTGTCTTCAAGGGCCATTCGAGCATGCATATGGACCTGACCTTTTGTTAGACGCGCTTTGCAAGCGCCGCATACTCCGGACTGGCAACTGAAAGGTGGTGTTAATCCCGCCGACAATATTGCATTCAGTAGCGTTTGATCTGCGGCAACAGGAACCTCGTGTGTCGCCCCGCCCAGTTCAACTTGTGCATTAGCTGCGATACCCGTCACGCTGGAAGCTGTGACTGCTGTCCCTCCGAAGCTTTCCATGTGAATGCGGTTCGCGGGTACATCCAGCGCCATCAGCGCCTGCTTTACGCCCGTATTCATGGCTCCGGGACCGCAAATCCAGTATTGGACATCTTGCGCTACAGGCGGGGCTTCCGTCACGGCGGCCTTTATAGCTTCAGCATCCACGCGTCCTTTTCGCCACGGGCTGACCCAACTCCACAGCGAAAGTGCGGATAGGACATGGCGCAGTGTGAACTGGTTGGCATGATCTGTTTTCAGCTTGTCCAGTTCTTTGCTAAAGATGATGCTCTCGCTATCAGCGTTGCCATAAATCAGATGGGCCACTGAATGAGGTTCTTCTTTGAGGGCCGCGTTGATCATTGCGAAAAGCGGCGTGATGCCACTGCCTGCGCCAAAGAAATAGTGCGTGCGACGATTCACTGGGTCCGGTGTCAGGGAAAACTGACCGAATGGCGGCATGACATCGACCGTATCGCCGGGCTTTAGGTAGTCTGCGATGTGATTTGAAACCAGCCCCTTGGCCACCCGTTTTACCGTGATGCGCAGCGGGGCACCGGGTGGGTTGGAAATAGTGTAACTACGGCGCTGCTCTTTGCCATTCAGATGAAAGCGCAAGGTCACATGCTGCCCGGCTTGCCAGCGAAACGTCTCTGACAGGTTTTCAGGAAAATCAAAGGTCACGCTTGTGGCCTTGCCTTTGATCTCAGGTCGGATTTCAGCAACTTTCAGGGAATAGAAATTGGGGTTCATAGCAGCCTCAGCGATAGTCAAACGTGGTGTCGAGCGCACGGATGGTCATCCGGCCGGCCTGAGAGACGATGAGGAATTCATCCGTCTGATTCAGCGTTCCGGTTGTGTCACCCCAAATGTATTCAACACGGGTCGCGGCGGTGACACGCGTGCCGCCCTCGGTGATTTCTGAGGCAATTGTGGGCGCATTGCGCCTGGTTTCCCTGTATCCCTAGCTGGTTTTGTTGCAAAGATTTGAGCCCGTTGAGTTGTTTCAGCAATCGCTTGTGAGTCAGATGGCGAGCTCAGCGAACT
>NZ_JBXWQJ010000021.1:0-54727 GCF_059612325.1 Ruegeria sp. CDSA021
CACCCAGCAAAATCAACCAGCTTACCACCCAACTCAACATGCAACGAATGCAAAGGCGTGCGTTTAAGTGAAGTCATCTTTCTACCTTCCGATCAGCGGGATTGGTCACGAACGACAGTGACGGTACAATGCGCGTTGCGCACCACACGGGCCAGGTTCGGTCCGATCTCGTAATTCGGGAAGTCGCCTTTGGTCGAAGCCATGATGATCAGGTCGAAGCCGTCCTTGTAGGCGAGTTTCAGGATTTCGCGGTAAACGCTGCCTTCTTCGATGTGAACGTTCACGTCCGAGGCATTGCCATGATCCAGAATGGCCTGTACCGCATTGCGCACATGGTCCTTGGCACCAGCGCCATAGTTGGCGGGCAGGTTCGGCAGCTGGATGATCTCGGGGATGACAGCAACCACGTGCAGCTCGGCCCCGTAGAATTTCGCCTGTTCCAGCGCCAGCGGCAGGGCGTTTTTCCACGAGCGGTCGTCGGTATGATCAATCGGCAGCAGGATTTTCGTGGCCATCACGTCTCTCCTCGAGATATTGAATTCTGTTTCAAAGGCGGGGGGCCGGGATGGCCCCCCGTTTTAAGTCAGATCGAGCTTACTCGGCAGGTGTGGTGCCCGGCTCTTCGGACTTGCCGCCCGAGGCAAAGAACTCTTTCGTCAGTTTGAAGACGATCGGGCTCAGCAGGGCCAGGGCGATCAGGTTCGGGATAGCCATCATGGCGTTCAGCGTATCCGCCAGCAGCCAGATGAAGCCCAGATCTGCTGTTGCGCCGAAATAGATCATGACGATCCACAGGACGCGGTAGGGCAGCAGGGATTTGACGCCCAGCAGGAACTCGACACATTTCTCGCCGTAGAACGACCAGCCGAGGATGGTGGTGAAGGCAAAGATCGACAGAGCGATGGCGATCAGATACCCACCGAGACCCGGCAGCGACAGTTCGAACGCGTGACTTGTTAGGGCCGCGCCGGATTCACCCGATGTCCAGGCTCCCGACGAGATGATTGCCAGACCGGTGATCGAGCAGACGATGATTGTGTCGATGAAGGTACCCAGCATCGCAATCAGGCCCTGGTTGACCGGACCTTTGGTCTCGGCTGCTGCGTGTGCGATCGGAGCGGAACCCAGACCGGCCTCGTTCGAGAACACACCACGTGCCACACCGAAGCGGATCGCTGCCCAGACAGCTGCTCCGGCGAAACCACCTTCGGCGGCTGACGGGGTGAACGCGTAGGTGAAGACCAGCGACAGAGCATTGCCGATGTTGCCAATGTTAATCAGCAAGACCAGCAGACCAGCGATGATGTAGGCAATCGCCATGAACGGAACCAGTTTACCGGCGACCGCACCGATGCGGGTGATGCCACCCAGAATTACGGCGGCGGTCAGAACCATCAGAACAACGCCAGTGACCGAGGTGTTCAGACCAAAGTTCGCTTCCAGAACCTGTGCCACACCATTGGCCTGTACGCCGTTGCCGATGCCGAAAGCTGCAACCGCACCGAACAGGGCAAATGCAACGCCCAGCCAGGCCCATTTCGCCCCAAGGCCGTTTTTGATGTAGTACATCGGGCCGCCTACAAAATTGCCCAGCTCGTCTTTTTCGCGGTATTTCACGGCCAGAACGGCTTCGGCATATTTGGTGGCCATGCCCACCAGGGCGGTCATCCACATCCAGAACAAAGCGCCCGGACCGCCCAGGAAGACAGCAGTGGCCACACCGGCGATGTTACCTGTACCGATGGTCGCCGACAGCGAGGTCATCAGCGCATTGAACGGGCTGATTTGTCCGTCGCCCTGACCTTCACGGCCTGCAAACAACAGCTTGAAGCCGGTGCCAATGCGCAGGATCGGCATGAATTTCAGCCCCACCTGCAGGAAGAAGCCAACGCCGAGAATGAGGACCAGCATCAGCGGCCCCCACACGACGCCATTAATGGCCCCTACGATTGAATTTAACGCTTCCATGGTTTCCCTCCCATTTGCGTTTAGATTATGCCCCGTTGGCGATGGCCCGCTGGCGAGCCTGCTTGAGGGCGGTAAAGTCTTCGTCCGCGTGGAACGAGGAACGGGTCAACGGCGTAGCCGACACGTGCAGAAAGCCCTTGGAGCGCGCGATTTGCTCCAGCTGGGCGAATTCGTCCGGTGACCAGAAACGATCAATCGGGTGGTGTTTCGCGGTCGGTTGCAGGTACTGACCGACCGTCAGAAAATCGACTTGTGCGGCGCGTAGGTCATCCATCACCTGACGCACGTCGTTCAGGGTTTCTCCCAACCCAACCATCAGACCGGATTTGGTAAAGATTTCGGGATTGGCGCGCTTGGCGTCATCCAGCAAACGCAGCGAAGCATAATAGCGCGCGCCGGGGCGGACTGTCGGATAGAGGTGCGGGACGGTTTCCAGATTGTGGTTGAACACGTCCGGTGCGGCTTCGAACACGATGTCTGCCGCATCGCCTTTGCCCAGAAAATCGGGGGTCAGAACCTCGACCGTGGTGCCGGGGTTCTGATGGCGTACCGCACGGATAGTCTGAGCGATATGCTCGGCCCCGCCATCTGCCAGATCATCGCGGTCGACCGAGGTGATCACCACGTGGCGCAGGCCCAGCTTTTTCACCGCAACCGCCACGCGACCGGGTTCAAACGCGTCCAGTGCATCAGGACGGCCGGTGGCCACGTTGCAGAAGGAACAACCGCGGGTGCAGACTTCGCCCATGATCATCATGGTCGCGTGACGCTTGGACCAGCATTCGCCGATATTGGGGCAGGCGGCCTCTTCGCACACCGTCGTCAGATTGTGATCACGCATCAGGCGCCGGGTTTCATAATACGCGGCGCTGTCGCCCTTTTTCTTGCGAATCCACTTGGGTTTGCGCGGGATGACGCTGTCAGCCTTCTTGGCCTTTTCCGGGTGACGTGGTCGAAGCTGGATGGTCATCTGGCTGTCCCTCGTTATGCGTGGATCGCCCGGCCCATGGCATCGAGGCAAGCTTCTTTTACCGCCTCTCCCATTGCCGGATGAGCATGACAGGTCGCCGCGACCTCGGCAACAGTGGCCCCCTTGGTCATGGCCAGAACCAATTCGGCGATCAGATCACCGCCGTGGGCACCGCAGATATGCGCACCCAGGATTTTGCCGTCCGCGTCAGCCAGAACTTTGACCGCACCGTCGGTTTCACTCGTCGAACGGGCGCGCGAGTTGGCCATGAAGGCGAATTTTCCGACCGAATATTCGGTGCCGGACTCTTTTAGCGCTTCTTCGGTCAGCCCGACCGATGCGACTTCGGGGTCGGTGTAGACCACGCCAGGAACGGTGTTGTAATCCACATGGCCCGCTTGCCCTGCCAGAGCTTCCACGCAAGCAACGCCGTCTTCTTCGGCCTTGTGCGCCAGCATCGGGCCGGGCACACAGTCGCCTATGGCATAGATGCCGGGAACCGAAGTCTGGAAAGTACCGTCCACCTCGATAAATCCGCGTGGATTTATGGTAACGCCGAGGTCTTCCAGTCCGAGCCCCCGGGTGACAGGACGGCGGCCAACGGCGATCAGAACCTTATCGGCCTCGATCACTTCTTCTTTGTCCTTGCCGACGCGACCAACAGTCAGGGTCAGGCCCGCACCGGTCTTGTCGACCGATTTCAGCGCGCGGCCCAGCTGGAATTTCAACCCGCGCTTGGACAGGGCACGCTGCGCCAGCTTGGCGATCTCGCCATCAATACCGGGCAGAACGCGGTCCAGGTATTCGACCACAGTGACCTTGGCGCCCAGGCGTGCCCAGACCTGACCAAGCTCCAAACCGATCACACCTGCGCCGATCACCACCAGATGCTCGGGCACACTGTCCAGCTCAATCGCCCCGGTCGAGCTGAGGATTTCCTGTTCATCGATCTCGATCCCCGGCAGAGAGGTCGGTTCGGACCCGGTGGCGATCAGGATATTCTTGGTCTCATGGATGTTTTCACCCACTTTGACCTGCCCTGCAGCGGGAATGCTGGCCCAGCCTTCGATCAGATCGACACCGTTTTTCTTGAATAGGAACGCGATGCCCTTCGTCAGATCGCCAACAATCTTGTCCTTGCGCCCCATCATCGCACCAATGTCGATGCTGGCCCCCTCAACCGCAATACCGTGGGAGGAGAGATGTGCAAGTTCGGCATATTTGGCCGAAGAGGTCAGCAACGCTTTGGAGGGGATGCACCCTACGTTCAGACAGGTGCCGCCCAGTGCGCCGCGTCCTTCGACACAAGCCACTTTCAGGCCCAGCTGAGCCGCACGGATCGCAGCGACATAGCCGCCAGGTCCGCCCCCAATGACAATCAGATCGTAGGACATTTCGTTTTCTTTCAGTAAATCGGATGGCGGGCGCACAAAGCGAGGACATTCTCGCGCGTTTGTTTTTCGACGGCTTTGTCACCATCAGGTTTTTTGGCAAGCGCATCCAATACGTCGCCGATCATGTGGCCGATCTGCCTGAACTCGTCCGGCCCGAACCCACGGCTGCAACCTGCTGCCGTTCCCAATCGGATACCGCTGGTTATGGTGGGTTTCTCAGGATCGCCCGGCACACTGTTCTTGTTGCAGGTGAACCCGGCACGCTCCAACGTCGCTTCGGCGTCTTTCCCGGTTACACCCAGAGGGCGCAAATCTACCAGCATCAGGTGGTTTTCCGTGCCGCCTGAAACGATATCGCAGCCGCGCGCAATCATAACGTCCGCAAGGGCGGATGCACTGTCGACGACACGTTGCATATAGTCCTTGAATTCCGGCTTCAGGGCTTCGCCAAAGGCCACAGCCTTGCCTGCAATCACATGCATCAGTGGACCACCTTGCAGGCCGGGGAACACAGCCGAGTTGATCTTTTTCGCCAGCGCCTCGTCATTGGTCAGGATGATGCCACCGCGCGGTCCGCGCAGGGTCTTGTGCGTCGTCGACGTTACAACATGCGCATGGCCGACGGGTGAAGGATGCAAACCAGTTGCAACCAGCCCTGCAATATGGGCCATGTCGGCCAGCAGCCAAGCTCCTACCTCATCCGCGATTACACGGAACCGGGCGAAGTCGATCTTTTGCGAATAGGCCGAAGCGCCGGCGATAATCAGCTTGGGCTTTTCGGCTTTGGCCAGTGCTTCAACCTGATCGTAATCAATCAATCCCTCATCGGTCAGACCATACTGGATCGGGCGGAACCATTTGCCGGACTGGGCGGGTTTTGCCCCATGAGTCAGGTGCCCACCTGCATCCAGAGACATACCAAGGATCGTGTCACCCGGGCTGAGCAGCGCCAATTTGACCGCGCCATTGGCCTGTGCCCCCGAATGCGGCTGGACGTTGGCGAACTCACAGCCGAACAGCTGTTTCAGGCGGTCGATGGCCTCAGCCTCAACCTCGTCCACATACTCGCATCCACCGTAGTAACGGCGACCAGGATAGCCTTCGGCATACTTGTTCGTCAGCACCGACCCCTGCGCTTCGATAACAGCCTGCGAAACGATGTTCTCCGATGCGATCAATTCGATCTGCTCGGCCTGGCGTTTGCCTTCTTTTGCAATCGACGCGGCGATGACCGGATCAACCTCTTTGAGCGCGATTTTGAACATGATCCCCTCCCGGATGCAGAACCTCAGACGCGAAACTTTGTTTCCTATAGTGGAAAAAGTGCATTCAAGGCAACACTTCTCTCATAATTGTGAAGTTGTGCAGGCTGGGAAAAATAGGTAACTTACGGAAAATCGGGGGGATTTCTATGATTGATGACAGTCGCATCGACGGGGCCGGACAGGCAGAACCGGACGAAGGTGCCGCTTTGGGGCAATCAATTCGTGATGCTCGCCGGGCTAAAGGGTGGACTTTGGAAGAAGTTGGGCGGGCGGCGGGAATCGGTCGCTCGACCCTGTCCAAGATCGAAAACAATCAAACCCGACCCAGCTTCGATATCGTGCGGCGCCTGACGCAGGTCCTGGATATGAACACTCCGCAGCTGTTCCTGCAATCGGGTCAAACCAGCATTTCGGGTCGGCGCGATTTCACAGCCAATGGTCAGGGCGAAAAGCGTGACACCCCGACCTATCAGCATGAACTACTGTGTCCGGAATTGACTACAAAACGCATGTTACCCTACATCGCGACCATCAAAGCACGCGATGTGTCAGAGTTCGAGAACTGGATTCGACACAGTGGTGAGGAATTCATGTATGTGATCAGCGGCGAGCTGATCTTCGTTTCAGAACATTATCGACCTTTGACAATGAAAGCCGGTGACTCGCTATATTACGACAGCAGCATGGGGCATGGCTGTATTTCGACCAGCAAAGAAGATGCCCGGGTCTTATGGGTGTCGCTCGAGTGAGCTTGCAGCAACCAGCAGCAAGGCAGGTGGAAAATGCGAAGGTAGTGATGTTTAATCCCTGCCGGATACACCTGCGACCGTGCAGAAAGAGGGATCTTCAGATCAGTACCCTCTTTCCTCTGCCTTCTGAGATCGGTGCCTTGTTTTTGGGGCGCGCAAGTTGAAGGTTGCGATGTCCGTGCCTGAATCCGGCCGCCAAGTTCTGTATCGACCAGGGCAGGCGCGATGAAATTCGCGGAAAAGCCAGCGGTGCGATGCAGGGTGTCTGTGTATTGGAGGGCAGTACCGAAACCGATACATGGGACTATGGAAGGCAAAATATGGGCTCCAGCGATTGGATCAGCAATCCGGTCGCCTCGCATCGCACGATTGTCGATCGCTTGTCTTTGTTTTGCCAGAACGTGAGCCCGCCTTTGATCCTGAAAGATCAGTCCGCTTTTAGCCGTGGCTGAAGGTGCAAGTCGCGACATCGGCATGTCGCGGGATTGGTATACTCCTCGCCGCGTCCTCAATAGCCATAAGCCATGATACGTGCGTTGAATGAAAACTGGGCCCTGTTTTTGGGGATGCTCATGCTGATGGTTGCCAATGGTCTGTTGGCGACATTGCTGACAATTCGCGGGGCAAGCCTGGGCTTCAGCGACTTTACGATATCCGTCATGCAGGCCAGCTATCCGTTGGGTGCACTTGCAGGAACCGCCATGGCCCCGCGCTTGGTGGAAAATGTCGGGCATATCCGGGCTTTTTCCGCCCTTGCGTCACTTGTGTCCATTGCCGCAATCGTGCATCTGCTGACCAGCGATGCCATCAGTTGGAGTGTCATGCGCTTCCTGGGCGGTTTTTGTTACCCGGGTCTCTACGTCATTACCGAGAGCTGGCTAAACGCGAAATCCGATAACAGCACGCGCGCGCAGGTGTTGTCGCTCTATTTCGTCATTCAGCTTGCCGGACCTGCACTGGGTACAGCCCTTGTTGGCTTTCCCGATCCCACGGGCAACCTGTTGTTCGGCACCGTCTCGATCCTGATTTCACTGTCGATCGTGCCACTGCTTTTGTCCGGTAACAAAGCGCCGGATTACACCGTTCCCGAACGGATGCCCATTACCCGGTTGTACAAGGTGTCTCCGATCGCCGTCATCGGTATTGTGTTGGTCAGCATAGGTGTTTCCGCCCATTACATCACCTTGCCCTTGTATGCCTTGCAGCAGGGTTTCTCGGCCGCACAAGCATCCGGCGCCTTGGTTGCGGCCCTGATTGCTGGTGCTGCTGTGCAATACCCCGTTGGCTGGATCTCCGATCACACAGACAGGCGTTTTGTGGTTATCGGATTGGGCGTTATTACAGCTGTGGCAAGTCTCTGGATTGCCGTCGATACGTCCCCCACGCATCTCACCTTGGGCTTCATGCTCATCGCAATTGGCCTGTATCCTACCTATTCCATCCTGACGGCCCATGCGAATGATCAACTCCGGCTATCCCAGATCGTGCCTGCCAGTGGCACTATGGTTTTGCTGATGAATATTGGGCTGTTGGTCGGAACCATGTTGGGTCCGAACGCCATATCGCTGTTTGGAGGCCGAGGCCTACAAATACTCTTGGCTGGGATCGGCATCTCGGTTGCTCTGATCGCGTTAATCCGCCGATTCAAGGTCGCTGCCCCAGCCGAGACCGGAGAAGTTCAGGTTGTGGGCATCATCGGCGCAACGCAACCCGGCGTCTTACAAGCCGAAACCTGGGTGCAGGAAGAGGAAGAGGCAGAAAGGAAAGACCAGAACCGTTCGGTGGACGGTATCTAAAACGCAGGGAAAATAAGAGATCCTCCATAACCACATTGCCCGATTACAATTCAGGTGCGGATTTTGAGCCCGACCCAAGCATTGCCCAGTTGGACCAGAACGTCGTTATCATAAAGCTTCTGGAGGCGTTAAACGAAGGCCTGATACAAGGCCAGCCCAACGTCAGACGTCATCCCATTCATCCTGAACACAACTCGTGATGACCTGATTCAGCCGGTGGTGCAGACCGATATGGTCCGGGTCATCCAATCCATGAGCAGGTTATGTTCCGGGGCGTCTGTTTAGTTTCACTTCCAAGGAAGCCCCGGACGTCCCCAAAGCACCACCGTGTTTTGAACCTTGGGTCGCCCGAGTGGCACTTCCATAATTCTTACAAAATGGGAAAAGCTGAGCAACGTATCCTTCATTCCGCAGATTTGCCCCGCTGCTGCGCAACGGTGGTACGGATTTCGTCGACCAACACATCGATCAAACTTTTTCTCGGGCTGTCGACGCGTAATAGAACGCCCAGTGCACGGGATACGGGTTTGCCGCCCAGTGGGATTTTCCGCAACTGACTGAATTCCGGGTCGGGTACGCAAAGGTCTGGCACGATTGAGACACCCAGATTGTAGGCTACCATGCTGGTGAGGTCCTCCAGCGATTTCATCTCCATTGCGTAACTCACCCGGATTCCGTTCTGCGTCAGCCATGCATCGGCCAGAACGCCTACCATCCCGTCGCGGGCGTGGCGCACGAAAGGCTGGCTTGCAAGGATCTGCGCAGGATCGCCTTCGGTCACCTCAGGGGATGTCACCAGAACCAATTCCTCATCTGCAACAGGATGCCATTCCAGATCGGGCGTTAGCATATCCGGAGCGCTCAGAACCGCTGCATCGATCACACCGCGTTCAACCTGCGTCTGAAGATCGCCGGACAGGGCCGACGTAACATGGACGCGCAGTTCCGGGTAGGTTTCCAGCAAACGCCGAACAGTGATCGGGATCAGCCTGCGGACGGTCGATGACACCGCCCCCAGCTTGAACTCACCACCAAAGGCAGTGTCACCGGCCACACCTTCAAGAATGGTGTCGTAGGCCCGCACTAGATCCCTGGCCTTAGGCACCAGCGCCCAGCCAGTCTGATTGAGCTTGGGTGTACGACCGGTCCGATCGAATAAAACGATCTGCAATTGATCCTCGAGCCGTTTCATCTGCTGTCCGACCGCCGCCTGAGACACGTAAACCTTATCTGCGGCTGCAGCGAAACTACCGGTTTCGGCGATCGCGATCAGTGTTTTGTACAGCGTGATGCTCATGGGCCAAGTCTTTCGCAATTTTTAAACCATCTAAACCGCAACTTTATATCAGATAAAGTAGATTTAAATTGAGTAAAGCTGTGGTTTTGCGCGATATGGACGTCAGTGAACAGAGGAACCGACAATGTCCATCCACAGTAAAATCGTTGACGATCTGGTGGCCAATGACATCAGTTTCGTGACAACCGTGCCCTGTAAACAATTGGCCGGTGTCATCGACGAGGTCGAAGCGCGCCCAGAGATTTTTCACATCCCCTCAAACAAAGAAGACGAAGGCATGGGCCTGTGCGCCGGGGCCTGGATGGGGGGCAAACGACCCGTCATCATTATGCAGAACACCGCGATCGGCGTGACAATCAACACGTTGGCCACGTTGATCCAATATTACCGGATGCCGTTGCCGATGCTCATCTCGTATCGCGGTGAACTACGCGAGCCAGTCGCCTGTCAGGTTGAAATGGCAGTTCACACCAAAGCCCTACTGGCCCAACTCAACATCCCGACCTATCACTTCCACAAGGAAAGTGACGCGGACGAGTTGGATACAATCCTGAAATACACCTTCATGTGCAACAAGCCGGTCGCCATCCTGACCGACGCATCCTTCTGGGGAGGCTATGGAGACCAATGATCCGCTCTGAGATTCTGAAAAAAATCGCTCCTGTTATCCGCGACCAGTTGGTGGTCTGCAATATCGGTATCCCCAGCCAGGAACTGCATGCCATCGACGATCAGCCCACCAATTTCTACATGCTGGGCACTATGGGGCTCGCGTCCAGCATCGGGTTGGGTTTGGCCTTGGCTCAGGACAAAAAGGTGATTGCAATTGACGGTGACGGCTCGGTTCTGACCAATTTCGGCACCTTGCCGACGATCGCCAACAATGTGGCCGACAATTTCATTCTGCTGATCATCGACAACGGGTCATATGGCTCGACCGGTGATCAGCCGACCTATGCGGGTCAGAAAACCTCGTTGGCGGCTGTTGCCTCGGCCTGCGGTTGCGAAAACGTAGTCGAATGCCGGGCCGAGGATACAAAACAGGCGATCGAAGACGCCCTGGCCGGGAACGAGATGACCATAATCGTGGCCAAATGCGAAAGCGGCAATGCCAAGATACCCGTCATCACCATGGACCCGGTGGTGATCCGTGATCGCTTCATGAAAGCCGTTCAGGCCTGAGGCCCCGATCATGTTGCCGTCCGGCCAGATCCATTCCAGCGCGGATGCCCGGCGGATCGCCCGCAGGCGTCTGCCCTGGATGGTGTTCGATTACATGGATGGTAATGCGGGCGAAGAATATGGCGCAGCGCTGAACCGACGCGCCTTGCAGGACATCCGATTGCGCGCGCGGGTGCTGGTGGATGTTAGCCAGCGTAGCCTTGACTTGCCAGTCTTTGACCACGCTGCCAAACGACCTTTTGGTATCTCTCCGATGGGCATGTGCAATCTGGCTGCGCCCGGGGCGGACCTCATGCTGGCGCGCTTGGCCGCCGACTACAAAATCCCGCATGGGGTTTCGACCGTGGCCTCAACTCCGTTGGAAAAGATCATTGAAGTGGCTCAAGGACACGCCTGGTTCCAACTGTATTTCAGCGGCGATGGCGGCAGCGCAATGAACCTTGTGGAACGGGCCGAGGCCGCAGGCTATCGCACACTGGTTCTGACCCTGGACGTGCCAGAAGTTGGCCGCCGCCCGCGCGAACTGCGCCATGGCTTCAAGATGCCATTTCGGATCGGACCGCGGCAGTTTGTAGATTTCGCGCTACATCCTGGCTGGTCACTGAACACACTGTTCCGCGGCAAGCCAAGGATGGCAAATTTTCCAGATGGTACCTTTGACCGCACGGAATCCCGCGCGCGTGCTGATTGGGACTATCTCAATCGACTGCGCAACCGATGGACGGGAAAGCTGGTCGTCAAAGGTGTTCTGGATGCCGAAGATGCACTGCGGTTAAAACAGGCCGGTGTGGATGCCATACAGGTGTCCAGCCACGGCGGTCGACAGCTCGATTCAGCAATCCCCCCGATTCTGGCCCTGCCTGCCATCCGTAAGACCGTTGGCCCGGATTTCCCCCTGTTCTACGACAGCGGATTACGCAGCGGCGAAGACGTGGTGAAGGTGCTGGCGTCAGGGGCTGAATTCACCTTTCTGGGCCGTGTCTTGTTATACGCGATCGCCGCCGGAGGCGAGGCGGCGCTGCGAACCCTTTGGGATGTGCTATCTCAGGAAACCAGTCTGACTCTGGCTCAGATCGGGGCGACATCGCCCCAGGTTGAGCAGCTTGAACAAAGCCTCTGTACGTCGGCTTAGCCTAGGGCTTGGTTGCACGCGACACGTGCCTTGCCTTGCTCATTAAAGAATTACCCTCCAATCCACCTTTGCTGGCTTGGGTCGCTTTTTAGCTGTTCTCAGCCCTCCGTTTCCTAAATGTAACGGAGGACCAGATCTGTTGGTCAGGCTCACTAATAGGCAACCATTGTCAGCAACTCATATTCCGCGACTTGTTCATCATCCTGCTGCGTCATGGTGACATGCCAACGCACTTCTCCATATTCATCGTTGCGTTTGGTCTTTGCCTTAACCGTCAAGCGTACTTTGATGCTGTCACCGGCTTCAACCGGCTTCATAAAACGCAGCCCGTCCAGGCCGGTGTTGGCCAGCACCGGCCCTTCATTTGGTTCGACGAACAACCCGGCAGCAAAAGATAGCAGAAGATAGCCATGGGCCACCCGCCCCGGGAAGAACGGGTTCCGTTCCGCCGCTGCCTGGTCCAAGTGGGCGTAGAACGTATCGCCTGTGAAAGTGGCGAAGTGTTCGATGTCTTCCATAGTGATGGTACGCGATTCCGTGTGGATGGTCTCGCCAATGGCAAGGTCATGAAACCTGCGTGTGAACGGATGAGCGGGGCCCTTGACCTCGGTCGCGCCGGGCACCCATCTGTTTCCAATCGCGGTCAGCAGATCAGGCGAGCCCTGAATAGCGGTCCGTTGCATGTAGTGTTTTACACCACGCACGCCGCCCATCTCTTCGCCACCGCCAGCGCGCCCGGGGCCGCCATGCACCATGTGTGGCAAAGGTGAGCCGTGACCGGTGGACTCCTTCATCGAGTCGCGGTTGTTGAAGTACAAACGCCCATGATAGGCCCCTGCCCCAATGGCGACCTGACGCGCCGCGTCAGGGTCATGCGTAATGACCGATGCCACCAAAGATCCCTGTCCCCGGTTTGCCAGTTCAATTGCATGGTCGAGATCGCGATAACCCATGACCGTGCTGACCGGACCAAAGGCTTCGGTATCATGCACGCGCTGCGCGGCGTCCGGGTCAGCACAGTGGTAAAGCATGGGCGGCAAAAAGGCCCCTTTTTCAGGATCCGCGCCATCGACTGTAAAATCATCGGGGTTGCCAAAGACGCGCTCGGCCTCTTGGCCGATGATCGCGACCTTTTCCAGAACGTCGCGTTTCTGACCGTTCGAGACCAACGCGCCCATGCGCGTGGTTTCCAACCTTGGGTCGCCGATGACGGTTTTGGCCAGTCGCGCGGACAATGCCTCGATCACCGCCTGCACCTGTGCCTCAGGCGCGATGATCCGACGGATTGCTGTGCATTTTTGCCCTGCCTTTGTGGTCATCTCGCGCTGGACTTCCTTGACGAAGAGGTCAAACTCGGGCGTGCCCGGAACAGCGTCAGGGCCAAGGATCGAACAGTTCAGGCTGTCTTGTTCCGCGACGAACCGTACGGAGTTTTCCAGAATCACCGGGTTGGAGCGAAGTTTCAGCGCCGTATCCGCCGAGCCAGTAAAGCTGACCACGTCCTGCAAGGTCATACGGTCCAGCATGTCCCCCAAACCGCCCGAAACCAACTGAAGCGCACCGGCGGGCAAGATACCAGATTCCAGCATCAACCGCACACACAACTCGGTCACGTAGCAGGAGTTCGTCGCCGGTTTGACGATGGCCGGAACACCAGCCAACAGGGTTGGCGCCAGTTTCTCCAACATTCCCCAGACCGGAAAGTTGAACGCGTTGATGTGAACCGCCACGCCGCGCAGCGGTGTACAAATGTGTTGACCCAGAAACGTACCATTGCGCGACAGTTGCTCAACATCACCATCCAGATAGACATGCCCGTCCGGCATTTCCCGGCGACCTTTCGAGGCAAAGACAAACATCGTGCTGATGCCGCCGTCGATGTCGATCATATGGTCCGACTGCGTTGCGCCTGTGTTGAAAGACAGGTCATAAAGCGCCTGCTTGTTCTGGCCCAGATGCAGCGAAAGTGCTTTGAGCATCTTGGCTCGCTCGTGAAAGGTCATCTTGCGCAGGGCCGGCCCGCCGACGTTGCGCGCATAGTCCAGCGTCCCCTGCACGTCCAGGTCCGCGTTTCCTGCTGTCGCAATCACCTCGCCCGTTACTGCGCTGGCAATATTGCGCGCCCCGGCACCAGGCGGCACCCACGCACCGACGGCAAAGCTGGATATCTGTTGGATGGTCATGAGCGTCTCCTCATCAGTGTCTGGATCCTCGCCTCGCTCTTAGGAGCGGGTGAGATCATATCTTTAACCGTACGGTCGGTCGTTATTATTGGCAAAAAACACCTCAAGCCGTACATTTCAAACCTGCGCGGGCAGTCGCGCGAAACCCCGGAACCGGATGCGGCCACCACGTTCAGCACCTTCGGTGATGCAATAATCTGGGAAGCGGGTCAGAAACCGACCGACCGCCACGCGGCCCTCCATGCGGGCCAGAGTCAGGCCAACGCAGGTATGAGGCCCGCCTGCAAACGCGTGGTGTCTATTGGGGCGGCGTTCCAGGATCACATCGTCAGGCTCGGCAAACTGCCGCGGATCACGGTTAGCGGCACCGATGCAAAGATGGATGTCCGTCCCGGTGGGAATGGTGTGACCATGAAACGCGACATCCTCGGTGGTCAGTCGATTGCCGAATTGGTTCGGGCTTTCCAGTCGCAGGAACTCGTCCACGGCGGTGTTGATAAGCTCCGGGTAAGCCAGCAGTTCAGCCCGCTTGTCCCGATGCCGGTCCAGCAGCTCTAGCGCGTTGCCGATCAGGTTGGTCGTTGTTTCGTGCCCAGCATTCAGGATGAAAATACAGTTCTGATACAGCTCAATTTCTGTCAGGCCACCATCGGTGTCGTCCTGCATCAGTCGGGTCAGCACGTCCGTTGACGGGTCACCCGGATTGGCGCGACGATCATCTATGATGTGGCGCAAGAACTCTTTGAAGTCCGACACCGCGCGGTTGCCCCAGTCTTCCTGTTCCGGAGTCAGCTGCGGCTCCAACGCGCCCAAAATGGCCAGAGACCAATCTCGCAGAGGTCCGCGCTCGGATCGGGGTATACCCAATAAGTTGCCGATGATCTCGATCGGGATAGCCCCGGCAAAATCCTCGATCAACTCAACAGTGCCCTTGGCCTGCATCTGATCCAGCAAGCCATCAACCAGCTGTATCAGGCCCGGCTCCATCTGCGACAGCGCACGCGGGTTCATCGCACCAACCATCACCTTACGGACACGGGTGTGCAGCGGTGGGTCATTGAACACCAGACTGGTCGTATGGTGTTCGTATAACGGGCTGTCTACCCCGTATTTCGGCCCGAAAACCGCCTTCTTGTCCGAGATGAACCGCACCGTATCCCGGTACACCACATCCAGATCTTCATAGCGCGACAGGATGACCGAACCATCCGCTTGCTGGCAGACAGGAGTTTCCTCGCGCAGCGCAGCATAAGCTGGATAAGGGTCTTCGTGAAAACCGATGGGAAGTGCGGTCAGCGAGAACATCAGTGACCCATCGCCCCCATCTGCTCCGGCAGAACCAGCACCAGCCACGGCACCAGAACGATCAGCGCCAGACGGAAGATGTCCGCGACCCAAAACGGTGTGACACCTTTGAAGATGGTCCCGGTTGAGACATCCCCAACCACACCTTTCAGAATGAACACGTTCAAACCGACCGGGGGAGTGATCAGGCTGATCTCGGTCACGACGACGACAACGATGCCGAACCAGATCGGATCATAACCCAGCGACGTGACCAACGGGAAAAAGATCGGCACCGTCAGCAACAGCATCGACAGCGATTCAAAGACACAGCCCAGTATGATGTAGATCCCGAGGATCATCAGGATCACCACAAACGGCTCAACCTCATAGGCCGTCACCAGAGTGATCAGCGCTTCAGGAAGACCGGCCAGGTTGATGAAATTCGAAAAGATCTGCGCCCCGATCAGAACCGAGAACAGCGCCGCCGCGGTGAAACTGGTCTCCTTCAGCACTTCAAAGGTCGAACCAAGGGTCAGCCCGCCCCGTGACAGGGCAATCAGGAACGCACCCATCGCGCCCATTCCAGCAGCCTCTGTCGGGCTGAAGGTGAGGTTCAGAGGGTGGAAGTCAAACACACCGTACAACCCGCCAATCACAAGAAAGAACAGCAGCAACACGGCCCAGACCGAGCGCAGGGCCAAGAGACGTTCGCCCCAGCCGCACCTCTCCCCTGCCGGTCCGGCGTCGGGTCTGCGCCAAACGGTCCAACGCACCGCCAGCAGATAGAACAGGATGCCCAGCACGCCAGGGATGATACCCGCAACGAAAAGCTTGCCAATCGAAGTTTCGGTCAAAAGGCCATAGATCACCAGAATGACCGATGGAGGGATAAGGATCCCCAACGTACCGCCGGCAGCAATCGACGCCGTAGACAGCTCATCCGAATAACCGTAGCGGCGCATTTCCGGCATCGCGACTTTGGACATGGTTGCCGCCGTTGCCAGAGACGAGCCGCAAATGGCGGAAAACCCTCCACACGCAGCAACCGTGGCCATTGCAATGCCGCCGCGGAAATGGCCAAGGAAGGCGTTTGACACCGCATAAAGCTCGCGCGCAAGGCCACCTTTGTTTACGAACAGCCCCATCAGGATGAACAGCGGCACAACCGACAGCCCATAATCCTGCGCCGTGTCGGTAATCTGGCGGCCCACCATGGACATCGCAGCCTTCAACCCACGTTCGGACAGGATGCTGCCACCGCGTTCATATGCAAAGCCAAGCGTCCCAACGAGCCCCATCGCAAACACAATAGGCAGGCGCAGCAGCACCAGAACAAGGACAAGGGCGAAACCGATCAAAGCGGCAGTCATTAGGAGTGCTCCGACAAGGCTTGGGGGGCAATAATGTGCAAAATCCCGGTGATGATCATCGCAACAGCAGTGATCGCAGTGAAAGCGGCGATGAACCAACCCAGATAGAAGACCGGGATAGACAAGTATTCGGTGACATCGCCGTAATCCCGCGCCCGTTCCGCCAGCACCCAGACGCGCTGGATCGGCCAGATCAGCATGATGCCGGACACCAGATACACAATCGCATCACGCACCCGGCTTAGCCGTAAACGTGCGAAAATCCCATCTGTCAGGTCCACAGCGATCTGTCCGCGCCCAGCCGAGATTATGGGCAGGACCGAGAAGACAAGGATCGCCATCAGAATCCGGGTCAACTCGGTTGCCGCCTCAATAGGGGCGTTGAAGACGGAACGAAGGATAACGTCGAAAAAGGTCATCACCATCAGGATGAACAGCGCCACACAGGCCAGCAGCGTCGGAACGACACTGATGCGTCGCGCAAAGGTCACGAGTGAGTGCATGATTGGTCCCCGGCGGGTGAAAAGGGCTGGCGGTTTAAGCCCGCCAGCCCGGCTGCGTTACTGGGCAGCCATTTCATTTACGATCATGTCGTAGGCGGCCTGAGCGTCGACGCCCGCGCCGTTAACTTCGTCAATGACCTTGGCGCGTACATCCACGGCAATCGTGTTGAATTGCTCCAGATCTTCAGCAGATGCCGCGTTGATCGCGTTGCCTTCGGTGGCTTCGGTTGCTTCACGACCGATGGCGTCGATCTCGTCCCAGATCTTACCGATCTCGCGGCTCAGTGGTTCGCCAAAGACATTCTCTTCCAGTGCGGCCTGCAGGTCTTCGGGCAGATCGGCAAAGGTGTCTTCATTCATGATGAAAGCAAACGATCCGCGATAAAGGCCGCCCGGAACTTCGTAGACGTTCTGCGCCACTTCGGTCAGTTTGAAACCCTTGCGGGATTCAAAGGGCATCACAACCCCATCCGCAGCTTTCGAAGCCAGGGTTTCGTATACTTTCGGCGCAGGCACCTGAATGCCGGTCGCGCCCAGCGCCGTGCCGACATCCCCGCCAACGCCACCTGGGATACGCACCTTGAGACCCGACACCTCTTCCAGCGTGGTCACCGGGCTGCTGGAATGCAACTGGGCAGGACCATGCGTGTGCAGGGCGATCACCTTCACGCCGCGATGCTCATCCGCCGCCTTGAGGTGCTTGTCATATGTGCGCCAATAAGCGACCGAGGCGTCCTCGGCCGAACCCTCATACCCGGGCAGTTCGATCATCTTGGTGGTGACAAAGCGACCCGGCTGGTAGCCGTGGAAGATGATCGAAGCATCAGCCGCACCATCCATGATCAGGTCCATCTGCGCCGGTGGCGGTGCAATACCCAGCTTGAGTTCAGCCGTGACCTGACCGTCTGTTGCCTCTTCAACCATTTCGACGAATTTCGGCCACATCTTGGCGTTGATGCCATGAGTCGGCGGTGCCCAGCTTGAGATGGTCAGCGTATAGTCTGCCGCCATCGCCACTGTGCCAGAAACGGCCAGCGCGGCCGACGCCAATAAAGTGCTTAGCTTGGTGAATTTCATGGTCTGTCTCCTCCCAGTGAAACATAAGTCAAGAATGCGTTAATGGTCACTTTTGTAACCATCAACATGTTAAAGACCCCCCGGATGGTTCGCGATGCGCCACGAACCGGGGTTTTCGTCTGCAACGGTCAGCATCGTTGCGTGGGACACGTCGATACCGATCTCCTTGCTGTAGTTCATTGGCCCTCCACGCCAACGTGGAAAACCGTACCCATGGATTTGTACCATATCGACAGCCTCCGTGTTTTCTGCGATTCCGTCCTGGATGATCAAAGCACCCTCATTGGCCAGAACCGCCAGAATACGCGAGGAAATGTCCTGCTGTGAAAAGCGCTGGCGGGTGATTCCCTGTTCGGCCGAGTAGGTTTCAATCAACGCCTCAACCTCAGGGTCCCGGACCGGGGTACGGTCGCCATCTGAGTAACGATACCAACCCTTGCCCGCTCGCTGACCAAAACGCTCCATCTCGCACAACTGATCGGCGATGCGCACGTAGCGTTCGTTTGGGTCGCGAGTTGCGGCATTGCGCTGTCGGTTGGCCCAGGCGATTTGAAGACCAGTCAGATCCTGCAACTCATAAGGCCCCATGGGCATCCCAAACGCCCGCATCGCTGCGTCCACCTGATAGGGCAGCGCCCCATCCGCCAGCAAATAGTCGGCCTCGCGCCGATAGGCGGCCAACATGCGATTGCCGATAAAGCCGTCGCATATGCCGGACAGAACCGAAACCTTTCGCAGCTTTTTGCCCAGCGCGAAGCCAGTGGCAACGGTATCCGGAGATGTCTGCGGCATATGTACTATTTCCAGCAGCTTCATCACATGGGCTGGGCTGAAGAAATGCAGACCAATGCAGCGGGCCTGGTTTTCAACACACGCAAAGATGTCCACCGGGTTCAGGTAGGATGTATTCGTGGCCAGGATCGCATCGTGGTTCATGTACCTGGCCAATTCCGCAAACACCGCCTGCTTGACAGACAGGTCTTCGAACACTGCCTCGATAGCCAACTCTGCATCCGCAGCAGCGGCATAGCCGTCGACAGCCTTAAATTTGAACAGGTAATCCCGCAGCTGTGCCTCGGACATCCTGCCCCGTTTAACGGCACCCCGAAGCAGAGATTCAACCCGCCCTTGCGCCGCCGATGCAGCCTCGGCGTTCTGCTCGATCAGAGTGACCGACAATCCACCATTCAGCGCGGCCGTGGCAATACCTGCACCCATCAACCCGCCGCCCACAACGGCAATCCGGGTAATGTCGCGCGCAGTGGCGCCCTTTATCAAAGCGGGCTTGGACACCACGCGCTCGGCAAAGAAAGCATGGCGCAGCGCCCGGCTTTCAGCGCTTTGGCGCAGAGCCAGGTGGCGGGCGCGTTCTTTCGGCTGACCCTCAGCGAACGGTTCGGACACCCAACTCAGCGCGGTCAGGTTTTCCAGTGGTGATTGCTGCCCTTTGGCGCGCTTCTGCAACGCCTGACGGCTTGTTTCCAACAGATCAGACGCGAACTCCGGCACGGAACGCTGGCTGACAGGTATCGGACGTTCGGGCAGCGTGGCAACAAAACTCAGCACTGCAACCTTCGGGTCTTCGGCGACCAGATCAATGCCCCCGAGTTCGGCCAGCGCTTCGGCTTTCAGAGTTTTACCAAAACACGCCATGTCGATTGCAGCCTGCATTCCCACGAGACGCGGCAAACGTTGGGTGCCCCCCGCCCCGGGGATCAGCCCCACATTGACCTCGGGTAGACCAAAACCCGTACCGGGCGCGGCGATCCGCCAGGCACAGGCCATGGCGATCTCGAACCCGCCGCCCAGCGCATTACCATGAATGCAGGCGACAAACGGCACTTTGCTATCTTCGACCTTCTGAACGACGTCCGGCAAATGTGGCTCAACCGGCGCCGCATCAAACTCGGCCATATCACCGCCTGCGATAAAGGTTCTGCCCGCGCAGCACAGCACCGCCACACGCGCGCCTTGAACCGCATCAACCGCATCGGACAGCCCCTGCCGAACCGCAGTAGAGGTTGCGTTCACTGGCGGGTTGTTGACCGTGACCCAAGCCACGTCACCCTTAAATTCAACGCTCACCAGCGACGACTGCAACATCGGCAACCCTTTTGATCGGTCCAGATTCGGTACAGGTTTATATATTGACCAACCGTTCGGTTAATGCAATGATTAAGTTGAAACGAGACCAGAAGAGACAGCCATGAGCGATACGATACTTGTACAAGACCACGGGAACTGGGTCGAAATCACCCTGAACCGCCCCGACAAGTTGAACGCGTTCAATGAGGACATGCACGTTGCCCTTCAGGACGCGTTAAAAACCGCACGCGAAAACGGAGCCCGCGCGATATTGCTGACCGGAGCGGGGCGCGGGTTCTGCGCAGGTCAAGATCTTGGTGACCGCGACCCATCCAAAATGGATGGCCCTCCGGACCTGAGCAAAACGGTGCGAACGTTTTATGCTCCTCTGGTCCGCTTGATCCGATCCTTGGAGTTCCCTGTCATATGCGCCGTAAACGGGGTTGCCGCAGGCGCAGGGGCAAATCTGGCATTGGCCTGTGACATGGTTCTGGCCGGGGAAAGCGCTAAGTTCATCCAGAGCTTTTCCAAAGTCGGACTGATTCCCGACACCGGTGGCAGCTGGCACTTGCCGCGCCTGTTGGGTGAGGCACGCGCCAAGGGGTTGGCCATGACCGCTCAACCTCTTTCAGCCAAACAGGCAGAAAATTGGGGGTTGATCTGGAAGGCGCTGCCCGACGATCAACTGATGCTTGAGGCTCGCGCGCTTGCCGCGCAATTGGCCAACGGCCCCACACTCGGGCTGGGCCTGACAAAACAGTGCATTCAAACGGCGGCCACCACATCACTGTCCGATCAGCTTGAGATTGAAGCGAACGCAATGAAAACTTGCGGGGAAAGCCCGGACTACGCCGAAGGCGTATCCAGTTTCCTTGAAAAACGCGCACCGAATTTTCAGGGACGTTGAGGATGACCCCAAAAGAACGCGCCGAAAAATCTGCCGCTGCAATGTGGGCAAATGACGAGGCAAGCAAATGGTTCGGCATGGAGCTTGCCGAAGTTGACGAAGGTCGCGCCGTTCTGACCCTGACCGTCGCGTCCCATCATTGTAACGGGTTCGGTATGTGCCATGGGGGCGTTACTCATGCCTTGGCCGACAGCGCTTTTGCCTTTGCCTGTAACAGCCGCAACGTTTCCACTGTCGGGCAGCACACGATGATGAGCTATCTCGCGCCGGGAAAAAAGGGGGACCGTCTGACCGCCACCGCGACAGAGGTCACTGTATCCGGTCGAAGCGGCATCTATGACGTTCGCGTCATCAACCAAGACAACACTCTGATCGCTGAGTTTCGCGGCATGTCCCGCGCAGTTGGCGGTCAGAATTTTCAAGAATAGCTTCACGACTGGAGGAGTGACGCGATGAAAGACCTTTCCCCAAACAAAGCGGACCTGGATCCGATCGAGATCGCCTCGATCGACGAAATCCGCGCCACGCAGCTTGAACGCCTGAAATGGTCCGTACGCCACGCCTATGACAACGTTCTGATGTATAAGCAGCGGTTTGACGAGGCCGGCGTGCATCCTGACGATCTACAGCAGCTGTCCGATCTGGCAAAATTTCCGTTCACACACAAAAACGATCTGCGTGACAACTATCCCTTCGGTCTGTTCGCAGTTCCGCGCAGCGAGATCATTCGCCTGCACGCTTCATCTGGCACGACGGGCAAACCGACGGTTGTGGGTTACACCAAGAATGACATCGACAATTGGGCGGACTTGGGCGCGCGTTCCCTGCGCGCGTCGGGGTTGCGCAAGGGTGACATGGTACACAACGCCTATGGTTATGGCTTGTTCACCGGTGGGTTGGGCGCCCATTACGGAATCGAACGGCTTGGCGCGACCGTCGTCCCCATGTCCGGCGGGCAAACCGAAAAGCAGGTCAACCTGATCAACGACTTCCGGCCCGACGGGATTATGGTGACGCCGTCCTATATGCTCAATATCCTTGAGCAGTTCCACAAAGCTGGTCTCGACCCCCGTGAAAGCTCATTGAAAGTTGGTGTTTTCGGCGCTGAACCCTGGACTGACGCCATGCGCGCCGAGGTCGAGGCCGCCTTTGATATGCATGCGGTCGATATCTATGGCCTGTCCGAAATCATGGGTCCTGGGGTGGCCAATGAATGCGTTGAAACCAAGGACGGTCCGGTGATCTGGGAAGATCATTTCCTTCCTGAAATCATTGACCCCGTAACCGGTGAGGTCCTACCCGATGGCGAAATCGGCGAGTTGGTGTTCACAACCCTGACCAAGGAAGGGCTGCCGATGATCCGCTATCGCACGCGCGACTTGACCTGCCTTCTGCCGGGAACAGCACGGTCCATGCGCCGGATGGCAAAGATCACAGGCCGAAGTGACGACATGATGATCCTGCGTGGCGTCAATGTCTTCCCTAGCCAGATTGAAGAACAGGTCATGGCGACAGGCGGTCTTGCCCCCTATTATCAGATCGAACTTTATAAGTCGGGCCGCATGGATGCGATGCGGGTCTTTGTTGAATCCTCACCGGATTCCACCGACGAGCTCTCCAAAACCGCGGCGGCCCGAATGCTGACCAAGCGGATCAAGGACGTCGTTGGTGTTTCAACTGAAATTGTTGTAGGTGACCCCGGCGACGTCGAACGCTCTCAGGGCAAGGCGAAGCGTGTCGTCGACAATCGCGATAAGGAATAAACCGTGGCCCGAACAATCGCCAAAGACCACGACAAAAAGCGGGAACAGATCCTGAAGATGGCGGCCAAAGTGTTTGCCGATCAGGGGTTTGATCGTGCGTCGATGACTCTGCTGGCCAAAGAGTGCGGGATCTCGAAGGCCAACATCTACCATTACTACGACAGCAAGGATGCCATCCTATATGACATCCTTGAAACCTATCTGCGCGAGCTAAGGGATCGGATCTGCAACGTGGATCTGAGCGGTTTGAACCCCGAGCAGAAGCTGCGCAAGGCGGTTCGCGAAATCCTGTTCGCCTATCAAGGCGCGGATGACGAGCATCGCGTACAAATCAGCGGCATAAGCGCACTGACAGACGAGCAGCAGAAACTGCTACGAGGCTATCAGCTTGATTTGGTAAATTTTGTGCGCGACATCCTTAAGGAGTTGTCTCCCGAAACTTTCGATGATGCCAAAGACAAGTTGCGCGGTGCCACAATGTCAGTCTTTGGGATGCTGAACTGGTATTACATGTGGAACACCGGCGCGGGCCCCAAAGCCCGCGAAAACTACGCCGATCTGGTCAGCACGCTGACGGTTCAAGGCGTACCAAAGCTGTAGGCACGCAGCGGTGCGCACAAGGCGCTATGTCACAGCTTTGAACCTGTCCAGGTAGGCTTGCTTTGCGGCCATGACATCCTCGTCCGTCATGTTTGATCGGTTCAGTTCAAGGAAATGTTCCGCGGCCCCAACCGGCTGAACATTCAGGTTACTGACGGGTGTCAGATCGTCCGACCGTACATTCAAAATCGAAAGCACCTTGGTGACGGGAAACAGACGATCGCTCAGACCCGAGATGTTCAGAGAGATGACTTCGGCTCGTGAAGACATCTGTGCCGCGACCCGGCCCACAACACTCTCGAGGTCAGCGCCCGGGTTCAGCAGTTCCGCATATTCGGAAAGGTCTTCTTGTATTCTGTTTCCGCGAATGTTCTGCCAATACGCGCTCTTGATCCAATCGGGGGCATCTCTGGTCGTGTAAAAGAATGTGATCCGTGCCTTGTTGTCAGCGAACCTGTTGATTTCATCCAAGATGACTTCAGCAAGGACATGCGTTTGGTGGTAGGACCACACATCTTTACGTCCCGGGATCATACCAGCAAACTCTTCGCTGCTGATCAACAACGGCGCGTCAGTCTGGCCCTCGAATGGCAGCAGAGCTTGCCGGAACATCTGGCGAAATTTCTGAAGCGTTCTTTCGTTTGGTGCGACAGAATAACGGCGTGCGGCAAAACCAGCTTCTTTCAAATCCCGCGGCACCAGAACATTCACACGGTCCTTTAGCTGGAAACGGTTCCTGTACAGCATCGTTTGCAGGGTTCTGGTTCCGGTTTTGTGAAACCCTTGATGTACAACAACCTTCAGCATCGACCCTTTTGACTTAACCCACGCGTAACATCCGCATTTAGTGTTGCCGCATCGAAAACATCAAGCGGTCCAGTCGATGTTCAGCTCTTCTCGAAAGGCAAAGCGTGTCAAATGCGCCTCGATCACCTGTTGCCAACGACGCAGATCACCACGCGGACCAGTAGCGGCTGTCACGGTCAAAGTGGTTGCATCTGCCGTCAATGCCAGCCGATCTCCGTCAGGGAATGACACGCTGCCATTTACTGCGTCAAATGAGACCTCGGCCTTGTGCGACCAATGTTTGCAGAGTTGCTGAAGGTATTTTGAGGCCGCACCCGTCTGCGCAATGCCCGTTGCAGTCTGATCAGGCAACAGGTTTAGGCCCGCGACAGCGGCAGACCGGATGGCTTTGGCAAACAAGGTCACGTCGATGTTGGTGGCTACGAAAGTAGCGCCAAGATCCAGACATTTGCGTTGAAGATCCGGGTCCAGTGTCAAAATCCCAGCGGCTTTACCCGCTGCCACAATACGGCGGATTGCATCCAGCACCGCCGCAACTACGTCAGGGTGGTCCGCTTTTCCCAGATGGCCCATGTCAGCAGCCAGGTCGGCAGGGCCAATAAACACCCCGTCCACATCAGTCGCCAGAATATCGTCCAGCGCGTCCATACCCTTGTTGTTCTCGACCTGCACGAGCAAGCAAATCTGTTCGTCGGCGGTTTTCAGATAATCGGGGATCGCCGCAAAGCGTGACGCCCGCGCCAGAGATGATCCAACACCTCGAACGCCATGCGGCGGGTACTGCACAGCCCGCACCAGTTCGCGTGCCTGATCGCCGCTTTCGACCATCGGCACCAGAATATTCTGCACGCCGGCGTCCAGATATTGCTTGATCATCCAGGTTTCGCCAATCGGCAGGCGTGCGACCGGCGCACTACCAGACCCCTCAATCACGCGGACCTGCTCCAGGATTGAGCGCAGGTCGTTGGGCGCGTGCTCCCCATCAACCAGCAACCAATCGAATTGCGCGGTGGCGGCGATTTCGGCTACGTAGGCATTGGCCAAACCAACCCAGCATCCGATCTGAGGAGTTCCGGCCTTCAGCGCAGCCTTGAATACATTATGTGGCGCGGGCATTAGCGTTCCTTTCAGGCGAAATTGATATCGACCGAGCCAAACGGCCCAAAATCCGCGTGAACTTTGGTGCCCGAGGGGCATTCGACGGGGCGGATGAAGCTGCCGGACAAAATGAGTTGCCCAGGTTCGATGCTTTGCCCGTATTGCGCCATGCGACGCGCCAACCAGACCACGCTTTCAACAGGATCGTTCAACACACCGGCACCCAGTCCGGTTTCTTCAATCTCGCCATTGCGGAAGGTAAGCGCCCCGACCCAACGCAGATCATATGCATCGATTGCGTGACGCTCTGCACCCAACACGATGCCCGCATTGGCGGCATTATCGCTGATCGTGTCAAAGACCGTACGGGTCTTACCGGTCTCGGAATCTGCTCTTTGAATTCGGGTATCCAGAATTTCTATTGCCGGTGCGACGTAACCCGTGGTGGCGATAATCTCTTCGCGAGATACGTCTTCGCCGCCAATGGCGGACTTCATGACAAAGGCGATCTCGACTTCGACCCGGGGCTGAATGAAACGGCCTGCCGGAACGGTTGCACCATTGTCGAAGACCATATCGTCGAACAGAATACCGCTGTCTGGAATGTCGATATTCAACGCATATTGCATTGCCTTCGAGGTCAGCCCGATCTTCCACCCGATCACCCTGCGGCCTTCGGCCAGTTTCTGATGATAGATGGCGTTCTGAACCTCATAGGCATCATCCATGCCCATCTCGGGATGGCGCAGACTAAGCAGGCCGATCTGTTCGCCCCTGCGTTCAGCCTGCAACAGATCGGCTGCTGCACGGGCGTGGTCCTCGGGCGTCATACCCGTTCGTCCTCAATGGTATTGCGCAGGGTGCCGATACCTTCGACGGACACCTCGACCACATCTCCGGGTACCAGATATCTCGGTGGGTCGAACCGTGCCCCTGCCCCGGTCGGTGTACCAGTGACAATGATGTCACCGGGCTGAAGCGTCATGAAGGTTGAGATGTATTCTATCTCGCGACGGATTGGGAACATCATGCGGCTCAGCGTGTCGTCCTGACGAAGCTCACCGTTCACGCGGGTCTGGATGCGAGCATCATCCAGTTGGGCTGCATCCGTGAAAGGCACCAGCCAAGGGCCTATGGACCCCGAGTTATCCCAGTTCTTGCCTTGCGTGACGTTGAACTTGGCGTGCCGCACCCAGTCGCGAATGGTGCCTTCATTGCACAGGGTCAGCGCCGCGATGTGATCGTAAGCTTCTTCCTGAGAAATGCGGCGGCCAGCCTTGCCAATCACGATGGCCACTTCGCCTTCATAGTCCAGTGTGTGGTTTTCCGGCGGCCGGATCAGCGGGCAGTCGTGGCCAGTAAAGCCGCTGGCAAAGCGCGGGAACAGCGACATGTACTTTGGCTGCGCGCTGCCATCTTTGTACTCCGCGTTCCGGTCGGGAAAGTTCACCCCGACACAAAGAATACGACGGACATCGGGCATTACCATTTCATAGGTGAACTCGGTATGGGTGACGGGTTTGCCTTCGGCAGCTTTTGCAAGTTGATCGAAGGCCCCGGCGGCAATCACCTCGTAAAGGCTGTTGTGATCCGGGAACGCTTGGTTCAATGCAATGGCACCTTCATCGGTGATTGCTCCGAAAAAACGCTCTTCGCCCGCGAAGAAAGTTGCAAACTTCATTCAATTGTCTCCCAAACTTCCCGGATCACGTCCGCTGCCATCAGCACGTCATCCCGGGTGGTATCGAACTGCCCGACCTGAAAGCGGATGATCTTGCGGCCATCGAACAAGCCTTGGGTCAGATAGATCCGCCCGTCATCGTTCAACGCGTCGACCAGCCGCTGCTGCTGTGCATCATCACCTGGGCAACGGAATGAAAAAAGGCTCAGGATCGGACCGGTGGTGATCTCGAACCCTTCCATCTCTCCGATCTGATCGGCGAGTTCCTGGGCCCAGGTCACGTGGTTGCGGATGCGCTCGCGCAGTCCTTCCAATCCGTATGAGCGCAACAGAAACCAGATCTTCAACGCTCTGAACCGACGGCCCAGAGGGATGGTCCACTCAGAGTAATTCGTCACCTCTGCTCCGGTTGTCTTGAGGTATTCCGGTTCGATCTTCAGCGTATTGAGTTGCGGCGCGGCGTCTCCCAGGAACTGGATGGCGCAATCGAACTGTGCGCCCATCCATTTGTGCGGGTTGAAAACGATGCTGTCATAACGGTCGGCGCCCTGCCATAGGAGCTCGCGGAATTCGGGGCAGATCATTGCGGACCCAGCCCATGCCGCGTCGAGATGGGTATACAAGTCGTGTTTTTGCGCGATGTCTGCCACAAGGGTCAGATCATCGCAGGCACCAACGCCGGTTCCACCTGTGATCGCAATAATACCGGCCGGAACATGACCGGCTGCGATATCGCTTTGAATGGCGGCCTCAAGTGCAAAGGCATCAATTGCAAAGTTGGAACCCGATGTCGGCAGCTTGACCAGATTGTCCTGCCCAATCCCGGCAACCCAGCAGGCCCTGTCGATGGACGAGTGTACCTGATCCGAGCAATAGATCCGCAGCGCACCCTTGGTGTTCAGACCTTCGCGGTTGCCGGTAAAGCCCGTGGCCCGTTCCCGCATAGTCAGAACCGCCGACAAAGTCGCCGAAGAGGCGCTGTCCTGAATAACTCCGGTCATGCCTTCAGGCAATCCAAGTGACTGTCGCAACCAGTCGACCATGACACCTTCGACTTCGGTCGCGGCTGGCGAGGTTTGCCACAACATGCATTGCGCCGCGATCGTCGTCACTAACATCTCGGCCAGCATCGACGGTGGAGCGGCATTGGCGGGGAAATAGGCAAAAAAGCGTGGATGTTGCCAATGGGTGATACCCGGCATCACGATCCGTTCGAAATCGGCCATGATGGCATCCATAGGCTCACCCGCCTCGGGCGGGGTAGCCACAAGCTGGGCCGCAATTTCCCCTGGTGCGGTCTGCGCGCGCACGGGACGTTCAGCAAGTGTCTTATGGTAATCGGCTGCCCATTTTGAAATGTGCTGACCCCAATGCGAAAACGTGTCCCAATCCATGCATTAGCCTTTTGTTGTCGCAGAAAAATCAACCCGCCCGGCCCCCGAAAGATACAGGGCCACAACGAACGGGTTTGTTTATATTTCATGAAACCGCCCCCGGTGTCCGGCGTCAGACCGAAAAACTGACATTGGCCTGACCTGTGCCAGAGCTGCCGAAATACGGGGTATAGATGTCGATATTGCCCTTGTAGCTGCCCCAACCCAGCGCGCCGAACAACAAGGCGGTGTCGTTCATGGCACACTCTCCGGCGCATTTCTTGGCGTAGTCGGGCAGCATTTCAAGGAATTCTTCGAAACGGCCCTGTTCCCACAATTCCATCACGCGCATGTCCATCTGGCGGTTGAATTCACCGTTCACTGCGTTCAGCCCTTCGACCGAGCGTTCATTCGGCGTGAAATCATGGCTGAGCGACCCCGACGCCAGTACAGACACGTTGCGGTCAGATCGCCGGATGCCCTCGGCAATGGCCTCACCCCAAACCCGGTTTTCCGCAATCGATGAGAATTGATTGACCGCCACGGGCAAAACCCGCGCGTTAACCCCTTCGTTGATGAAATGCATAGGCAACAGGGTGCCGTATTCCATGCCCATGTCCGGGTGCGAATGGCCCAGCGCCCGCTCTCCACGCTCGCGCAGAACGTCAAGGATCGTTTCCCCAAGTTCATGATCGCCGCGATAGTCGAACTCCATATCCGCCAGCATATGCGGCAATTCGTGGCTGATGAAACGACCCTTGTGGTGTTCTTTCGTGTTCAGGTGAAACCCCTGATTGGTGATCCAATGGGTATCGAACACAATGAACGTCTCGACCTCGCGGTCTATCGCGTCCTGACGCAGGCGGGCATACCCATCAATGGCAGATTGCCGGATACCTTTGTATTTCGGCATCGTGTGGGACATCCAGATGCTGGGCACATGCGTGATTTTTGCGGCCTGTACGATCTTTCCCATGGCGGTTCCTCCTGATGCGTTCTGGCGGCCCCGGTCCGGGATCGCCTGAGGGGTTTATGTCCCCAATTGCATAATCTTGTGCTGACCGGTGGCAAAACCGATGTGCTTTTGCTCCATATAAAACTCAAAGCTCCAATCACCGCCGTCCCGCCCGATGCCGGACGCTTTGACCCCACCAAAGGGCGTGGGCAGGTGACGCACGTTTTCTGAATTCACCCAAATCATCCCAGCCTCAAGCTTGTCTGTAAAGCGCAAGGCGCGGGTCAGATCGTTGGTCCAGACATAGCCTGTCAGGCCATAAGGCGTGTCGTTGGCAATCTGAAGCGCCTCGTCCTCGGTTGCGAACGGAATAGAGGTCAGAACAGGACCAAAGATCTCTTCACGTGCGATACGCATCTTGTTGGTGGCATTGGTGAAGAGTGTCGGGCGGACAAAGTACCCCGCGTCGCCTACCTTTACGCCACCAGCGGCAACAGTCGCACCATCCTCTTTGGCGATGTCGAAGTAACTGGTGACTTTGTTGTAGTGCTCTTCAGTTACAAGCGGGCCAATCTCGGTTGCCGGGTCCAACGGGTGGCCCACCTTGATGTTGTTCACACGCTCGACCAGTTTCGCCTCAAACTCTTCCTTAATCGTATCCTGCACCAACAACCGCGAAGACGAAGTGCAGCGTTCGCCGTTGATCGAATAGATCATGAAGATCACCGCATCCAATGCACGGTCAAGATCTGCGTCATCGAACACGATCACAGGGTTCTTTCCACCCAGCTCCAGATGATTGCGCTTATGCGTATCTGCGCCTTGCTTGACGATAAGGCTACCGGTGCGGCTTTCGCCCACAAATGCTATGGCCTCGATCAGTTCATGTTCGCACAACGCCTTGCCTGCGTCGGGACCAAATCCGTTGACCGTATTCAACACACCTTTGGGCAATCCAGCTTCTTCGGCGATTTCCACCAACAGGCGGGCGGTCAGGGGAGAGTCTTCTGCGGGCTTATGAACCACCGTGCAGCCTGCAGCCAGCGCAGGCGCGATCTTCCATGTCGACAGCATGAATGGTGTATTCCATGGGGTGATCACACCAACCGGGCCGATGGGAACGCGGGTGGTGACGTTCATCAGGGTCGGGGACTTCAGATGTTGTCCGTCGCGCGCCTGAACCACCTGATCTGCAAAATACCGAAAGTTCTCAGCCCCACGCAACGCGGCCTTGGACATGAAGCGCAACGTCTGGCCTGTATCCCAGCATTCACATAGCGCGATTTCCTCGGCTCGGGCTTCGATGGCATCTGCAACGCGCAACAAGATTCGGCGGCGGTCAGTGGCAGGCATGTCGCGCCATTCAGCGAAGGCCGCATGAGCGGCCTTGGCCGCCGCGTCGATGTCATCGGCCGTGCCATGGGCAACATCGCAGATCACGGATTTATCGACAGGCGAGGTAGATTGGAATACCCCTGCAGATCCGTCTCGGTCTTCGCCAGCAATGCGATTGCGGATGCCGGTTTCTCTGAACCGAGCCAGAAAGCCCGACAGCTTCTCGATATTTGTATCCAGCGCACTCATGCTTCAGGTCTCCTGCGTGGTCGCGGCCAGGTGGTCGCGGATCGTGCCGGTCTTGGGCGAAAGCTTGGGGTCGATATCGCGCATCTCTAACGACAGAGCGATGGAATGCTGCGAAAGGGCGGGCGCCAGATAGGCTTTGACCGCGTCAAATACGCGCTGCGTCGCGTCCTGTTTGACATCCTCGGACCGACCTGCGCGCAGACGGATCGAAATATCGACAAAACCATGCGCCAGACCCCCATCCGCAATGGCATAGTGGTCCACACGCGTCGCGCGCACGCGAATCCCCGGCATTGGAAAAGCGTCGATCCCGGCAGCTGTTGCCCTTATGCATTCGCACAGGCCACCCATGTCGATCTTGTCTTCCAGATTGCCGGAATATTCGACGTGGAAATGTGGCATGGTTCCTCCCTTATTACTTAACATGTTTAGTTTCTAGCATCCCACCTGTCAAGAGATTGCTTTGTTAATCTTTGCAATTTCCGAAACACCACTCTAGAAGGCCGCATGACCACTCAAAGCCATATCAAAAGCACTGCCAGATCCCTTCCGATTGCGCTGTTGCGAGCCCGTGAAACCGTGATGGCCCCGATACGGGACATGTTGCAAGGCATCCAGATAACCGAACAGAAATGGCGCATCCTGCGCGTTCTGGATGAGCTGGGCGAAGTGGAACAAAGCACCATTGCGCACGAGGCTTGCCTGCTGCTTCCAAGCGTGACCCGCATCTTGCGCACGATGGAGGCTGATGGACAGATCACCCGCCGTCAGGACAGTGACGACAAGCGCCGCACCATGGTTACGATTACCGATGCGGGTCGGTCTATCCTAAAGGAAAACCTGGCCACGTCACTTGCGATCTCCAGCAATATCGAGGCTCAGATGGGTCGTGAAAAGCTGGACCAATTGCTGGACCTGCTGGAGGAATTACAGGCCGTCAAAGTTTGACCCCGCCTACAGCAGACGGGGCCGGTGAAAGCTCAAAGAGTCGACAGGCCGGCATCCAACGCTGACAAGATCTTGGCCACATCGCCCGAAGTGATGATCAGCGGAGGTGACAGAATGATGTTGTTGCCGGATACGCGCACCATCACGCCATCTTCGTAAGCCGCCTTCTGAACCTGCAACGGCAGGTGTTTGGCGATGGGAGCCTTGGTCGTCCGGTCGGAAACCAGCTCGAGCGCACACATCAGACCCTCTCCGCCCCGCACGTCGCCGATCACCTCGTGTTTTTCGGCCAGCTTCTGCAATCCGGCAAACAATTCATCCCCACGCGCCGCCGCATTTTCCCAAATCCGCAGTCGGTTGATCTCGGACAGGGTAGCCAGCGCCGCCGCAGCCCCGACCGGGTGGCCGGAATAGGTGTATCCTTGATCGACGGATGCGAGCCCGGTGGTGTCCTTTTCGAATACCTCGGCGACAGCGCCTGAAATCATTGCAGCGCCAAAGGGAAAGTACCCGTTGGTGATCGCCTTCGCTGTTGTCATGATATCCGGCTGAACACCCCAATGCCGAGCACCACTTTCGCTGCCAGTGCGGCCAAATGCCGTGATGATTTCGTCCGAGATCAACAGGATACCGTGTTTGGAACAAACCTCGCGCACCATGGGCATGAAGCTTTTGTGCGGTGGGATCACGCCCCCAGCCCCCAGAACCGGTTCCATGATAAATGCCGCAACCGTGTTCGCCCCCTGAAACGCAATCTCGGCCTCCAACGCCTTGACGCATAGCTGCGCCAGACGTGCGGGGTCGGTTTCGTCAAACGGATTGCGATAGGTCCAGGGGGCGGGCACATGGAAACAGCCCGGCATCATCGGCTCATAGACCGCGCGAAACTTTTGATTGCCGTTGACTGATGCCGCCGCGAAATGGGTGCCATGATAGCCTTGCTTGAGGCTGATAAACTTGGTGCGTCCCGCGTCGCCTCGAACCTTGTGATATTGCCGCGCGAGCTTCAGCGCGATCTCAACAGAATCCGATCCACCCGACGTAAAGAACGCGCGAGTCAAACCGTCTGGCGCAAAAAACTGCGCCAGCTCATATGACAACTCGATGGCCTTGTCGTTGCTGGTTCCGCGAAATGTGGAGTAATAAGGCAATGCGTTCAGCTGATCTGCTATGGCCTGCTTTACCGGTTCGCAGGAATAGCCCAGATTGACGTTCCACAACCCCCCCACGGCATCCAGCGCCTTGTGACCGTCGACATCAATGATGCTGACACCTTCACCGCCATTCAGAATGGTCGGCGGGTTATTTTGACTGTCGGCAGGATGCGCCATCGGGTGCCAGAAATAACGGGCGTTGTTTTCCTTCAGAAAGTTCGAATCTTTCATGGTGCGGGCCTCCGGAAGTGTTGCTCACCCTCGGTCACGGGTGGAATTCGGTTGGAAAGGTGTCGGGCAACTGACCGCCAAAATCTGCGGTCAGGTCAGTCGAAAGAGCGTGCAAAGCGGACAGAATTGATGGCAGGCGGTCTTCAGTGGCGCGGCCTTCAGGCACAGCAATTGCGATGGTCCCCAGAGCGACTTGATTGATGCCAAAAATCGGCGCTGCGTATCCAAAGACGCCCTCTTCGTAGCTGCCGCTGCTGTTGGCCCAACCCGAGACACTGATCTGCGCTACACGCTCTTTGATAATATCAGGATCGGTGAGCGTGGCGTCCGTGAACCGCACCTGCTGGTCCTGATCCAAACGATCCATCAAACTGGTCGGGCCAAAGCTGAGCATACAAAGGCCAGAAGCCGTGGCATTGATCGGCAAAATTTCACTGGGATCAAGGCTGACGCGCACGCTGTGCCGCGTTGTTTCAACCACCAATGCGGTTTGCAACACGGTCTTTTCCAACAGAGACAGATGCAGGCTTTCACCAACGCTCTGCATCGCAACCTGCATTTTCTGGCGCGCACTTTCGATGCCGGGCCGGGCGATTTCGCGCAGCGCGGCCAGACGCAAGGCTGCCGGTCCAATGGCATAAGACTTGGTCATGGGGTTCTGCTCGATCAGGCCGCATTCCTCAAGCGCACGCAGGTGGCGCAGCGCAGTTGCCTTGTTCAATCCGGACAGTCGCGCAATGTGACTCAGGCCGATTTCTGGTCGCGCGTTTGAAAAGTAATCCAGTATTTTTAGGGCATTAAGGGCAGTACCCATGTGTTTCACGTCCTCTCGCTCAGGGAATACTTGACAGAACTAACTTAACAAAGCAACATTATTATTGTTAACGCGGATCAAATAATGAACCACGTATGGGAGGAGTCAATGAAGAAATTTCTTACAGCCGCGGCTTTTGTGGCATCAGCAACCGCTGCACTGGCCGAGTACCCTGAAAAGCCGGTCAGCTTTGTAGTGCCATGGCCGCCGGGCGATCTGGAGGACGTGCTGACCCGGATGATCGCCGATGAATTTCAGGCCATGTATGGCGTGCCAGCCGCAGTCGTGAACAAACCCGGCGGCGGCGGTGGTCCGTTCCCCGGTGCCGTCGAGGTGGCAACCGCCCCTGCGGACGGCTACACCATCGGTTCCTTTGTCATCGGCGTGCCGGTCATTGGCCCCGAAATCGGAATCCCCGAGCTCAACCCCAACCCGTTTGATCCGATCGGGATCTTCCTGACCTACCCGTTCGTTATCGCATCCAGCAAGGATGCGCCTTTCTCAAGCTGGGAGGAGCTAGCGGAACACGGCAAGGAAAACGACGTCGCACTTGGCCATTTCGGTTCCGTTCTGCCGCCCACCCAAGTGACCTTTGCAGCTGCCGTCAGCAGCGGATTCGACTTTGCCAGCGAAGCGGCGTTTGATGCGCTGGACTGCAACACACTGGCATCGGGCGATGTTGACGTAATCAACACAACGCTTCAACTCATCCTGCCCTGTCTGGATCAAGTGAACGTTCTTGCCAGCATCGGCGGTGAGCGGATTTCGCTGGTGCCCGATACACCTACAATCGTGGAACTGAACCCGGATCTGCCTTTGGCCCTATGGAACGGCTTGTTTGTCCATAAGGACACACCAGCGGATGCCCGCGAAAAGATCTCGGCTGCTGCTCAAAAGGCGCTGAGCTCTGACAAGGCCAAACAACTGGCTGAAGAAACCGGGGCTCTGATTTACTGGCAGGATCCCGATGCCTCCAATGCTCAGATCGAGCAAGACAAAGCCTCGTTCGCCAAGATCGAAGAGATCCTGGGCGAGTAAACCGGAACGGGCCCGGCAAGTTCAACACCGCCGGGCCTCTTTCCATCCAACAGGAGGCCACGATGATTGCAAAGACTTTGCAAGACATGTTCCGGCGCTATCGACGCCCTGGTGACATCGTATTTGCCACGATGTTCTTCGTGTTCTCACTGTTCCTTCTCAGCCAGCTTGGCACCGAGACTCAGGTCGTCAAACGGACAAAGTGGTTTGCCCAACCTGCTTTGTGGCCAACCATTGCGATCTGGGGCATGGTAGTGTTCAGCGGTCTGCATTTGTTGAGCTCATTCCTGTCGCCACGTATTCCCGGACGTTTGCGAGAGATCACGTTTTGGCTGAAGTCTCTCGAATACGTTGTTTATTTCCTGATCTATGTCGTGGCGGTTCCATGGCTTGGGTACCTGCCCTCGACCATGCTGTTTGCAGCCCTTCTGACAGTACGCTTGGGGTTTCGTTTGCCGGGTGCCTTTTGCATTGCACTTGTCTTTGGCGCTGTGGTCGCAATCGTCTTTAGGGCGCTACTGCAAGTGAACATCCCGGCGGGTCGCATTTATGAATACCTGCCCGACGGGCTGCGCGCCTTTGCGCTGACCTATCTGTGAGGCCGCTATGGACAACCTGATTTCCGGCTTTGCAATTCTGGCCCAATGGCAGGTCATGGTGGCGCTGATCATCGGTTCCGTCGGTGGCGTCATCATTGGCGCATTGCCCGGCGTGGGCGCCGCCGTCGCCATCGCTATCCTACTACCAGCCACGTTTGCCTTCGAACCCATCGTTGGACTGACCCTTCTGCTGGGCATCTACGGGTCGTCCATGTATGGCGGCGCGATCCCGGCCATTCTGATCAACACTCCCGGCACGGCGGTTAACGCCCTGACCACCTATGACGGCTATCCCATGACCAAACGCGGCGAGGGGCACAGGGCTTTGTCACTGGCCTATTCAGCTTCGTTCTTTGGTGGTATTTTCTCGATCCTTTGCCTGATCGTCCTCTCGCCCGTTCTGGCATGGGTTGCCCCGCATTTCGGCAGTCGCGAGATTTTTCTGGCCGCCTTGATGGGTGTCTTACTGGTGATCCTCGCCCATCGCGGACAGACCTTTTCAGCCGCAATGCTGGCGTTTTTTGGAATTTTCCTGAACACGGTGGGGCTGGAGCCTGTAAAATACACACGGCGTTTCACCTTTGATCAAACCTGGCTGTCATCGGGCGTCGATCTGATCGTTGTTGTGTTGGGCCTGTTCGCCATCAGCCAGGCGCTGCTTTTGCTGGTCGACAAGGAACACGCTCCCGGCGAAGCACATGTTCGTGGCAACATATTTACCGGCCTGAAAGAGCTTCTGGGCCTGAAACGAATAGCTACGGTGTCGTCGTCACTGGGCGTTCTGATGGGTATGGTGCCGGGTACCGGCGAATTTACGTCCCAGTTCCTGTCTTACACCTACGCTCAAAAAACCTCGAAAGATCCCGATGCTTTTGGCAAAGGATCACCCGAAGGTCTGGTGGCATCCGAGGCGGCCAACAACGCCGTGCCAGGGGCTGCAATGATCCCACTTCTGGCGCTGGGTATTCCGGGTGAGGCGCTGACGGCAATGATGCTGTCGGTTTTCTACGTCCACAATGTGATCCCCGGCCCGCAACTATTTGCGGAACAAATGGATTTTGTCATGGCTCTGTACATGGCACTGATCCTTCTCAACGTGGTCGTTCTGATCTTTCTGCTGTTTTCGACCAACCTGCTGCTGAAGCTCATTCAGATCCCAACCCGGTTTCTGGGCATCATGATCCTGACCCTCTCCTTTGTAGGCGTGTACAGCCTGCGAAACTCGATCACGGACTGCGCGATTGCGGCCGGTTTCGGCGTTGTCGGCCTGATCCTGAAACGCCTGAACCTGCCGATCGTGCCCATCATTTTGGGTATGGTTCTGGGCGGCATCATGGAGGTCAAGCTGCGCAGCGCTATGGCCCGTGTGAAATCACCGCTTGATTTCATCGACCGACCCATCGCGGCGATCCTGTTTGTGATGATCCTGGGGATCATCCTGCTGCACATTCGCTCGCTGATCCAGGAACACAAAGACCGCGTCAAACCGCAACCGGTTCTCGACGAAGACACTACTCAGCAAGGATAACGCTTCATGGATCAGTCCTCGATTGACGCGCTGCGCACACAGGAAATCGCACCGCGCGGGCATTTCATAAACGGTCGCTTCCAGGATGGCGAAAACGGTGCTCAACATCAGGTGTATTCCCCGATCAACGGTCAGCCTCTGGCGCTGATCGCCGAGGGCAGTGCAGCGGATGTCGACGCGGCAGTTCGCGTAGCGCGGGTTTCGTTTGAAGATGGGCGTTGGTCACGAATGGCCCCTGCGAGTCGTAAGAAAGTTCTGTTGAAGCTAGCCGATCTGGTCGAAGCCCGCGCGCTGGAGATTGCCGTTCTGGGCGTTCGCGACAACGGCACCGAAATCAACATGGCCTACAAAGCCGAAGCACTCTCAGCCGCGGCAACCTTCCGGTATTATGCCGAGGCAATCGACAAGCTGTACGGCCAGATCGCCCCCACGGGCGATGATGTTCTGGGTTTGATACATCACGCACCTGTTGGCGTTGTTGGTGCGATTGTGCCATGGAACTTTCCGCTGATGATCGGCAGCTGGAAAATTGCCCCGGCACTGGCGGCAGGCAACTCCGTGGTCCTGAAACCGGCGGAAAGCGCCTCGCTCAGCCTGTTGAAGATCGCCGAATTGGCGGCTGAGGCCGGGGTGCCCGACGGGGTATTCAACGTGGTGACAGGTCGCGGCTCGGTTGTGGGTGAGGCGCTGGCGCTGTCGATGGATGTCGACATCGTGGTTTTCACCGGGTCCGGTGCGACAGGGCGACGGCTTTTGGAATATTCCGCGCGGTCCAACCTAAAGCGCTGTTATCTGGAACTGGGCGGCAAATCCCCGAACATCGTCTTTGCTGATGCCCCGGACCTGGCCGAAGCGGCCAAGGTCTCGGCAGCCGGCATCTTCCGCAACTCGGGCCAGGTCTGTGTTGCGGGATCGCGCCTGTTGGTACAGGAAGAGATCTACGAGGACTTTCTGTCCGAGATCACCCGCCACGCCGCAGCTTTTCGCGTTGGCGATCCGTTGGACCTGAACAACCAGATCGGCGCGGTTCACAGCCTGTCCGAGCTGGAGTCCGATCTGGAATTTGTCACAAAAGCTCGGGCAGAAGGGGCCGATCTTCGCACCGGCGGATCCCGCATCCTGACCGAAACCGGCGGGTACTACATGGCCCCGACGGTGATGGCTGGTGTTAAGGAAACCGACACCCTGTTCCAAAACGAAGTCTTCGGTCCGGTTCTGGCTGTAACATCCTTCAAGGATGAAGAAGAAGCGATCGGTCTTGCCAATGCGACAGTTTACGGGTTGGCGGGTGGGGTTTGGACCTCGAACTTGGGCCGCGCACATCGCATGATCGCGGGCGTTCGCGCCGGGGTGGTACATGTGAACACTTATGGGGGGGCCGACCTGACTGTACCCCTTGGCGGGGTGCGCCAGTCCGGCAATGGGCACGACAAGTCTTTGCACGCGTTGGAAAAATACTTCGATCTGAAAACTGCCTGGATCAAGCTCTGATCGCTGGGGAAGGGAGGCACACATGACCAACAAAACAATCCTGTTGATCGGCACCTATGACACCAAAGAACCCGAAATGCGGTTCATCGAAAACGCAATCCGGGCGCAGGGTGCCGATGTGTTGACGATGGATGTGTCCGTTCTCGGCGATCCCACCGCGCCGACCGACATCTCAAAGCATGACGTGGCCGCGGCTGGTGGCATGACAATTGATGAGGTCATCGCACAAGGGGACGAGAACAAAGCCTTCCGCATCATGTCTGCCGGGGCCGCCAAAGTGGTTGCGCAAGCCTATGCTGACGGGCGGTTTGACGGGATGCTGGCCACCGGAGGCACAATGGGCACCGATCTTGCGCTGGATTGTGCACAAGCGCTGCCGATGGGCGTGCCGAAATACATCGTCTCAACCGTCAGCTTCTCACCGCTTATCCCGCCACATCGGCTGGCCCCTGATATTCAGATGATCCTTTGGGCTGGCGGGCTCTACGGTATGAATTCAATTTGTCAGTCCTCGCTCAGTCAGGCGGCCGGGGCCGTGGTTGGCGCGGCAAAGGCGGCCTTCGCACCGGACCGCAGAAAGCCGCTGGTTGGCATGACCAGCCTGGGGTCATCCTGCCTGCGCTACATGAAGACCCTCAAACCAGCACTGGAAGATCGTGGGTTTGAAGTGGCGGTGTTCCATTCGACAGGAATGGGTGGCATGGCCTATGAAAAACTGGCCAGCGAAAGCGCGTTCGCCTGTGTGATGGATTTCTGCATGCAGGAATTCGGAAACCTGATGGCGGGCTCGGTCGTGTCCAGCGGTGAAGACCGTGTTACCAATGCCGGGCGCATGGGTATCCCGCAGATGGTCGCACCTGGCGCACTGGATCTGCTGGATTTTGCGGGATGGCAGGACATCCCCGAACACTATGCAGACCGGCCATTCCATGAGCACAACCGGCTGATCAAAAGTTCAGTCTTCAGCGGGGCTGAACGGCGTGCCTGGATTCGGGAACTCGCCAATAGGCTGGGCGCGGCCAAGGGGCCTGTACATTTCTTCTTGCCGCTACAGGGCATCGAAGCTTGGGACAAGGAAGGCGAAGAGGCGTATGACCCACAGGCCTTGGCCGAAATGATCGACGAAGCCCGCCGGGTGATGCCCGATCAGGTGCCAATGACCGAACTGGACGCCCATATCAACGATACCGCGTTCTGTGATGCCGTGCTGGCACTGTTCGATGATTGGGTTGAACGTGGCGTGGTTAAGTCGACGCCGCGAGCCTAATGTTTCAGGGGGTGGCTCCGCCCCTTAGTATGCATGACATCGTTGGCGATTGTGTGTGTGAGTCATGCAGTGTTGGTGAGTGAATTTCATTCACGAAAATCAGCTAATAATGGAATTGAGCTACAATAAAGCCCTTTCTAAGATGCGCGGGAAAACACCTTATCAGGAACGCGCTCATGCGGCGAACACGATCAAGACGGGCTTCCAACTCCGCAACGCCACAAATGACTATTCCGCCCATCGGCGGGCGGTTCATGCCGCTGAATCAAGGCGAACTGGCCCATATCACTGATACGGCCTTTGATATTCTGGAACGGATTGGCCTATCAGGAGCACCCAACGACATCCGTACGTTGGCGCTGGAGAACGGCGCAACAGAGCGGGCCGACGGGCGCATCACCTTTTCACGCGCATTGGTTGAGGACATGATCGCTGGCGCGTGCAAGCGGGTCGAGCTGCCCGGTTTCACCCGGGATCGCGGGATCGAGATTGGAGGCGGTCGCGTCCATATCGGTACGGGCGGCGCAGCGGTACAGGTGCTCGACGCCACCACAAACACATTCCGCGACAGCACATTACAGGACTTGTACAATCTGATGCGTATTGTCGATGCTTGCGACAACATCCACTATTCCCTGCGTCCCGTAGTGGCAAGGGATCTGGAAGACCCGCTTTCGCTGGATATCAACACCGCCTTTGCCGCGATGAAAGCGACTTCGAAGCCTATCGGCACTAGCTTTTTCGAGCCCGCCAACGTGACCCCTGTGATCGAGATGTTCGACGCAGCTTTGGGCGGCGAGGGCGCGTTCAAGGCACAGCCCTTTTGTTTTGCATCCGTCTGTCACGTGGTGCCACCGCTGACGCTGGCCGAGGAAGCCTGCGGGGTGATGCGTGAATGCGTGCGTTTGGGAATGCCACTGCAAATCTGTTCCGCAGCGCAGGCTGGGGCCACAAGCCCGGCGGCGCTGGCTGGAGCTCTGGCGCAGGGGCTGGCGGAATCGCTCGCCGGTCTGGTGCTGGTCAACATGATGCAGCCGGGCTTTCCCTGTATTCTGGCCTTTCTGCCCTTTATTTCCGATCTGCGTACCGGAGCGATGACCGGCGGTTCGGGTGAAGCTGCGGTGGCCAACGCTGCCGCCGCACAGCTGCTGTTGAACCTTGGCCTGCCGTCGACCGTTTCAGCGGGAATGACCGACGCCAAGACGGCAGACGCTCAATCGGGCTACGAAAAGGGATATACCATCGCGCTGGCGGCGCAGGCTGGGGCCGATATGATCAACCTGTCTGTTGGTATGCTCGGCTCGATCATGGCAGCCAGCAAAGAGGCACTGGTCATCGACAACGACATGTGCGGCGCCATCCTGCGCTCGGTCCGTGGGGTCGAAATGTTCGAAGGCTTGATTGATCTGGACATGATCGAACAGGTCGTAACGGGAGAGGGTCATTTCCTTGGCACGGCTCAGACTCTGGACCTGATGACCAAGGAATATGTCTACCCGTCGCTCGGCGACCGTCAGAGTGTCAGTGACTGGCTTGAAAGCGGCGCTCAAACGGTATGGGACCGCGCCATAGCCCGCGTTGGCGAAATCGAAGCACAACCTGCGCCCTCGCACCTGACAACCGAAATCGAAGCCGCCCTGCGCGCCCGCCTGCCCATCCATCTGAAAGACTAAGCAAATGAAAAGCCATGCCAAAGTTGTGATCATCGGGGGCGGCGCGGTTGGTGTCTCGACCCTTTATCATCTGGCCAAAGCCGGTGTGACCGATACGCTTTTAATCGAAAAGAACGAACTGACCAGCGGATCGACCTGGCACGCGGCGGGCAATATCCCGACATATGCCAACAGCTGGGGCGGGATGCGCGCGGGCAACTATGCCTGGCGGCTGTATAAGGATCTGGCGACAGAGGTCGACTATCCGATCACGTATCGCCATACCGGCGCGTTCTGGCCTGCCCACACACCGGAACGGATGGACCTGTTCCGGCATCTGGTCGGCATTTCCAAAGGGCTGGGCTATGACATGGCGATGCTGACCCCGTCAGAGATGGATGACATGCACCCTTACTTTAGTTCGGGCGACAGCATCATCGGTGGCATCCTCGACCCCTACGAGGGTGACGTGGACCCGTCGCAGCTGACACAGGCATTGGCAAAGGGCGCGCGTGATCGGGGTGCACAGATTGCGCGGTTCACCAAGGTCACCGGCATCCAACGCCGCGCCTCGGGCGAGTGGCTGGTGCAGACTGACAAGGGCAACGTGGTTTGCGATGTCGTGATCAACGCCGGGGGCTATTACGGCTGTCAGGTTGGCGAGATGGTCGGGCAGAAACTGCCAGTGGTGACGCTGGAGCATCAATACCTGGTCACCGAAAGCCTGCCCGAGCTTGAGGCTAACCCGGACAATTTCCCCCTCATCCGCGACCCGGACATCATGTACTACCTGCGGCGCGAGCGGAACGGGCTGCTGCTGGGCTCTTACGGCCACGAAGGCCGCCCCGCCTGGCTGGACGGAATGCCTGATTGCTTCGCCAACCAGCTCTATCCCGACAGTGTCGATGACATTGCCGAGATCCTTGAGGCCGCGCTGGAACATGTGCCGCTGCTGGGTGAGGCCGGTGTCAGCCGGTTCGTAAACGGCCCCATCCCCTACAGCCCGGATGGCGCGCCACTTTGTGGGCCCGCCTTCGGCTTGCCGAACTTCTACCATGCCTGCTGTCTCCCGGTGGGCATCACCCATTCGGCGGCAGCTGCGAAAACCCTGACCGAGTGGATTACCGAGGGCGAAACCGAGTGGGATATGTCCTTCTGGGACCCCCGCCGTTTTGGCGAGGAATGGGCGACGTTCGACTATACCGTCAAACGGTCCAGTGAACTTTATGAACACCAATACGCAATCCCCTACCCGCATCGTTTGTGGAAATCAGGTCGTCCAGTGCAAACCACGCCGCTCTACGACACGCTTAAGGGTAAAGGTGCAGTGTTTGGGCAAATTGCGGGTTGGGAACGGGCCTTCTGGTTCCAGACAGATCAGATTAAGGATGACGGCCAGCTCAGTTTCCATCACGAAGTCTGGCACGATGCGGTCAAAGCTGAATGCGAAGGCGTGCGCGACCGTGTCGGTGTGATGGATCACGGCGGTTTCACCCGGTACGAGGTCGAGGGGCCAAAGGCCACCGAATTCCTCAATCATGTTTTTTGCGGCGTGATGCCGACCGTAGGCCGGGTCAAGCTGTCCTATATGCTGACGCCCAAGGGCAAGATCTGGTCCGAGGCCACGATTGCGCGGCTGGATGAGAACAAATACCTGCTCTGCGGTCCCACTCTGGCCGATCAGCGCGACCATGACTGGCTGTCGAAGCACCTGCCGGACGAGGGCGTGACCCTGACCCGCGGCTCTGATTTTGACGCCGCCTTGATGGTTATGGGGCCGAAATCCCGTGACGTATTGCAACCGCTGACCCAGGACGATCTGTCCAAGGACAACGCGCCATGGATGTCGGTGCGGGAAATCACCATTGCAGGCGCACCGGTGATTGCCTTGCGCGTGTCCTATGTGGGTGAATTGGGCTGGGAACTGCATATGCGCAGCGCCGATCTAGTCCGGGTCTACACCGCCGTCGTGGATGAAGGCGCGGATCACGGTATTGTCGAATTTGGCTCTTACGGGCTGAACGCCATGCGGCTGGAAAAGGGCTATCACGGCTGGGGCGCGGATTTTGGTATCGAATACACCGCGTTCGATGCGGGTCTGGATCGTTTCGTCAGCAAGAAGAAAGACAGTTTTGTCGGGCGCGAGGCGTTTCTGGCGCAAGCCGAACTGCCGAAGGATTACCATTTCACCGCCTTTGTGCTGGACGGTCACGGCGCGGATGCGCTGTCCTCGGACCCGATTTGCCGGGATGGTCAACCGGTCGGTTACGTCAGCTCGGGCGGTACGGGGTTCCGCATCGGCAAGAGGGTGGCGCTTGGCTATTTGACTGTGCCCGCCAAACCCGGAGATGTGTTTGATATCGAAGTGCTTGGCGTGCCTGTGAAAGCGACTGTGGCGACCGTTCCGTTCTACGATCCCGAAAACGACCGGTTGCAGGGATAAGAACCATGGCAAAATCCCTTCCGACCGACGTACAGGTCGCCATCATTGGCGGTGGGATCGTCGGCTGTGCCACTGCGTATCACCTCGCCAAAGCAGGTTGGTCCGTCGCCCTGTTCGAGCGCAAGAAACTGACAAGCGGAACGACATGGCACGCCGCAGGTCTGGTCAGCGAAACCCAAGGCGTGCCGGTCATGTCGGCGCTGGCAAAATACGGCCTCGACCTGATGGAACGTCTTGAGGATGAGACCGGGCAGAATACCGGTGTCAAGCGCAACGGCTCGATGACCGTGGCGCTGACCGAGGCACGCATGGAGGAACTGCGCCGCAAGGTCGATTATGCCCATGGCTGTGGCCTGCGCGCCGAAGAGATCAGCCTGACCGTGGCGCAGGAGCGCTGGCCTATGTTATCGACCGAAGGCGCCAAGGGGGCGTTCTGGTTCCCCGGTGACGGCTATACCAACCCGATCGACACCACCATGGCGCTGGCCAAAGGCGCGCGGGCGAACGGCGCGCAGATTTTTGAAGACACCAAGGTCGAACGCGTCGTCATCGAAGGTGGCCGTGCTGTTGGTGTGGAAACCGAAGAAGGGCTGGTGCGCGCCGAGCATGTGGTCAATGCCACCGGCATGTGGGCGCGTGAGTTTGGAATGTCCCACAGTGTGCAGATCCCGCTGCACTACACAAACCATTACTACGTTGTGACTGACCCGATTGAGGGCGTGACCGGTGATCTGCCCGTCCTGCGGGTAATGGATGAATACGCCTATTACAAAGAAGACGCAGGCAAGCTGCTGATCGGCTGTTCCGAGCCCAACGCGACCCCCTGGCTGCCCAAGGACGGCCTGCCCGAGGCGTTCGAATTTGATGAACTGCCCTGCGATGAAGAACACCTCTATCCCATCTTGGAGGCCGCAATGGAGAGGGTTCCGGCCTTGGCGGAAAGCGGCATTCGCAAGTTCTTCAACGGGCCGGAATGCTTCACACCGGATGCCAAACATTACCTCGGTCCAATCACAGATGTGACAGGGTATTGGGTCGCCGCCGGGTTCAATTCGACCGGCATCCAAAACGGCCCCGGTGCGGGCAAAGCGCTGGCTGAATGGATCATGGCGGGACACATGACCATGGACCTGACAGATGTCGACAGTCGTCGCATTATACCCGGCCTGAACGCCCGCAGCTATACCGCAACTAAGGCGGCCGAAACGCTCAGTCACGCCTATACGATGCACTGGCCCTATCTGCGCAAAACACAGGCGCGTGGTTTGCGCCGGGCGCCTTATTACACCCATCTACGCGACGCGGGCGCGCAATTCGGCAGCGCCAATGGCTGGGAACGGCCCCTCTTCTATGGGCGTGAGATGACGGACGGGTTCGGACGCGAGCCCTGGTTCGATGACTGGCAGGCCGAACATCAAGCGCTGCGCACCGATCTGGGCTGCATCGATCTGACCTTTGGCCGATTCATCGTGGACGGGCAAGATGCCGAGGCGCAGATGCAGCGGCTTTGTGGGGCGAATATGGCCGTTGCTCCGGGTGCTCTGGTCTATTCCCATATGTTCAACCCGCAAGGCGGGATCGAGGCGGACGTGACCGTCGCGCGCCTGAATGCGACCCGCTACATGGTCATGGCCTCTGCCGGGGCTGAACCGCAAACCGAATACTGGCTGAAAACGCAACTGGCGGACACCGCAGTTTCAGTGGTCAATATCACGTCATCCGAGGCCACGCTGGCCCTGATGGGTCCGCGCGCGCGGAACTTCCTGGCCGGGCTGACCGATGCCGACCTGTCAAATGTCGTCTTCCCATTTGGCTCGTGGCAGGCATTGCACGTTGGTCATGCGCCGGTCCGCGCACAACGGATTACCTATGTCGGCGAATTGGGTTGGGAGTTGCACGTCCCTGCCGAATTCGCACAGCAGGTGTTTGAAATGATCATGGCTGCGCCTGATGCGCCACGCCTGTGCGGCGGAATGGCCGTAGATAGCTGCCGGATCGAAAAGGGCTTCCGCCACTGGGGCCACGACATCGGCCCACATGACAGCCCGGTGGACAGCGGCCTGACTTTTGCTTGCGATTTCACTACCGAGTTTACCGGCAAAGCGGCGATCGAAACTCACAAATCGACCGGCCCTGCGAACCGCTTGTTGTCTTTCCGGCTGGACGACCCAAATGCTCTGGTCTTCGGCAAGGAACCGATCCTGTGTGACGGGCAAATCGTCGGGCGGTTGACGTCGGCAAGCTACGGCTGGAGCGTCGGTGGTGCCATTGGCATGGGCTATGTCTCGCGGCCCGAAGGCATGACGATGAAAGCTCTTGCCGGGCGCAACTATCAGGTGAAGGTGGCTGGGCGCGCTGTAATGGCACAGGCCAGCCTGCGACCGCTTTACGATCCGGACAATGCCCGGATGCGCGGGTAACCACCGCGCATCCTCAGACGGTTTGACCAAACACAAAGACCGCGTGGTCAGCCGTCCCCGCCCATCTCATTGATTGCGGCAAGAAGGCGCGCGATTTCCTGTTCCGTGTTGTAGTGACAAAACGAGATGCGAATACAATCGGACAACTCCAACGGTGTCAGAACATTGCCCGAGTAGTGATCCGCTTTGCGCGTGTGGGTGCGGATACCCTGTTGGTTCAAAACCTCAACCACATCTTCCGAGGCTTTGCCGTTGATCACAATAGACACCAGCCCTTCGCGCGCGGGGTTGTCGGCCCCTGCCAGAATGGTCACGTGATCCATGTCCCGCAGGCCCGGCAGATTGCCCGTGCCGTTGATGGCAGTATTGGTCAGGTGGGTCTCATAGGAGTGGATGGCACGGCCCGCAGCCTCGATGCGCGCGCGGGGGTCGGCTTCACCCGAAACCTCTCCGCCCAACCAGTCGAAATAAGACACAACGTCCGAAACGGTTGCGTACGACCCAGCGTCACGGGTTCCAAACTCCCAACCGGTGGCGGGCGCGTCGATCAACATGTCGTGCGGCAGCGCGCTCAGCCTGTCCGAGATCCAAGCTATTCCATACCCATGGCGCGAAAAAACTTTGTACGGAGAGATCGCGTAGCCATCGACATTGTAGCTATCAAGATCAAGCTGTCCGTGTGCCGCGTGCTGAATGCCATCAACGATGATCAGGCATTCCGGTGCGACGGCGCGAATGGCGGCTGAAATCGCTGCCACATCCATGCCCATTCCTGTAACGGGCGACGCATGAAGGATCGTGGCCACTGCAACGTCCGGGCTCATCAACCCCGCATAATCTTCGGCGGTCACCAACCCGGTATCATTGTCATGGGGCACGTTCACATAGTCCAGACCCGCGATCTTTGCCCAACGGCGCGCGGCGCTGCGAGTGGCGGGGTGTTCGATGGACGACCCGATCACCTTGGCCCCGTTTGGCGCAGCCAAACACGCGGTGCGGATCATCCGGAACAACAGTTCCGTCCCGCTTTCCCCGGCAAAGAACTGTCCGCTGGTGACATTCATAAAAACGGCCAGATCCTGCTTGGCCTTGTTGATCACGTTCTGAGTGCCCTGCCCCGCCGGGTTGATCCGACCGGGATTGTCTGGAATCGCGGCGTAAAAGGCCGAAGTTTCAGCAACGGATTTCAGCGTCAGCGCGCCACCGGCATTTTCGAAAAAGATCCGTTCGCCTTGAAATGGGCAGCTGTCGACATGAGCGAAACGGTCGCGGATTGCGTCGATAAGGGCGGGGTTGTCTTGGATCATGGGTCTTCCTGTAAATGTTCAGATCGCACGGCTTACGATCGAGCGGCAGAGCTCGGCCACCGCGATGTGGCTTTGACGGGTGAACCCGTCGACGTTGTCGTCGACGATTCCGTGGGTTGAATTGATCAGACCGTTGGCGACCATGGTGTCAAGCAGCAAGGCCTCGCGGTCGGGTGTGTGCAGCAGTTTGGCATTGCTTGCCCGGGCGGCCATGGCGGCTGCAATTGCGGTGCAGCCCCAGTTGGAACAGGCGGCAGTCACTAGCACGTCACAACTGGTCAAAGCGCCGATCCCACCACCGCAGCCACATTGGCAAGCGTCACCATAGGGCACATGCGCCTTCACGTGGTCGGCGACCTTGCCCATGCCGATCTCATTGCCGCCGTCGCCAACGGCGACGACAGGAACGCCACGCTCCAATGCCAGATCAAACAGTAGATCAACGCGGGCGCGACCCATTCCATAGTCTATACCACGCATCGAATGATAGACGCCGAACTCGTTGCGCCCGACCCGCTCTGTCGAAAACAACAGATCAGGGTTCAGCTCATCCATCAGGGTTTCAGCCTGCGCCTGTCCCCCGACGTCATCGGTGGCATAGGGCAGCATGACGATCGTGGCGAGGCTTTTGTCCGCCCTGGCAATAGCTGCTTGTTCCAATGTCACGGGAAACAATCCCGCAGCCTGGCAGGTGTTGCGGATCGCCGGCAGCAGAGTGTCTTCGCACAGCAAGACGCAGGTCACGTTACGCGCCAGTACCAGCGCCCGCGCAATGGCCGCCGCGCCCGAGGGGCCGTCATTTTCGCCCAGATCAGGTGTGATCCAGGCGCGCGAAACCGAACCGGTCGTTATCACCACGGTCCCGCCCTCGGGCACTGCCATCAACGTGTCCGCCGCCGCGCCGATCAACGACTGACCTTCAAGCGCGCGTGCGGCCTCGAACAGGTGCTCGACGCCGCGTTCGCCCATATCGATATTCACCAACTGATCCAGCCGATTGTCCAACCGAGTGATCAGAGCCTTGTCAGCCATTCACGTTTCTCCAAACAACGTTGTTGCAAACCAAGCCTTGTCGTTCAGGTGGTTCGCTGTCTGGCGCATTGCCGACAAGAGAGTGTCGGTCACGGCCATCGCACCTCCGACACGAGCCACAGCGCCGGAGGTTGGCTTCAATCGGATTGAAACGCGCCCTCCCGGCTGTCCATGAGTGTTAACGGTTACAATCCCTTTGTCCCGCAGCATCAACATGCCAATGGCGGCCGTCACTTCGGCAGGCACAACATTGGTCTTTTCTGAGTCAGCCATGCCCAGGACAATGTCCATCGCGTCCTGTTCGTCTATCTTGGGTCCCAGCGCCGAGCGAGACACGCGACCAACGCCCAGCGCAGATTCAAGCGCGTCGGCCAGGTCTTGTCCGTCTTGCGCTTCTTGTAACAACAGATCCGGAGCGAACCCCTGAAGACTGCGCATTGCACCAACCGCAATGGGCGCGCGTGCCTCCATCCCCAATTCGCTGGCTTTGGCCTGCACTGGGATCAACGCTGACGGATCGCCACAAAGAACCCCCGCACGGGGACCGGACAGCCCCGCTTTGTCGGCATTGGTGATCACCAGATCCGCCCCAAAGGAAAGCGAATCCCCACCGCCATGCAGCACCGGACGGAATCGCGCACCGTAAGCGTCATCAAGGAACGTGACACAGCCCGCCTTGTTCCCCGCCGCCACTGCATCGCGGATCAGGTCATCGCTCAGCATGGACAGTTCCGAGGTGACGGGCGTGATTACGAACAGCGCCGGGCTGTCCTTGGCCAGCGCCTGGTGCATCGCGTCCAGGTCGTGCACTTCGCGCACCTGCACATTAGCCAGCCGCGCCCCGCGCAGAACCGAGGCATGGCTCCGGTCGCCGTGTGCCACCAGAGACAACACCGGCTTGCCTGCTGAATGCGCCAGTATGGTGGCAACGATCCCGGCACTTGTACGGTTCACCACCGCTGCTGCCTCGTGCCCCTGCCCGCCCAGATGAACGATTGCGGCCTGGCGCAGTTCTTCACCAAACAGGCCCGGACCGATCCATTCTTCGCACAACAGGTTCAAATCGTCCGGCGTTGCTGGATAGAACCGCAGGTTTCCTGTGCAAATGGCGACCTTGTCGATACCTTCGCGTGCCACGAAATCCGCAGCAACACGGCCCGCCTGTGCCAACCTGCGCACCTCATCGGCTGAACTTTGCAACAGCGCGCCGCGGGCGTATCCCACGCTTGGATCGATGGCGTTACCGAACCGGTCCGTGCTCACGCGCCGTCCTCAATGTTGATGGTGACACATTTGCGGTAGGTGTAGGCTTCCAATGCGCCTTCGATGGAGTATTCGCTGCCCATACCCGATTGCTTGGTGCCGCCATAAGACATGCCGGGAATCTGACCACCGCCCTGATTGACCTGTATCCAACCCGCATCAATGGCGCGCGTCAGGCGCGTAATGCGGCTTACGTCATGAGTGAACAAGAACGCTGCCAACCCGTAATGAGTGTCATTTGCCATGGCGATGACTTCTCCTTCCGTTTCGAAGGGAATGGCCACCATGACAGGGCCGAACACCTCTTCCCGAGCAATGCGCCAATCGTTGTCGACACCAGTGATGATTGTCGGGTTGGGGCAGAACCCTGCGGGGTCTTCGACAGGCGTTTCTCCGATCAGGAAGGTCGCCCCTTCTGCTTCGGCCTCGGCCACATAAGCGCGTATTTCGCCGTAGCGTTCCGCGTTCACCACCGCGCCCATATCCACATCCGGATCCAGTGCATCGCCGACGTTCAAAGCTGCCGATTTTTCGGCCACTTTGGGCATGAGCTCATCCCAGATGTCCTTATGCACAAACAGGCGCGATCCGGCAGTGCAGCTTTGACCCTGACGAGCAAAGCGCATGGCGTTAGCCACCTGCTGCGCGGTGCTGTCCAGACGGCCCTCGGAAATGGCGTCCGGGAACACGATCGTCGGTGACTTTCCCCCCAGTTCCAGCGTCAGCTTGGCAATGCGATCAGAAGTGGCCTTGCCAATCAGCTTGCCGACCTCGCTTGAACCGGTAAAGGACACCTTGTCTACATCGGGGTGGGAAGCCAGCGCCGCGCCTGCCTCTTCACCCAGCCCCGTCACAACATTGAAGACGCCCGGTGGAAACAGTCCATCCGCCAGTTCAGCCAATTTCAGAATCGCCAGTGGCGCATCTTCAGCCGGTTTCAACACCAGACAGTTTCCGGTTGCCAATGCCATGGAGATTTTTACAGCGCCCAACTGGAGTGGCGAGTTCCACGGAATGATAGAACCCACAACACCATGTGGTTCTCGGGTGGAGTAACTGAATAGACCCGGTCCGAGTGGCAGGGTTTCCCCTTTTTGTTCGACCGAGACGCCACCGTAATACTTAAGAACCCCGGCAGCCCCCATCGCTTCGCCCCGCGATTGGGTCTTGATCGCGTTGCCACTTTCCGCCGCCAATACGCGAGCCACTTCTTCGGCGTTCTCTTCCAGGCGACGGCCTAGCTCTGTGAGACGTTTGCCACGCTCACTCGCCGCCAAGGCGCGCCACGTCGGCAGCGCGGCACGAGCGGCGGCGACGGCCAAATCGACCTCGGTTGACGTGCCGCGACCAACCTCGCAGATCGGGGTGCGGCGCGAGGGGTTTTCGACCACCAGCCGCCCTTCGGGCCAATGCCAGGCACCGTTGATGTAACTACCGGCCAAGCCCACATCGGGCAGTTTCGGCTCCAAGTATGTCGTCATCCCTATTCTCCTTGGCGAACCGCGGTTTCAAAAATGCGCGCCGCCTGAGGGGGCTTCCACCGGCGCTGGGATCGGATGAAAGCTTGAGTCCGACCCCAATTCAATCAGATCTTCGCTCGAACCACCGCCCAGGCGTCATCCAAGGCGCCCTTGAAACGTTCAGTGGCAATATCAATCTCATCCTCGTTGATGATCAGCGGCGGCATAAAGCTCATCCGGTCGCCAATCGCCCGCAGGTACAGACCCCGATCATGGGCAAAGTTCTGCACAAGCTCACCCACTTTCCAAGAGGGATCGAACGGTTCACGGGATTTTGCATCCTTCATCAGCTCGAAGCCGCAGAACAGACCGACGCCGCGCACTTCGGCCACCAGCGGGTGATCGGCCATCGAGTAGCATTTTTCGAGGAACCGGGCCGAAACCGCGCGGACGTGACCCACCAGATCGATTTCATCGTAAATATCCAGTGCCTCTAGACCGACGGCAGCGCCAACCGGGTGACCTGCATAAGTATATCCATGGCCAAAGGTGCCAACCTCGTCCGAGTTCTTCATCATGTCGGCATACATCTCATCCTTGAACATAAGGGCCGAGATCGGAAAGAACGCAGCGGACAGCGCCTTGGCGCAAGAGATCATGTCAGGCTCCAGCCCCCAGGTCTGTGACCCCCACATATTGCCGGTTCGGCCAAAACCGCACACGACCTCATCGGCCAGGAACTTGATGTCATACTTGCGCAGTACCGCCTGCATTTCCCTCCAGTAGCCTTCAGGCGGCATCAGCGCCCCGCCACCCGAGATGGCCGGTTCGGCAAAAAAGGCCGCCACGGATTCCGGACCTTCCGCCAGGATCAGCTTTTCGAAATTCGCCGCCATCCGGGCCGAAAACTCTTCTTCACTCTCGCCGTCGATATGGAAACGGTAATAGTTCGGCAGCTCGGCGTGCTTGAACTCGGGCAGCGGCAGGCCGAACTTGGCATGCATGTGCGGTTGTCCCGACAGGGACACCGTCGCCACCGTATTGCCGTGATAGCCCCGCACCCGGCCAATGATCTTGCGACGCTGCGGCTCGCCACGGGCTGTGTTGGTGTACCACAGCAGCTTGATTGCAGTGTCGTTTGCCTCGGACCCCGAACACTGGAACATCACCCGGTTCATTTTGCCCGGCGCCATGCCGATCAGACGTTTACCCAGCTCGGCCACCCGCGGGTGCGAGCGGTTGTAGAAGGTTGGTGCAAAAGGCAGCACATCCATCTGTCGCTTGGCGGCATTCGACAATCGTTCGTTGTGATAGCCCAATGATACACAGCCCAGCCCGGAAAACCCGTCGATGATCTCACGCCCTTCGCTGTCGTAAATGAACACCCCTTTACCATGCGTGATCATCGTCGGGCCGTCTTGGGCGTGTTGGCGCAGGTTCGACTGAGGATGGACGTGGTGCGCCTTGTCCTGTTCGATCGCGCGTCGGGCGTCAACGTTCATGGGGATGCTCCAAATGAAAATCTGCCGGAACTTCACCTTTTTATTGACTGAATTTCAATTTCGAAGTTTTTTGGTTTTTGTGAATTTCATTCAGGCTAAAAACACATGAAACCGCTGCTCGATCTACGGCATCTGCAACTGATCCAGGCTATAAACGAAACCGGTCGGATCACCGATGCCGCCAAGAAACTGGGGGTTACACCATCGGCCCTGTCGCATCGCCTGCGCGAGGCCGAACGTCGGCTGGATGTGCCCCTGTTCACCCGAATGCACAAGAAACTGCGCCGGACACCGGCGGCGGATTACATGGCAATCGTGGCAGAACGCATCCTCACCGATCTGAGCCGCGCGGAAGAGGACGTGCGGCGAATGAATGCCAATGTGCAGCATGTGGTGCGCCTGTCGGTCGAAGCCTACAGCAACTATCGCTGGCTGCCCTCCTTCATCAAATTCATGAAATCACGTACCGACGGGATCGATATTCAGATCATGGCGGGTGCGCGCAGTGATCCGCTGACCGGGCTTTTGAACCGGCATCTGGACATTGCGATTACCTCAGGCAAGGTGTCGCAGGCCGGGCTCAGCAGCATCAAACTGTTTGACGATCCTCTGCTTTACATCATGCCGCCGTCACATCGTCTGGCAGATCGCCCGTATGTGGAAGGTTCTGATATCGTAGGCGAGCCTTTCATCACCTATACCAAGATCCCCGAACCAGACCGGGAATTTGCGCTGTTGTTTCGCCCCACGGACAGCTACCCGAAATGGGCTGCGACCGTTGAACTGCCCGAGGCGATTGTCGAACTGGTTGCCTCGGATCTGGGCACAAGTGTGTTGTCCAACTGGGCGCTTCAATCCGCATTGAAAGAAGGTCGCATCGTTGGTGCCCAGGTTACTCAGGACGGAATTTCCGTGCCTTGGCACGCGGTGTTGCGCTCGGAGGATCTCGAAGAAGGAGATCCGATTTTACAAATCGCCAAGCTGTTGTCGGAATGGTGCGACCTGCCCGGCTGCGGGTTTCATATGAATTGAAGTCAGATCTATTGCAAACTTGTTCCCATTGATGCACGCGAAGGCAGACAGTGAGAGGACGTTGATACAATTCAGCCGAGAGCCTGTTCATGATTTCCTTCAAAGGTGCGCAATGTCCAAAGGATGTGATCCTGTATGCAGTGCTTTCTAGTGTTCGATACGGCGTCGTAGTGGATCACACCACGTTGAACTGATGGCGCGCGCGGTACTCTTGTGCCATTGCGGAAGCAGCGCCGCGACAAAAAGGACAATGCGACCGTTCCCGGAGAATGGATGAGACCCATGCTGAGGTTCAAGGCTTTCGCTTCTGAGGCGGCAACGCTGGCATCGAACTTACGCATATGATTTGAAAGGGCCACCCCTTGCCCGGACTCTGTTCTTTCAAACAATTCGCTAAGCTGGCCGCCTCACACTCTACCTTCGATGAATTGACGCGCCGTGCCCTAGGCTCAGGACTCATAGCCAATAGATGACGAGTGCGGCGAGTGCGATGGCTGACAGGAAGACTTTCGGGCATCTA
>NZ_JBXWQJ010000022.1:0-52507 GCF_059612325.1 Ruegeria sp. CDSA021
GGCGTGTCGCAACCCGATATGACAGATGCACGAAGGTCTTCCTATCAGCAATCGCGCTGGCCGCTCTCGTCATTTACCGGCTATGAGTCCTGACCTTAGGCACTCGTTTATAGTAATGCCAAGTGCTGCCGACGAGCTTAGCGCCCTCTATTTTGAGCACATCATCCTGATTTTTCTCCATTGGCAAAACCCCGTTTGTGCAAAGTCTGTGCACAAAATCCAATATCGGACCCTGCCAGAAAGCCTTATTTTTCAGGAATTTCTTATATATCAGGGGGATACCTTGCACAAGGCTCTGGTGCGGTCGAGAAGACTCGAACTTCCACGGGTGTTACCCCACAGCGACCTCAACGCTGCGCGTCTACCAATTCCGCCACGACCGCACTGCCTGTGACTTGGTAGAGCGGCGTATAGACGGTGGCGCGCGCGATGTGAAGAGGCAAAAACGCTCTGGTTTAAATTACTCTGCAGCAGACCTATCTAGCTGAGTGATCACCACACATCCGATCTGACAGGAGCCGCAAATGACTTCAACCGAGAACCGCCCTATTGTTCAGATCGACATCGTCTCTGACGTGGTTTGCCCCTGGTGCATTGTTGGTTTCAAGCAACTGGACACGGCCTTGCAGCAAATGGGTGTTCTGGCCCGGTTACGCTGGCATCCGTTCGAATTGAACCCGAATATGCCGCCAGAAGGTCAAAACCTGCGCGAGCACATCATGGAAAAATATGGCTCAACGGCAGAGCAGAGCCAGCAGACGCGGGATCGGCTGACCTCGATGGGTGCTGAGTTGGGGTTTACCTTCAACTTCGACGATGACAGCAGGATGGTGAATACGTTTGCAGCACATCAGCTGCTGGATTGGGCGGAAGGACAAAGCCGTCAGCACCCGCTGAAACTGGCGCTGTTCGACGCCTATTTCACCCAGCATAAGGATGTATCTGACACTGAGGTCTTGCTGAACGCGGCTCGATCGGCTGGACTGGATGTGGAAGCCGCGCAACAAGCGCTTGAAAGCGGGGAACACAAAGCCGCAGTGCGCGAGAAGCAGCAATTCTGGACCAGCCAAGGCATTTCCGGTGTTCCGTCCATGGTGTTTGGCGGGAAATACCTGCTGACCGGAGCACAGGGGAGCGAAACCTATGCGCAGGTTTTGCAACGATGCCTGTCCGAGGCCGCCTGACCCCTTTCCCTGACGACTGTGGGCGGATATGAGGCCGACATGGAATGGAAAATCACTGATGGTCTGACCAGCTATGACGACGCCGTAGCCTTTATGGAGGCTCGTGTTGCCGATATCGCACGTGGCGACGCCGAGGAATGCGTCTGGCTGCTGGAACATCCGCCCCTGTATACCGCAGGCACGTCAGCCAAGATCGAGGGTCTGACCGACCCGGATCGGTTTCCGGTCTATGAAAGCAAACGCGGTGGCGAATACACCTATCACGGGCCGGGTCAGCGCGTGGCCTATGTGATGCTTGATCTCAACAAGCGCGGACGCGATGTGCGTCAGTTTGTAAAGCAGCTGGAAACCTGGGTGATCTCAGCCCTCGCGGAATTCAATGTACATGGCGAGATTCGCGACGGGCGCGTGGGTGTTTGGGTCCGGCGGGACGACAAGCCGCTAACGGTGACGGGCAAACCGGCCGAAGACAAGATTGCAGCCATCGGCCTGCGCCTGCGCAAATGGGTCAGCTTTCACGGCATCTCGATCAACGTTGAACCGGATCTGGACCACTTTTCTGGCATCGTGCCCTGTGGAATCAGCGAATTCGGCGTAACCTCTTTGGTCGATTTGGGACTTCCAGTTACCATGGCAGACCTTGATGCCGCGTTAGAGAAGACATTTGTGGATGTCTTCGGTTCGGCGGACGCCTGAAACACCCTGTATCGCCGCGAAACGAATCGGTGTTAGCGTGCAAGCCTTAAAACAATGCGCTCATGCGATTGGCTCTGTTTCCGAAGCCTGAAGCAATTAACCGTGCTTATACCGGGTTTATCGGTTTCTTTAGACATTTTTTAACCCAATTAGATACAAAGGTGTCGTTAACGAGTAGTATGAAACTGCCAATCAAGAGTGAGTGGTATGTTAACCGGTGATCCAGGGCTCGCCCTCGAAATCCGAGAAGTGTTTGGTTACGAGTCTGCCGTTCCGACCCCAAATCGGAACGGCAATTCATTTTCCTCTACCTGATACGTGCATGGACACTGCGCCCATTGATGGGGTGAAGGCCGAATACCCGTCGCAGGTGGGCAATTGAAACCCAGCTTCACAAAGCGGCTTTGATCTTTTCGGCATGCTGCGCGATCTGGTCGAAATCACCCATGTTTCCCGGCGGCCGCATAGACACGCCTTCGTGACGAGGCAGGACGTGAAAATGCAGGTGGAACACCTCCTGCCCGCCCGCGGCTTCGTTGAACTGTTGGATCGTCACACCGTCCGCATCAAATGCCGATTTCGCGGCCTGCGCCATTTTCTGGACCGTCTTCATCACGGTTGCCAGTTGTTCCGGCGTGGCATCCAGGACATTGCGGCATGGCGTTTTGGGAATCACAAGCAAATGACCGTCCGTTCGCGGCATGATATCCATGAAGGCCAACGTCTCATCATCCTCAAACACACGAGTCGAGGGGATCTCGTTGCGCAGGATCTTGGCAAAGATGTTTTCGGGATCGTAATTAGCCATATCAAGTCTCCGGATTGCGGGTGCTGGCGTAGTTCTGAGACGCCTGCACATGACGGTCAAGGCGGAACTCTGCCGAAGGCCGTTTCAGGTTGTCTCCTACGGCTTGAAAACAGAGCGGACATCCCCAGATAAACCCCGTTCGAGGCACAAAAATCGCGCGGCGGCCCCCTGCCCGCGACAATTAATCTTGATCCAGATCAAACTCGGCCATTGAAGGTCGCCCCCTCGCAATCTAAAACCAGCAGGAATCCCGCGCGTTGGAGAGGTCCGACAGCGCGGTGTAGTTGCAACAGGAGGCACCTAATGGCAGACGCAGCCATTCATGGTCACGATCATGAAGACGAGCGCAGCTTTTTCCAGCGCTGGTTCATGTCGACCAACCACAAGGACATCGGGATTCTGTACCTGATCGTCTCGGCCCTTGCCGGTCTGATCTCGGTTCTGATGACCGTCTATATGCGGCTCGAACTGATGCACCCCGGTGTCCAGTACATGTGCCTCGAAGGTTTCATGGCCGATCCATGTACCCCCAACGGACATCTGTGGAACGTTATGATCACCTATCACGGTGTTCTGATGATGTTCTTCGTGGTCATCCCGGCGCTTTTCGGCGGATTTGGCAACTATTTCATGCCGTTGCAGATTGGCGCGCCGGATATGGCGTTCCCGCGGATGAACAACCTGTCCTTCTGGCTGTACGTCGCCGGCACCTCGCTGGGCGTGGCCTCGCTGCTCAGCCCCGGTGGTAACGACCAGCTCGGTTCGGGCGTTGGCTGGGTTCTGTATCCACCGCTGTCGACGACCGAGGGCGGCATGTCCATGGACCTTGCGATCTTCGCCGTGCACGTATCGGGCGCCTCCTCAATCCTCGGCGCGATCAATATGATCACCACCTTCCTGAACATGCGTGCCCCGGGCATGACCCTGTTCAAGGTACCGCTGTTCAGCTGGTCGATCTTCGTCACTGCATGGCTGATTCTGCTGTCACTGCCGGTTCTGGCAGGCGCGATCACCATGTTGCTGATGGACCGGAACTTTGGCTTCACCTTCTTTGATCCGGCCGGTGGCGGCGATCCGATCCTGTATCAGCACATCCTGTGGTTCTTTGGCCACCCGGAAGTGTATATCGTGATCCTGCCCGGTTTCGGCATCATCAGCCACGTGATCGCCACTTTCTCGCGCAAGCCGATCTTCGGCTACCTGCCGATGGTCTGGGCGATCATCGCGATTGGTGTTCTGGGCTTTGTCGTGTGGGCGCACCACATGTACACCGTTGGCCTGTCGTTGCGTCAGCAGGCGTATTTCATGCTGGCCACAATGGTCATCGCGGTTCCGACAGGCGTTAAGGTCTTCTCATGGATCGCAACCATGTGGGGCGGCTCGATCGAGTTCAAAACTCCGATGCTGTTTGCCTTCGGCTTCCTGTTCCTGTTCACCGTTGGCGGTGTGACTGGTGTGGTTCTGTCGCAGGCTGGTGTCGACCGTGCCTATCACGACACCTATTACGTGGTTGCGCACTTCCACTATGTGATGTCGCTTGGTGCCGTCTTCGCGATCTTCGCAGGTGTCTACTTCTATTTCTCGAAGATGACAGGTCGTCAGTATTCAGAGTTCTGGGGCAAGGTTCACTTCTGGCTGTTCTTCATTGGCGCCAACCTGACCTTCTTCCCGCAGCACTTCCTGGGCCGTCAGGGCATGCCGCGCCGCTACATCGACTACCCCGAAGCTTTCGCGCAGTGGAACTTCGTATCGTCGATTGGTGCGTTCATCTCCTTCGCCTCGTTCCTGCTGTTCTTCGGCATCGTAATCTACGCTTTGCTGCGTGGCGCTAAAGAGACACGTCCAAACCCTTGGAACGAATACGCGGACACGCTGGAATGGACCCTGCCCTCGCCGCCGCCGGAACACACGTTCGAGCAGCTGCCCAAGCAGGAAGACTGGGACAAAGGCCACGCGCACTGATCGCGTCCTGATCCAAAGAAACCCCGCCCAAGTGGCGGGGTTTTTCTTTGCAGGGGCCTTACGTTCGCCAATCGCTACAATATCGGGTATCATATGCAAGCAAGGTAGCCGGAGGGTCGTCTATGCCTGAGATCGATTTTTGGTATTCTATCGGCAGCACCTACAGCTTCCTTACCGTGATGCGTCTGGACGAGTGGTGCGCCGAACACGACACGACTGTGAACTGGCGTCCTTTCAATGTGCGCACGGTCATGTCGTCGCAACAGAACTTTCCCTTCGCGGGAAAGCCGGTGAAAGCAGCTTATATGTGGCGCGATATCGAACGCCGCAGCGCCAAGTACCACATCCATGCCAACCTGCCCGCACCTTACCCGATTTCCGATCTGGCTCTGGCCAATCAGGTCGCTGTGCTGGGCATGGCAGATGGATGGGGTAAATCATTCACCCAAGCCCTGTACCGCATCTGGTTCGAGGAAGGTGTCGAAGCCGGAAGTGAAAGCGCCCTGTCCGAGGCTCTGCTTCGGTGCCAGCAAGACCCCCGGTTGGCGTTGGGACGGGCCCGCAGCGCTGAAGTCTCGGCAACGCTGGAATCGGAGACGGAAACAGCCATTAAACTGGGCGTATTCGGCGCACCGAGCTTTGTTGTCCGGCAAGAAGTGTTCTGGGGAGATGACCGATTGGACGACGCCCTATCCTGGGCTCGTGTCGGGCATGTCGTCTAAGCAAAACCCATCGACACAAGACGGTCCTGCGCTATTTTCGCGATATGCCATACACATGGAATCAGACATCCGAAACGGAACATGAACTGCGTCTTTGGCCGCATAACTCATTGCCACCGCGCGGAGCGATGATCACCATACTTTCGGTGTTCCTATTTGGCCTGATCCCGTTGCTGACCATGCTGGGGTCAGTTGTTCTGTGGGGGCTTTTGCCATTTCTCCTGATCACAGTGTTTGGCCTTTGGCTGGCCATCCAGACGAACTACCGCGCTCGAAGCGTTTTCGAGGTTTTGACACTGTCTGACACCCAGGCCCATCTGGTGCATCACACACCGGGCAAGGACCAACAGAAATGGTCCTGCAACAGATATTGGGCGCGACCTGAAATGCACGAGAAAGGCGGCCCTGTGCCTCACTACGTCACCCTCGTCGGTGATGGGCGTGAGGTAGAGATCGGATCGTTTTTATCGGAAGATGAGCGGATATCGCTCTATGACGAACTGGTCAAAAGACTGCGCCATCCGGCCGCGCAGTAGCCATTCGTTTCAGCGTATGCTTCAGCAGTCGCCGTTCGACGCGGCACAAAGATGATCCTTGACCATCGGCCCAACCTTGCCGAAATCCATCTGCCCGGTATAACGGGATTTCAACTCGCCCATGACTTTGCCCATGTCACGAATGGACCCGGCCCCGGTTGCGGTGATCGCAGTCTGAATCGCCTTCGAAACTTCATCTTCATCCAGCTGCTTGGGCAGAAACTCCTCGATAACGGCAACTTCCTGCATCTCGCGTTCGGCCAGATCCAAACGACCGCCTTCTTCATAGGCGCGGGCACTTTCTTTTCGTTGCTTGGTCATTTTACCAAGGATTTCAAGCACCTCAGCATCGCCGCAGCCTTTGGCCTCTTCATTGTCCGAGGCGCGCGCGGCGATATCACGGTCCTTGATGGCCGCGTTGATCAACCGCAACGTCGACAGACGCTCGGCTGCTTTGTCTTTCATTGCTTGCTTCAGGGCGGTGTTCACCCGTGATCGCATGTCCATTTGGTTTGTCCATCCCCATGACAACGGAACCCCGAACATATCTAAACAAAAAGCCTGATACAACAGGAAGCGAATACAGTTAAGTCTTTGAAAAACAACAATAGCCGAAAAATTGAACAGGCTTGACCCAAGCGCCTAACCCCCTTAGGTATGCGCCGGTTTACCTTGCAGGAGAGTCGCGCCATGGCCCAGAACGCCCCGTCCAAGCCCACCGCATGTCTGGCCTTGGCCGATGGTACACTGTTTTACGGCATAGGCTTTGGAGCCACTGGACAGACAGTGGCCGAGCTGTGCTTTAACACCGCCATGACCGGCTACCAAGAGATCATGACAGATCCGTCCTACGCAGGTCAGATCGTGACGTTCACCTTTCCTCATATCGGCAATGTCGGCGTGAACCCCGAAGATGATGAAACCAACGATCCGGTTGCTGCGGGTATGGTTGTCAAATGGGACCCAACCGAGCCTTCGAACTGGCGTTCGGCCGAAGAGCTCAAAGGCTGGCTGGCCCGACGCGGACGTATCGCGATCGGCGGCGTCGACACCCGTCGCCTGACACGTGCCATCCGCCAGCAAGGCGCACCGCATGTCGCGCTGGCCCATGACCCCGAAGGCAATTTCGACATCGAAGCACTGGTTGCAGCAGCCCGTGGATTTGCCGGGCTGGAAGGCATGGATCTGGCCAAGGGTGTGACCTGTGCTCAAAGCTATCGCTGGGACGAAATGCGTTGGGCCTGGCCCGAGGGGTATAAGCGACAGGAAGCCCCGGCGCACAAGGTCGTTGCCGTCGATTACGGTGCGAAACGCAATATCCTGCGCTGCCTTGCGTCAGCTGGATGTGATGTAACTGTTCTGCCCGCAACAGCCACCGCCGCCGAAGTTCTGGCCCACCAGCCCGACGGTGTGTTCCTGTCGAACGGCCCTGGCGATCCGGCAGCAACCGGAGAATACGCCGTACCGATGATCAAAGAGATTCTGGACACCACCGATCTGCCTGTTTTCGGCATCTGCCTTGGCCACCAAATGCTGGCGTTGGCACTGGGCGGTCAGACAGTCAAGATGAACCACGGTCACCACGGTGCAAACCACCCGGTCAAGGATCTGGACACCGGCAAGGTCGAGATCACATCGATGAACCATGGTTTTGCGGTTGATGGTCAGTCTCTGCCAGAAGGCGTTGTGGAAACCCATCTGTCTTTGTTTGACGGTTCGAACTGCGGAATCCGCATGACCGATCGGCCTGTCTATTCGGTGCAATACCACCCGGAAGCATCCCCCGGACCTCAGGACAGTTTCTATCTGTTCGAGCGTTTCACCGATGCCATGGAAAAGAAAAAACAGAGCGCATAACGCTCAAACTGCGCAGTGTTAACGGCGCGTTAACCTTGATCAAACAACCCTGAGCGCAGGTAACTGTGCCAGGGTTCTTTTTATGGTTGAGCTTAACCTTCAAGATTTTACCACCGCTTCTCCTATCCCTGCCCCAGGAGTAAGAAAACCGCTGGGCAACTGTCTGGTAGAAGCCGGAACTCTGACACAGTCGCAACTGGACCACGCCTTGCGACTGCAATCCCGACAGAACGCGCCTTTGGGCGAAATTCTGGTGGGGGAAGGATTTGCCACTCGGCGCGATGTCCTAAACGCCCTGTCCACCCAATCCGGTTGGCAGATTGCGGACCTGGAACAAATCCCGCCCATGCCGGGGGTATGCGATCTCAAACCAGTTGACTTCTGGCTGGAACACAACGTCATTCCGTGGATGCGAATTGGTCCACTTCTGTTGGTTGCCACAGCGCGGCCGGATCGGTTTTCAGTTGTCACGACCGAAATGCAGGACTGCGACTATACGATCATTCCAGTGCTGGCCGCCTCTGATCAGATCGATCGCACCATTGCCCGGCAGTTTTCGCGCCCTTTGGCCGAGGCTGCTGAAACACGGGTCGATGGTGAACAGAGTTGCCGAAACTGGACGATCGGGTCGCGCATCGTACCCTGTGTATCAGCGTTTGGAATTATTGCCTTGTTCGCCACTTTCCCGTGGTTTGGGTTGGCGACTCTGCTCACCGCGGCCGTGGGAACCTTGATTCTGTTCACCGTTCTGCGCGTCGCCGGGACTTTGGCCTATCTGCGCCATAGGTTCCAAAAGAAGCGTGAAGTTTCTGACGCGGCAATCCCTTTGCGGCAGCCCTGCGTCTCTATCATGGTTCCCCTATACAAAGAGCGCGAGATTGCGGATGCGCTTGTTCGACGGCTGAAACGCCTGACCTACCCCAAAGCACTGTTGGACGTCATCTTGGTGCTGGAAGAAAAAGACGAGGTTACGCGTACAACTCTGGCGCAAGTTGATCTGCCCGGTTGGATGCGGATTGTAGAGGTGCCCGAATTGCACGGGCTGACCACCAAGCCGCGCGCCATGAATTATGCGTTGGATTTTTGCCGCGGCGACTATGTTGGCGTCTGGGACGCCGAAGACGCACCGCAGCCAGATCAGATCGAACGGGTGGTCGCACATTTCACCCAGGCTCCGCCCGAAGTGGTGTGTCTTCAAGGCCGCCTGGATTATTATAATCCGCGCACAAACTGGCGCTCATGCTGCTTCACCATCGAATATAACAGCTGGTTTCGCATCATCCTTCCAGGCATTGCACGCTTGGGGCTTGTCGTCCCGCTGGGTGGGACAACGTTTTTCTTCCGTCGAGACAAGCTGTTGGAGTTGGGTGGCTGGGATGCCCATAATGTGACCGAAGATGCTGATCTTGGCGTGCGGCTGTGCCGGGCCGGATACCGGACAGAACTGGTGGACACCACGACTTATGAAGAGGCGAACTTTCGCGCCTGGCCCTGGGTGAAACAGCGCTCGCGCTGGCTCAAGGGTTTCATGGTGACGTATCTTGTGCACATGCGGTCTCCGCAAAAACTGCTGCGCGATCTGGGTGTTGCGCAGTTTTTAGGGTTTCAGGCATTCTTTCTGGGCACGCTTGGGCAGTTCCTGCTGGCCCCTGTTCTTTGGATATTCTGGCTATCAACATTGGGGCTGGCAAATCCGCTGGCGCCCCTATTGCCGCAGCAACTCACCACGGCGCTGGTGCTTTTGTTTTTGACGACCGAGGCGCTAAATTTCTGCGTTGGATGTTTTGCAGTCTCTGGTCGCGAGCGGCGTTTTTTGTTGCCCTGGGTTCCAACAATGGCCCTGTACTACCCGCTTGGCGTGGTTGCGGCCTATAAAGCCCTGTGGGAGCTGGCTGCGAATCCATTCTTCTGGGACAAAACCCAACATGGGCAGGCCAGCGAAGATCAGCCGCTGACCTGACACTTATTTGTCACGCAGGCTTGCATCCTGTTTCAGGCGGGTCATGAACGCGATCGAGATATGGTCCTTCAACGCTCGTGCCGCGGCTTCTTCGTCCTTTGCGGCAATGGCTTCGACAATGCCCTTATGCTCACTTTGGGCAATTTCACTACGCCCATGCACGGCCAGCGAGGTGGTCGCCATCAGGGCCATTGTCCGGTGCACAAGACCAAGTTGCTGCACCAGGTAACGATTATGAGACGCCAGATGGATCTGCTCGTGAAAGCGCCGGTTTGCGCGCGACAGGGCCGACGGATCATCAATCAGCTTGTCATCTTCGACGACCATTTCTTGCAGAACCTTGACCTCTTCTTCAGTCGCATGTTTGGCCGCAAGGCTCGCGGCCAACCCCTCCAGTTCCCGACGCACGATATATAGCTCGGCCATCTGATTGTGATCCAAAGACGCCACGATCAGCGACCGCCCGTCCCGTTCCAGCAGTGACTGTGTCTCAAGCCGCTGCAACGCTTCGCGGATTGGCGTGCGCGACACCCCGAAGCGTTCAGCCAGTTCGCTTTCCACCAGGCGATCACCGGGCTTGTAGATACCCACGTCGATGGCTTCGAGTATCAGGTTATAAGCATCCTTGGTTGGGGATCGGGTCTGGCTCATGGGGTTCATTGTCTCCTCGTTCTGACCTGTCTATCCGTCCGAAGGGGTCACGATCAAGTAGAGCATTGAAAACACCGCGCCCGCACCCTACACCCTGCTTATGGTCAAACCGGCTTTTTCTCATGTCACCCAATGGGTGTTCGATCTGGACAACACCCTGTACCCGCCGCACATGCGTCTGTTCGATCAGATCGAGGTGCTCATGACCGATTATGTCATGCGGGCCATTGGTGTGGATCAGGCAGAAGCGGACCGTTTGCGGACGCATTACTGGTGCGAATACGGCACCACGCTTGCCGGTTTGATGGCCGAACATGATCTGGACCCGGACCCGTATCTGTACGCAGTCCATCAGGTGGACATGAGCCATATGGACCCGGATGCAGATCTGGCTGATCACATACGCGCCCTGCCGGGGCGGCGTATTGTCTACACCAACGGCAGCGCCCCTTACGCCGAACGGGTACTGGAAGCGCGCGGCCTTTCGGGATTGTTCGATGCAATCTATGGCGTGGAACATGCAGGCTATCGGCCAAAACCCGAAAAAGCAGCCTTTGAGGCCATTTTTGAACAGGATGGGATTCAGGCTGAAAAAGCCGCCATGTTCGAGGATGACCCGCGCAATCTGGAGGCTCCGCACGAGATGGGAATGCGCACCGTGCACGTAGCACCTGACCCTCATGATGCGGATCACATCCATCATCACACGGACGATCTGACGGCGTTTCTGGCCCGCCTGCGATAGCCTGTCACACTGCGACGATCGCGCTCATTCTGCACCTGCATCCGCATCCCTATATGCGCTGCAGCGACGAACAGATGGAGACCCCAATGAGCGCGATCGAAATGCCGATGCGCCTGCCGATATGGCACCGCCTTTTCTTTGCAATTCCGGTTTTCGGCTGGCTGGCCCGAGACGCGGCCAACGCCAAGGCAGAAGACCTGTTTTATACCATCGGTGCGGTTTTCAGCATGTGGGGCTGTTCCATCATGTTGTTTGGTCTTCCGGGACTCTACATCCCTGCCCTGATGATGGTGCCGGTGATGTTTCTGATCCTCATCCTGATTTCAAGGGGCTGAGAAACGGGACAGGATGTCACTTGGCGCTTGGGGTGGAACCGAACTAGGTTCTGCCCAAATCGATGAGAGGCGCCATGACTGACAGCTGTGACATCCTGATTTCCGGCGGCGGAATTGCCGGTCTGACCGCAGCAGCGGTGTTCGGAACAGCCGGGTTTGACGTGATCTGCGTCGATCCGACCCCTCCGATTACCGAGCGGGATGTGGATGGATCAGACCTGCGCACCACCGCTTTTCTACAGCCCGCCCGTGGTCTGTTGGAGCAATGCGGGCTTTGGACGCGTCTGGGCGCCCACGCTGCACCATTGCAAATCATGCGCATCGTTGACGCCGGTGGCGACGTGCCCGAACCGCGCGTTGTGCGCGATTTCAATGCCGCCGACATTTCCGATCAACCATTTGGCTGGAACCTGCCCAACTGGCTGTTGCGCCGGGAAATGGTGGCGCGATTGGCCGAGCTACCCAATGTCGATTTCCGCCCCGGCACCGGGACGACCAGCCTGTTCACCCGAACCGCCGAAGCGCGTGTGGGGCTAAGTGACGGCAACCGCGTCCGGTGTAAACTGGTGCTGGCCGCCGATGGCCGCTCGTCCCCCATGCGCGAGGCCGCCGGCATATCGGTTCACACAACGCGGTATGGTCAGAAAGCGCTGGCATTTGCGGTCACCCACCCCATTCCGCATGAAAACGTCTCGACCGAGATTCACAGATCGGGCGGGCCCTTTACGCTGGTCCCGTTGCCGGATTGGCAAGGGCAGCCTTCGTCAGCCATTGTCTGGATGGAGCGTGGCCCGAAGGCCATCGACCTTCTGAACCTCGAGCCTGAAGCCTTTGAAGCCGCAATGACCGAGCGGTCCTGCGGATTGTTCGGCCCCTTGAAACTGGCGTCGCGCCGGACGATCTGGCCTATCATCAGCCAGTCTGCCGAGCGGCTGGCCGGTGAACGAATTGCTTTGATGGCTGAAGCCGCACATGTCGTGCCGCCGATTGGCGCTCAGGGGCTGAACATGTCTTTGGGCGATTTGCGCTGTCTGCTGGATTTGGCGCAGACCCGCCCCAATGGTCTGGGTGACGCCCAGATGCTGGACGCCTATCACAAAGCCCGCCACACCGAGGTTGAGATGCGGGTCAAGGGCATCGACCTGTTGAACCGCGCCTCGATGATCGAGGCGCGTCCGTTGCGCGACGTGCGGGCCATGGGGTTGAGCGCGCTTTATTCCCTTCCGCCTGTTCGTAAAACGCTGATGCAGATGGGCCTCGGCGTCCGCTAAGGCCCGGTCAGTTTACAGAACCTGGTCCAATACACGTTTCAGGCGCGCAATAGTGCCATCCACATTATAAAGCTTGTCGAGCCCGAACAGACCCAAACGGAAGGTGCAGAACCCGTCGGGCTCATCACATTGAAGGGGCACACCGGCAGCAATCTGCATCCCCAGCGCCGCAAATTTCTTGCCGTTCTGGATTTCGGGATCCGAGGTATAGCTGACGACAACGCCAGGTGCTCCGAAACCATCCGCTGCGACTGAAACGATACCTTTGTCCTTCAGCATTGCCCGCACACCGTCACCCAACGCCCATTGCGCTGTACGCAGTTTTTCAAACCCGTAGTCCCGCGTCTCTGTCATGGTATCGCGGAAGGCCAGCAACGCGTCGGTCGGCATGGTTGCGTGATAGGCATGACCGCCATTTTCATAAGCCTGCATGATCTGACGCCACTTTTTCAGATCAACCGCAAAGCTGTCTGACTCAGTCTCTTGTAACCGGGCCTCGCCCCGTTCGGACAGCATCACCAGACCAGCACATGGTGACGCGCTCCACCCCTTCTGCGGGGCAGAAATCAAGACATCGACGCCCGTTGCCTTCATATCCACCCAAGCGCAGCCGGATGCGATGCAATCAAGCACCATCAGCGCACCGACCTCATGCGCGGCTTCTGCCAGTGCAGTAACATAATCATCCGGCAGAATAACACCCGCCGCGGTTTCGACATGAGGCGCAAAAACGACTCCCGGTTTCTGCTCACGAATCGCGGCGACAACCTCTTCAATCGGAGCAGGCACAAAAGGTGATGGGCTGGCATTGCCTGTCTCCCGCGCCTTCATGACGGTCACCGAATTTGTCAGAGCACCGCTTTCGACAATCTGGCTCCAGCGATACGAGAACCACCCGTTTCGAACCACTAGCACATCTGCTCCACGCGCAAACTGCCGGGCCACCGCTTCCATGGCATAGGTTCCGCCCCCGGGAATGACCGCGACGCCGTCAGCCTTGTACACGTTCTTTAACATGTCCGAGATGTCGCGCATCACTTGCTGAAACTTCTGCGACATGTGATTCAGCGAACGATCGGTGAAGACGACCGAAAATTCTTCAAGCCCGTTCGGGTCCACGGCTTCCAACAAGGCTGGCATTACATTTCCTCTCAATAACATCCTCAGAAGTTTGGTCTCATTAGCTTTGCGCGTAAAGTGCTAACGTCGCAAAAACTGACGTGAGGGAAATTAGGCTATCTCTGTGAAAAATATGCCATATTACGTAAAATGACGCCAACCAGTGTCACCTTCCCCTTTACACTTCTGCTTGCTTCTGAACAGATGCATACACTTTATACTTGAAGGGATAATTCTACCCGTGACTATACAAAAGCGGATCAGCTTCCAGTCCGTTCGAGACGAAGTTAAACGACGTATTGAAAGTCGTGTCTGGCCACAAGGATCGCTTTTGCCAACCGAAACGCAGCTGGCAGAAGAATTCGATTGCGCACGTGCCACGGTCAACCGGGCCCTGAGGGAGTTGGCGGAACAAGGCTTTGTCGAACGCAAACGCAAGAGCGGCACACGTGTCAAGAAAGAGCCGAGCAAACATGCCAAGCTAGAATTTTCGCTGGCCCGGCAAGTGGTCGAAAGCCAGAACGCAAACTATCGCTACGCGCTGGTCGAACGGAACGTGGCGGAAAGCCCCGGCTGGTTGTCGTCACAGCTGGATTTGCCCCCTGATGGGCGCGTATTGCATGTCACTTGTATGCACTACGCAGACAACAGACCATTTCAGCTGGAAGAACGCTGGATCAATATCGACGCGGTTCCGGATGTGGAAAACGCGGACCTCAGCCAACATGGGCCACATGAATGGCTACTAAACGCAGCCCCTTTCACCAAGGCCGAGATCGCGTTTTGCGCCATTTCCGCGGACGGTAAACTGGCTGAATACATGGGCACCACGACGGGCACATCGATGATTCAGATGGAACGTACCACGTGGAAAGAAGACAAACCGCTGACATTCGCCCGCATGACGCACCATCCCGGGTTCTGTATCCGCACCAAATACTGAGTTTTCTTCAACCCAAAGGTCCAGGCAAACGTTCTTCGCTCAGCAAAACGTTTGCCTCGACATCGCCTGCACCGGGCAAAGTCATGATCCGTCGTCGCAACACGCGTTCGAAATCGGACAAGTCCCGCGCCACGACACGCAGGCGATAGTCATACAATCCCAGAACATGCTCCACAGTCTGCACCTCGGGAATGGCGCTTACGGCGCGCTCAAAATCCTCTAGACTGATCTGACCCTTGCGTCCGAGTTTTACCCCCAAAAAAACCGTCACGCCAAACCCAAGCGCCTCTGCGTTCAAACGCAGCCGCCGTCCCGTGATGATCCCTGCCCCTTCCAGCCGCCGAATCCGCCGCCAAGTGGCAGGTTGGGACAATCCAAACCTGCGTCCCAGGGCACCTGCACTTTGGGTTGCGTCCTGCTGAAGGGCACGTAGCAGACGGCGGTCAATTTCGTCCAACTCAATCATACCGGCAACACCTCATCCCGTTTGACCCGCGCGATGTGCATCAGCGCTTCGATATCGGCGATATGGGGCAAGGTCAGAATACGGTCGCGATACAGCTGCTGGTAATGGTTCATATCCTTAGCAATGACCGACAGCCGCACGTCCACCCGACCCAGAAAGGTCTGGATCTCGACCACCTCAGCCACGCCTCGTGCGGCCTCGGTAAACTCGTCAAAGGCGCGCGCCTGTGTCTTGTCCAGCGTGATCCGAAGCGAGACTTCGACCGCATAACCCATGGCGGTCCAGTCAATCACGGCCTCTTGTCCTTCGATGATCCCGGCCGCCTGCATCTTTTCGATCCGCCGCCAACAGACCCCAGCGCTGATCCGGCACAGATCGGCCAGTTCCGCAGTGGTCAGGCTTGGGGCAGCCTGGAAATGGCGCAGGATGCGGCGGTCAATGTCATCAAGCATTAATTTTTCACATTTGTTGGCCTTGGCGAATTATTCTTCATCTTTTTGACGAATACTCAAGCCCAACCCTATCGCCATTACGCAATTGAGCGGGTAAAACCACCGCAATCTAACCAGAAAGGACCGGCGAAATGCGCGTCTATTACGATCGCGATTGCGACATCAACCTGATCAAAGACAAAAAAGTGGCTATCCTGGGCTATGGCTCGCAAGGTCACGCTCATGCGCTGAACCTGCGCGACTCGGGCGCCAAAAACCTGGTCGTCGCGCTGCGCGAAGGGTCCGCATCGGCCAAGAAAGCCGAAGCCGAGGGCCTGGAAGTCATGGGCATCGCGGAAGCCGCCGCATGGTGTGACCTGATCATGTTCACCATGCCCGACGAATTGCAGGCCGAGACCTACAAAAAATACGTCCATGACAACATCAAGCCGGGCTCAGCAATTGCGTTTGCCCACGGCCTGAACGTCCATTTCGGCCTGATTGAGCCGAAAGAAGGCGTCGACGTTATCATGATGGCCCCCAAAGGCCCCGGCCACACCGTGCGCGGCGAATACACTAAAGGCGGCGGCGTACCCTGCCTCGTGGCCGTGGACAGCGACGCAACCGGCAAAGCGCTGGAAATTGGCTTGTCCTACTGCTCGGCCATCGGTGGCGGCCGCTCGGGTATCATCGAAACCAACTTCCGTGAAGAGTGCGAAACCGACCTGTTCGGCGAACAGGCTGTCCTGTGTGGCGGTCTGGTCGAACTGATCCGCTGTGGTTTTGAGACACTGGTCGAGGCCGGCTACGCGCCGGAAATGGCCTATTTCGAGTGTCTTCACGAAGTGAAGCTGATCGTTGACCTGATCTACGAAGGCGGCATCGCCAACATGGATTACTCGATCTCGAACACCGCAGAATACGGCCAGTACGTCACCGGCCCGCGTATCCTGAAATACGACGAAACCAAAGCACGCATGAAAGCGGTACTGGACGATATCCAGCAGGGTAAGTTCGTTCGCGACTTCATGCTGGAAAACGCCGTAGGCCAGCCGACCATCAAAGCGTCGCGCCGTGCCAATGACGAGCACATGATCGAAGAAACCGGCGCCAAACTGCGAGGCATGATGCCGTGGATTTCGGCAGGCAAAATGGTCGACAAAGAAAAGAACTAAGTCTGACCTCTGTCAGCATAAGGGCGGCCTCAGTGGCCGCCCTTTTTCGTTTGCACAATAAAGCAGTGCGGAACATAAACACTCGGTCAGATTTATCTTTTTCGCGCATTCCCGTGGCCCCGACAGGAAAACCAATGGTGCATCAGCCAACGAAACAGGATTGGAGCGGCGTCTTCACGCTGGGCTTGATCTGGGGCGCGACCTTCATGGTCGTCGCCATGGCACTTGAAGGCTACGGCCCGATTACGGTTGCGACCTCACGGACGACGCTGGGCGCTGTGACCTTGCTTCTGATGATGTGGGCAACCGGTCGCAAGCTGCCGGTTCTGGCGCCTGCGCTCAGTATTTCGATTGTCCTCATCGGCGTGTTGTCTACCGCCGTGCCTTTCATGCTGCTGAGTTGGGGTCAGCAATTTGTGCCCTCGGCCTTCGCGGGGCTGTCTATGGCGGCGATCCCGCTGATGGTTTTGCCGCTTGCCCATTTCTTCTCGGACGAGCCCCTGAACCTGCGCCGTTTTCTAGGAGTTTGCCTGGGGTTTTCGGGCGCTCTGGTATTGATCGGCCCGGGCCTTGCACAATTGGGCCAAGGGACAGAACCCATCGCGCAACTGGCCTGCATCACAGCAGCCCTATGTTACGCAAGCTCATCTGTGCTGACGCGACGCTGCCCACCGGTTGACCCATTGGTGTTGGCCGCCCTGACACTGGTTGTGGGGGCCGTTCTTTTGCTGCCCATAATGCTGGTCACCGAAGGTCTGCCAACATGGCAAGGGCCACGCCCGACGATCGCTCTGATTGTGTTGGGATTGCTTCCAACCGCTTTCGCCACCCTCTTGCGTGTTTCGATCACCCGCAGCGCCGGTTCGGTTTTCTTGACACTGGTGAACTACCAAGTGCCGATCTGGTCGATGGTGTTTGGCGCTTGGATCCTGTCCGAGGCCCTGCCCCTACGCTTTTACATCGCACTGACCCTGATCCTGACCGGCATGGCCATCAGCCAGTGGTTCAGCCTGCGCAAGGTTCTGTTCGGGCACTAGCCCGCTGCAGCTTCGACCTCGGCCACGATACTGTCGACAACCTGGGTCAGCAGCCCATCGTCTTCACATTCAGCCATCACCCGGATCAACGGCTCGGTCCCGGATTTGCGGATCAGCAACCGGCCCTGCCCGTTCAGCCGCGCTTCGGCATCCGCGATGGCAGCCTGAACGCTCTGAACCTCCAACGGGGTTTGCCCACTGGTATAACGCACGTTCTTGAGAAGCTGAGGCACCGTTTCGAACTGTTTCGACAGATCCGACGCCTTGCGCCCCGAAAGAACCATTTCCGCCAGAAAGTGCAGGCCCGCCATCAATCCGTCACCGGTGGTGGCATAATCGCTCATCACGATATGGCCGGATTGTTCGCCGCCAAGGTTGAACCCGCCTTCGCGCATCCGTTCGACCACATAGCGGTCCCCGACCGAGGTGCGCTCCAGACGCAATCCCTGCCGTGTCAGGTGACGTTCGAGGCCCAGATTGGACATCACCGTCGCCACCAGAGCGTCGCCTTTCAGCTGATCCGATTTTTTCCATGCCGTCGCCAGCAGAGCCATAAGCTGATCGCCATCGGCCACCTGACCGGTTTCGTCGACCACAACAACCCGGTCTGCATCACCATCCAGACAAATGCCGACATCTGCCCCATGGGCCACAACCGTTTCTGCGGCCAGTTGCGGATTTGTCGATCCGCAATTGAGGTTGATGTTCTTGCCGTTGGGCGCAACGCCAACCGGAATGACATCAGCGCCCAGTTCCCACAAAACCTCGGGTGCAGTGCGGTGGGCCGCGCCGTTTGCGCAATCGATGACCACTTTCAGACCATCCAAACTCACGTCACGGGGCAACGATGATTTCACACGTTCACCATAGCGAAACCGTGCATCATCGACACGACGCGCCCGACCGATATTTTGGGCTTGAGCGGGCCGGACGCCTTCGTCGATCAGTTTTTCGATCTCGATCTCGGCCTGATCAGACAGTTTGTAGCCATCCGGCCCGAAAAATTTGATCCCGTTGTCTTCCGCCGGGTTGTGGCTGGCCGAGATCATGACCCCAAGATCAGCGCGCATAGACCGCGTCATAAGACCAACCGCCGGTGTCGGCACGGGGCCTAGCAGCAATACGTTCATACCCGTCGAGGTCAGACCGGCCGTCAGCGCATTTTCGAGCATGTAACCGGACAGACGTGTATCCTTGCCAATGACAACCCGGTGTACACCTGTCGTGTCACGGCGAAAGTAACGCCCGACCGCAGCGCCGATGCGCAAGGCCATTTCTGCCGTCATCGGATGCGTGTTGGCGGTGCCCCGCACCCCGTCGGTTCCGAACAGCTTGCGCATACGTGTCACTCCGTGATTTGTCGTGAGACCGGATTACCGGACAGCAGCCCATAGGCGCAAGGCCTGAGAGGTCTCGGCCACGTCATGAACACGGATGATTTGCACGCCCTGAGACAATCCTGCCAGAGCAACAGCAATTGATCCCGGCGCACGCGCTGTCTTGCGAGGCTCTTGCCCGATGGAACCGATGAATCCTTTGCGCGACGCGCCCAGCAGGATCGGGCAGCCCAAACCGTGGAACAGGCTGAGATTGCGCAGCAAGGTCAGATTGTGATCCTCGGTCTTGCCGAACCCGATTCCCGGATCAACGATGATCAGATCCCGACTGAGGCCCGACCTCTCTAGCAGTGCAATCTGGTTGTCCAGAAAGTCATACACATCCAGCAAGACATTGTCGTAATGCGGATTGTCCTGCATCGTGGCGGGATCGCCCTGCATGTGCATGACACAAACAGGTGCGCCCAGCGCCGCGCAGAACGGTGCCAGATCAGGGTCATAGGTAAAACCCGAGACATCGTTCACAAGCCCCGCTCCGGCCTCATACGCGGCGCGGGCGACGCTGGCCTTGCGCGTGTCGATCGAGATCAGAGCGTCCGTTTCCGCCCGGATCGCCTCGATCACCGGTCGCGTGCGGGCGATTTCTTTGTCTGCAGGTACAAAATCCGCACCCGGACGGGTCGATTCGCCACCGATATCCAGAATGTCGGCCCCCTGCACCACCATATCAACTGCCGCCGCGCGGGCAGTCTCAGCCGAGCTATGGACGCCGCCATCCGAGAAACTGTCCGGCGTGGCATTCAGAATACCCATGATATGCGGTACCTGCATATCCAGACCTGCGATGTCAGCCCGCGCTTGGGTCAAACGGCTCAGATGGTCTGACGGAACGTCCGAAGCCGCTACGATCACGGGTTCAGCCCCACGCCGCAGAGCTTCAACATGGGTGAACCAAAGCGGTTGACCCGCCAGCGGCTGGGCACCGGAAGGCCGGGTCGAGCCATGTTGAACCAGTGGCTTGAAATAAACGCTCACAGCTGGGCTTGATCCACGGCCACTGCGCGCAGCGGCGTTTTGGGCTCTTTCGGCAATGCGCCGCCGATCACCATCATTTCGCTGGCTTCAAAGGTCGCCGCGAACCAAGCAGCGAGGGCCACAGCATTCGATGGTGCGGCAGACGGACCGTCCACCGCATCCAACACGATCTTGGACGGGGCCCAGACGCAGATTTGGCCGTTCTTCATGGCCCAATCCAGTTCCGTCCGGGTCGAGACCACGACACAACGGTGATCCCGTGCCGCCAGAACCCAAGCGTTCTGTTCAATGGTCAGTAGATCAATCCGTCTCTGCGTCATCGCGTGGCCGGTCTGCGGGGCGGCGAGGTCCGCCGCCCCAACACACAGGATCAACGGGCGTTGACGGTTTTCCAACTGGTCGATCCACCCCGTCAGATTGTCCGAGGCAATCGCTTCGTTCGACAGGTAAACCAGGCGCGGATGTGGACGTTCTTCCTCGACCATTTCATGATGAATCGAGTCCTTTCCACGTACAATTTCAACACCTAACGCACCAGGGCCACGGTCCAGTTTTTCGATGCGAACAAAGACCCTTACGGCTTGGTGCTCAAGTAAGATACGCTCGGCGACACGGTCGGCCAGCGTCTCAAGCAGATTCAGACGTTCCGCCGCCAGCTCAAAGGCAATCGCTTCGGTGACGCGATCATAGGACAAGATACGGTCCACGTCGTCGTCAATATCAGCGGTCAGAGGACGCACTTCGACCACGATGTTAAAGCAAATACGTTGGGTCGTTCCCCGCTCGGCCTGGAAGGCACCGATCTCGACTTCGACAATGTGATCGCGCAGCGAAATGCGATCCAGCGGACCTCGGGGTGAGGTTGCCTCGGATCTTTCGGACGGGTGTGCGAATGCCAGGCGGATTTCAGAACTCATGGGACAGGCCTTTTTGGGCTCGTTGCGTAGATTGCCTACTATAGGCTTTGCCGGGGCCTATAACACTCATACAAGCGCCATTCCAACCGCCGATTGCGGCGTTAGGCGACCCGAAACCAGCTCATCATCCCAGATGCGGCGTGTCCCAGCATATGGCAATGCAACAGCCAGTCGCCCGGATTGTCCGCGATCAACGCAATCTGGCGGGTCTGGCCCCGCCCTACCAGAACAGTGTCGCGCCAGGGGCCTAGGGACCCATCGTCCAAAATCAGTCGGAAATGATGGCCATGCAAATGCATTGCATGTGGAAAGGCTGTTTCATTCACGAACTCTACCCTGTGCAGACTGCCGATTTCAGCTTTAAGGAACGGATCATCGGGGCGTTCGGCATAACCGTTCAGCGCCCAGAACCGACCCAACTGTGCCAACTCGCGGCCCGACAATTCGGTTTCTCCTATCCGAGCGCTTTCCAGCCAACGCATCGCGCCGCCCTGCAGAACCATCTTATGCAAAGGCGTGCTTTCAAGATTCTTGATTTCTGGCAGAGGATTAGGTGGCAATGCAGACACACCCTTCCTTTGCACCTTGGCGGCATTGCCTGCGACGTCGAAACGCGTCAGACCAAATGCGCCGTCTCTTTCGATACTAACCAGGCTTGCCGTGTCGCCTTCGGTGATGACGTCGACAATCAGGTCCGCGCGCTGCGCAGGTGCCAGTGGAAACGACCCAGACAACTCCAACGGAGTTTCCAGCGGCATCCCATCCAAGGCAACGATCCATCCCGACAGGCCGTCGAGTTTCAGATCATAAATCCGCGCGTTGGAGGCATTGATCAATCGCAGTCGAAGGCGATCATGTCTTTGCACAGAAAACGCAGGATCAAACGATCCGTTAACAGTGACGAGGTTTCCAAGCCGGCCAGCGTGGCTCAGGTCATGGCCATTGTCGAAATCGTCTGTAATCTCTGCGGTTTCTGGATCGAGCCGCCAATCATCCAACATCAAAATCAGGTCCTGATCGATATCTGGCGCTCGGGCCTCTTCGACGATCAGCGGCCCGTAAAGGCCGCGCGCAACCTGCTCCATTGACCTGTTATGCGCATGATACCAATACGTGCCTGCATCACGAGCAACGAAGTCGTAATCAAACGAACTCCCCGTTTTGACTGCGTCTTGTGTGAGTCCGGGCACGCCATCCATGGCATTGTCTATTCGGATTCCGTGCCAATGGACCGAGGTCGGCTGAGGAACTTGATTCACAAGCCTGCGCTGAACACGCGCACCTTGCCCGACCCTTATGGTCGCTCCAGGGACAGAGCCATTGAAACTCCAAACCGTCGTTTCAGGAAACCCATCGGGCGCAACAAGTTGCTTGGTCTCGCGCGCTTCGAGCAACGGATACGCGGCCCGGGCCGCAAGCGGCAGTAACGAAGCTGCGGCAGCAGTTTTCAGAACGTGTCTTCGGGTGAAAAGCATTACGGGCCTCCTGGCCCGTAATATAGACTGCAACTTGTTTCGCGCCATCAAGCTTCCAGCGCGGGTGCGTCAATCAGTTGCTCGCTGTCCGATAGTTGTGGCGATAGAAGATGTGCACACCAATCCGCGCAGTCTGCTTGTAAACTCGCGACCAGGATGGGCGCACTGCGGTGGTGTGATAATGGGTCGCCCCTTCGGTCAGCTCTTTCGCCGCACCGTCCATAGCAGCACGGGCCACTTTCGACACGCGCTCATAGGCTTTCTTCTCATGGATGACTTCCTTGCGGCCATCGCATGTGTATGTGAACTGGCACTGGTATTTTTTGCCGGTGCCTTGACGGATTACACCGCACAGTGAGTCTGGGAAACGACCGCTTTTGACCCGGTTCAAGATGACTTCGGCCACAGCGAACTGTCCACGCACGCTTTCACCACGCGCCTCAAAATACAGCGCCTCGGAAAGGCACTTCCAGTTTTCGTCACCGGTTGCTTTTGGCTGTTGGTCAAGCCAGTCTTTGGAATAGGTGACTACGACCGGCTCCGCGGATTTGCGTGGCTGGAACAGCTTAAAGTAGTCACGGAAGCTCTGCCCCGGCAATTCATTCCGGGCCACAAGCTCATTCTTGGCAGTTTCGGTTGCTTCCCTCTCGGCCAAGGACGCACTTGGCAGCATGGTTGCCGCCAATGTGGCAGCAGCCAAAATATAACGTAGCATCAGATAACCTCGCACAGGCACTTCACGCGCCATACCCTCCCCCGGCGGGCGCGACGAGGCATCTAACGCAACCAGACGCAAAGGTCCAGCCTTTTGAAAAAAGCAAGTGGAAAATCGCCCGTCGCGAAGAATTACTTCGCCTACGAGTGGCCAGATACCCCACTAATCCTTGGGATACAGGCCCCTGTCAACCCCCAAGTCTGGACGAAATCGCCAGTTGAGCGGCAGCCAGCCGAGCGACCGGAACCCGGAACGGAGAGCAGGATACATAGTCAAACCCCAAATCCCGGCAAATCGCGATTGATTCGGGGTTACCGCCATGTTCGCCGCATACCGACAGGGTCACGTCAGGTTTTGCGGAACGTCCACGTTCGGCACCCAGTTTCAGCAATTCGCCCACTCCGTCCGGATCAAGGACGTGAAATGGATCTTCGCTAAAGACACCCTGCCGAACATAGTCTGACATGAAACGACCCGCATCATCGCGCGACAAGCCATAGGTCATCTGGGTCAGGTCGTTTGTTCCGAAACTCATAAACGCCGTCTGTGGGGCAATCTCTTCGGCGCGCAAACAAGCACGCGGGGTCTCAACCATAACACCCAGTCGGTAGTCGAATTCCTGCCCCTGCTCGGACGCAACCGCAGCCGCCACCGTGTCGATGCGGGATTTGACCAGCTCGACTTCGCGCTTTGCCGAAACCAGAGGGATCATCACCTCGGGCACGACCGCAGCACCGTTTTGCCGGGCCTCCAGCGTGGCTTCGAAAATCGCGCGCGCCTGCATGTCGTAGATTTCCGGAACGGTCACTCCCAGACGCACCCCGCGCAGACCCAGCATCGGGTTGTATTCGCTCATGGCAGCGACACGGCGTTCAACATCTGAAACAGGCAGGTCAAGCGCTTCGGCCAGTTCGCGTTGGCCAGTTCTGGTGGTGGGCAGAAACTCGTGCAGTGGCGGATCGAAGAGGCGAATGCAGACCGGCTTGCCCTCCATGATCCGGAAAAGTTGCACAAAGTCTTCTCGTTGCATCGGCAGCAGACGTTCCAGCACCGCCGCCCTACCAGATGACGTTTGCGCAAAGATCATTTCGCGCATCACGATCAAACGACCGGGATCAAAGAACATATGTTCGGTCCGGCACAGACCGATCCCCTGTGCCTCGAAATTCCGGGCTGTCTGCGCATCGGCAGGCGTATCGGCATTGGCCCGGATATCAATGTCGCGCTCGGAATCCGCCCAGGCCATCAGCGTCTGAAAACAATCGTCCAGCGCAGCCTCGAGCATTGCAGGTTGCCCCGCCAGCACCTGTCCCGAGCTGCCATCGATGGTCAGAACATCGCCAGTTTTAAAGACACGCCCATCCGGAGCCGTCAGCATCTTTTTCTTTGTTTGAAACCGAATGCCGGACGCGCCAACGATACAGGGCAACCCGAGCCCGCGCCCGATAACTGCCGCATGGCTGGTCATCCCGCCTTTTTCGGTCAAAACCGCAACAGCCGCGTGCATCCCACGTACATCTTCGGGCGAAGTTTCGCGGCGTACAAGAACACAGGCTTCCCCCCGCGCAGCGCTCGCCTGAGCCTCAGCCGAAGTGAATACGATCTTACCGGTCGAGGCACCCGGGCTGGCCCCGATAGCCGTAGTTAAAACGTCACGCCGCGCATCTGGATGCACCTGACGGTGCAAAAGCTCGTTCAGCGCATGCGGGTCCACGCGCATGACCGCCTCTTGCTGGGGTATGGTCCCGTCTTCGGCCAAACGAACCGCGATCCGCATGGCCGCACGAGCGCTGCGCTGCACCCGCACGCCGTCCAGGATATGCACATTTCCGTTTTGAATGACGAATTCGACCTGCATCTCTTCACGCAGTTTTTCACGCATCAAGGCGGCTTGTTCCTTGAGTTCGGCAAAGGCTTTGGGCGCCACTTCCTCAAGCGATGGACCGCGCGGGTCCTTTTCAAGAAACAGCGCGGCAACATCTTCGCCCAGCGCATCCCGGCCCTGGCTCTGGCTCAGGTAACGACCGGTGATCTGCTGCATTCCGGTTGTGGAATCGACCAGTTGCAGGACACCAGAACCACATTCCCCCTGCCCGACACCGGGGATCATTTCTTGAATGACCAACCCAAGTCCGGCATCCGCCGGAGCACCCTTGGCCTGTCGCAACAGGCGTGCGGATGTTCCATCCCAGGCACGGGCCATCGAACGTAGAACGCCGATCAACTGCTCGCCCCTGTCTTGGGGAAAGGCCTCGTCCGTTTCATCTTCATAGGCGCGCAGCGAATGGCCCAGCCCCTCGCTGCCATCCATATCGATATCATCGAAGACATCCGCGTCCAGCCGCGCAACGTGGATGGCATAGCTTTGAACGAATCTCAGGTACAACGCCGCGGCAGCCTCTGCGCCCATCGTATCGGACAGGTCCACGTAACGCGCATCATTCATCCCGATATTCAGAACTGCGCCAGGCCCACCCCAGTCAGGGTCCTCAGAGCTTGGTCGGACGCAAAGCAATGAGGCGGGATCAAATTGTTCAAGGATCGCCGCCAGGTTCGGAACTTCGCCTTCCGCAATTTGATGGACGGCATCAAACGACAGCGCCACTGTCCGGGGTACCGGCAGGTCCAGACGAACAAGCCGTTGCAGGCACTTGGCCCGCCCACCATGGGTATTGGCCGTAACCGGCGCGTCGGTCGTTATGAGCGTGGTATGCGGATTATTCTGCACTGCAGCACCTTTTGGTTTGCGTGCAGCATAAGCGCTTGCGCCCTTCGCGCAAGGGCGTTCTGGGCGCGCAATGGCCGCGCGCCCGGAGATTTACCCTTCAATACGGGTCAGATCGGCGACACTGGAACAGACCGTCCGGATCTGGCTGAGCAGGTTCAGGCGGTTGCGGCGTAGAATGTCATTGTCGGTATTGACCTGCACATCCTCAAAGAACGCGTCCACTGGCCCGCGCAAGGCGGCCATGGCGGCCATGGCGGTCGGGAAATCTTCGGCCTTGAGCGCCGGATCGATCTGCGTCTGCGCCTGATCCAAAGCTGCAAACAGCTCCTTTTCGCTGTCCGTCTCGGCAAATTTCACATCCGCGCCATAGGAGTACTCAACCCCGTCCTTCTCCTCGGCCTGGGTGAGGATGTTGTTGGCACGCTTGAAGCCCTGCACGAGGTTTTCGCCATCCTCGGTCGCGATCACCGCATTCAGCGCGCGGGCGCGTTTGACCAGCAGGTTGAGGTCGTCATTCCCCTCCATCGCGATACAGGCGTCGATGATGTCGTGGCGGATGCCTTCGTCGCGGAGGAAAACTTTGAGGCGGTCGTGGAAGAAGGAGAGGAGATCAGCGGATGCGTCAGGAACCTTTTTCTCTAACTCAAGAAATGCCGCCGCAGGCAATCCGCCAATTCTTTCTTTGACAGCCTGAAAAGCCCCGCCAAATACACCGTGATCCGCAATCTCCTCCAGAAGGTCGCGGACATTTGCGTCCGGCAGCGCCTCACTGATGGCGCTCTCTGCCCGCACTAACTGGCTATCAAAAAAGCGGTCCAAACTGACACGCAGATTGTTATCCAAAACCAGCCGAATAATCCCCAACGCCGCACGGCGCAGCGCAAACGGGTCTTTCGAGCCGGTCGGTTTCTCATCGATTGCCCAGAACCCGGTCAGCGTGTCCAGCTTGTCGGCCAGCGCCACGGTCACCGACAGCGGTGCGGTCGGCACATCATCCGACGGCCCCAACGGCGAGTAATGCTCCTGCGCCACGGCGGCCACGGCGGTGTCCTCGCCTGCGGCCTCGATGTAATACCGACCCATAAGCCCCTGAAGTTCGGGGAATTCATAAACCATCTCGGAGTTCAGATCAGCCTTGGCCAGACGCGCGGCTTTGTCTGCCTGATCCGCATCTGCCCCGACCACCGGGGCCAGTTCGCGGGCCAGCGCGGCGATGCGATCAATGCGCTCGGCCTGTGTGCCCAGTTTGTTGTGGAAGGTCACGTTCTCCAACGCTCGGGTCCATTGGGCGATGTCCGACTTGGCGACACGCAGGTCGTTCTCCCAGAAGAATTTCGCATCCGCCAAACGGGCCGAAAGAACCTTTTGGTTCCCCGCCAGAATGGTTGCGCCATTGTCGGCGGTTTCGCGGTTGGCCACGGTGATGAAGCGTTCGATCCGGCCCGTTTTAGGGTTCTTCACGGAAAAGAACTTCTGGTGTTCCTTCATCGAGGTTTGCAGCACCTCGGGCGGCAGATCGAGGAATTCGTCGTCGATCTTTCCCATCAGCACCACGGGCCATTCGACCAGCCCGGCGACCTCTGCCAGCAGGCCCCTGTCTTCGACCACGTCCAGACCAGCGGCAAAAGCCATGTTCTGCGCGTCGTTCCAAATATGCTCGGCCCGTTCCTCGGGCGAAAGCACGACGAACGCAGTTTTGAGCTTGGCGGCATAATCTTCAAACGATGTAACGGCAAAACGGTTGGGTGCCATGAAACGGTGCCCTTCCGTGGTATCGCCGGATGTCATGCCTTCAACATCGACCGGTACGACCTGAGACCCGGCTTCATCACTCAGGATACACAGGATCGAATGCAGCGGACGGACCCAACGTAAATGCCCACTGCCCCAGCGCATGGACTTTGGCCAGGGGAAGTTGCGGATGGTGGCTTCCAAAACTTCCGCCACAATGTCGGCCGCCGGGCGCCCTGCTTTTTCGATGGTTGCAAAGTAAACTGCGCCTTTGGGTGTGTCGCGTTCTTCCAGTTGATCGCGGGTCAGGCCAGCGCCTCGCAGAAACCCCTCGACGGCTTTGTCCGGCGCGCCAACCTTGGGGCCTTTGCGTTCTTCTCGAATGGTGGGGCTTTCCGCCAGCAGCCCTTCGACCGCCAGCGTCAAACGGCGCGGCGTGGTCAGGGCGGCGGCCCCGGCATAGGTTAAACCGGCCTCGACCAAACCGTCGGTAATCCGCTTTTTCAGGTCCTCACCGGCGCGGGTCTGCATACGCGCGGGAATCTCCTCGGAAAACAGTTCGATCAGCAGGTCAGGCATTGTCGGTCCTTAGAAATTGACGATCGTCTGGATGACGATGGCATTTGCGATATCCACAAAGAAGGCGGATACAAGGGGGAGCACAATAAAGGCAATAGGCGATGGGCCATATCGCTTGGTCACGGCGGTCATATTTGCAATAGCGGTGGGTGTGGCCCCCAATGCAAAGCCCCCGAAACCCGCTGCCAGAACCGCCCCTCGGTAGCTTGAACCCATGAGCGGAAACAGCACCCAGATCACAAAGGCAACAGTAAACAGCGTCTGCGCCGACATGATCACCGCAATCGCCATTCCCAATTCGGCAATTGTCCAAAGCTGAAGGCTCATAAGGGACATAGCCAGAAACGCGCCCAGTGCAAACTCCGAGATCAGGGCCAGCGAGGGCGTGCGCGCAACGGGTGGGGCGGACGGCGCCAAAGCCGTCCGCAGGTTGGAAATCACGATACCCATCAGAAGGCACGGCACGAACAACGGCAATTTCAATCCAGCAGCCGAAATCGCCTCGCCCAGTATATAGCCGAAGATGATCGCAAGGTTCAGATGCAGCAGGACTCGCATGATTGACATATGGTCTATGCCCGAGGCCCCAGGCTCGTCGTCGGGCAGCCCCACCGTATGTTCCTCATCGGGTCGATCAGGGGTCAGGTTGCGGGATTCGACCAACAGACGCGCGATTGGGCCACCGACCAAAGCTGCCAGAACCAGGCCCAGCGTGGCCACCGCAACGCCAAGTTCGGTTGCGCCGTCCAATCCGGTCGCGCGCGCAACTTCGGGTGCCCAGGCAATTGCCGTTCCATGTCCGCCGATCAGTGCGGCGGATCCGAACAAGACCCCGGCTTGCGCCGGATAGCCAAACAAAGACGCCCCCGCCGCCCCGATCACGTTCTGCGCGATGATCGTCAAAAGCGTCAAAACCAGAAGAATTAGCAAAGGCTTACCCCCTGCTATCAAATCAGAAAACCGGGCATTCAGACCGATCCCCGCAAAAAACAGAACCAGAAGAGAATCTCGGGTGTTCAGTTCGAAAGACAGTTCGAGGTTGAACAAAAGATATAGGGCCAGAACGACAAGTGATGCCAAAAGCCCACCGGTGACGGGCTCGGGAATATTGAACTGTCGCAGCACCACGACCTTGCTGTTGATCCGCGCGCCCAGCAGATAGACTGCAAAGCCCAGAGTTGCGGTGATGAAATCCGGGATTGTTACAGCGTCGGCCAAGGCGATCTCCTCAGTATTCAGGGCGCGGGGGGCACTCCTCTCCGACGACCGTACCGTCATAAGCCTTTTCACCGCAATTGTTCAGAACGTGCCAGATAAAGCCCCGGCCGTCTTCGGTAACCGCCACGATGCGATCAACACCGTAATGCACGTTTTTTTGGCCGATGAATGCCTGCGCCTTATCGGATTTCAGGTTCTCGGCCAGGGCCGCGGCATCGTAGCAGTCAAACCAGCCGGGTGCGGTCAGTGGCGTTGTCTCGTCTGCTTGAAGGTAGGTGGCCTGCAGTTCTTCCAGCGCGACATCGGTTTCAAAACACGCGCGGAACCGGATCGGAGAGCTGTCTGCGTCAATGGCCTGAAACGAAGAATAGGAAATGGCCACCGGCGCCTGAGTTGCGTCAACGGACAGAACTACATCCCTGCCTGGAGTGGGCTCAACATCATAGTAATAGCCGTAGACCTGCAGATAATACATGCCAGCGCCTGCAATAGCTGCAGACATGAGCAGGATGAGTGCCAGAATTTTTCCAGTCATCTTTCGATGCTTCCCTTTATGCAGGTACTTCCAAGTGCTTCAGAAATAGGCCACGTTTCACCGCAGAACAGAACGACCCGAGGTGAACCGTATGGATACCACTCTTGCCGTTGGATTTTTCGGCGCGCTTTTTGCCATTATGAACCCGGTGACGAACCTGCCCGTTTTTCTGAGCGTGACGCAGAGTCTTTCGGCAACCGACCAACGCAAGGTTGCGATCAAGACGTCCCTCTACTGTCTTATCCTTGGCGGAGCGTTTGCAGCCGTCGGCAGTCAGGCGCTTGGCTTGTTTGGCATAACCGTCGATCACCTGAGAGTTGCCGGCGGTCTGGTCGTCCTGATGATCGGCTTGAACATGCTGAACGGCAACGAAAGCAGTTCGCACCACGGAACGGATGACGAGAAAGAAGAATACCTCGCGGCTGAGACAGTTGCCTTTTATCCTCTGGCCTTTCCCATACTTGTCGGCCCCGGAACTATCACGACCTTGATCCTGTATGCGCATCACGTGAAAAATCCCATTGAAGCAGTTGTTTTCGCGGGCATTTTCTTGTCGGTCGTTGCCCTTTTGTTGATCACGTTCTGGAATGCGGCATGGCTGGCCGAGCGCCTTTCGGGCAACGCGCGCGTGATTATGAGCCGCTTTATGGGCATGATCTTGTCGGCCATCGCGATCGGCATGATCGCGGACGGCCTGAAAACACTGTTGCCGGGGCTGGCCTGATTGGCCCATCAGGCTTGGAACCCGGCCGCCTCGGTCTGAACAAACGCATCCGCGCATTGCTTTGCTAGCGCCCGCACGCGGCCGATATAAGCCTGTCGCTCGGTCACCGAGATCACCCCTCGCGCGTCCAGCAAGTTGAAGATGTGGCTGGCCTTGATGCACTGATCATAAGCCGGGTGAGCCATGATAATGCGCTTGCCGGTTTTTGGATCGTCGTGCTCTTGTGCCAGAATGGCGGCGCATTCGACCTCGGCCTCTTCGAAATGACGCAGCAGAACTTCGGTGTTGGCAACATCAAAGTTCCAGCGGGCGTATTCCTCTTCGGTTTGTTTGAAGATGTCACCGTATTTCAACGGGCTGGGCGATTGCGGGTCGTTGAACGGCATGTCCATAACGTGATCGACGCCCAGCACATACATGGCCAGACGCTCCAGACCATAGGTCAGCTCACCCGAGACGGGTGCACAATCATGGCCACCCACCTGTTGGAAATAGGTGAACTGGCTGACTTCCATACCGTCACACCAGACTTCCCAGCCCAGACCCCAGGCGCCCAGCGTGGGGCTTTCCCAGTCATCCTCGACAAACCGGATATCATGCAGTTCCATGTCGATGCCGATAGCCTCAAGGCTGCCCAGGTACAGTTCCTGCAGATCGGGCGGGCTTGGTTTGATCAGCACCTGATACTGATAGTAATGTTGCAACCGGTTTGGATTCTCGCCATAACGACCATCCGTCGGACGGCGCGAGGGCTGAACATAGGCTGCGGCCCAAGCCTTGGATCCCAGCGCACGCAGAGTGGTCGCGGGATGAAACGTCCCTGCCCCGACTTCCATGTCATAAGGTTGCAGAATCGCGCAACCTTTCGAGGCCCAATAGGTCTGAAGCCGCAGGATAATCTCCTGGAATGAACGCGGTGCGCTGTTCGGTTCGGTCATGGCATTCCCTCTGGGCATCCTTGCGCCCGGTTCCGGTCGGTTTGGCCCTTCCTATGCAAGGGGCCAAGGGGCGTCAACGGGGCTTTGGCCCACGGCTGTATCTGCGCGGCCACACCGCAAATTCCCCGTATTCGCGGCATGGCAATTGACACCTGAAATCGCGTACTCTGCGCCAAAGCACAAACACTGCAAATAAACGGGCAGATTATGAAACGCGTATTCACAGCAATTCTATTGTTTCTATTGGTCGGGCTGCGCGCCGCGTCCGCTCAACAAGATCAGGGCGTCTGGGTGCAGGTCGAGGCGCAACCGTCCTTGCGCGAAGCACAGGATCGCGCGCAAGCCTACGCCGGTGCTCTGCCCGACGTGAACGGCTTTCGCCTGAACAGCGGCTGGTACGCAATCGTTATCGGCCCCTATGCGCGCCAGGACGCCGAACAGGTGCTGCGGGTGTATCGATCCGAAGGTCAGATTCCCCGTGACAGCTTCATCGCCTTTTCCGGCGGGCTCGGGCAACAGTTCTGGCCTATCGGTGCAAATGTGCTGAACCGTGGCTCTGTCGCGGCACCCGTTGCGCCGGTTGCTGAGGCCGAAGACACTCTGACAATCGCGCCCACTCAGGACGTGGATGAAACCCGCGCACAGGCCCTGCAATCCGAACGCCTGCTGACCGCGCAGGACCGCAAGGATCTGCAAACGGCGTTGCAGGCGGCCGGGTTTTACAACTCTACCATCGACGGGGCCTTTGGTCAGGGAACGCGCCGTTCAATGGGTGATTGGCAACGTTTTAACGGGTTTGAGGCAACCGGCGTGCTAACCACGTCGCAGCGCAAAGCCTTGATGGACGACTATAACGCGCCGCTGACCAGCGTTGGGATGGCCCGATATTCCGATGACGCGGCTGGGATCACGATGGACTTGCCTTTGGATGCTGTCCGCTTTGATCGCTATGAAGCTCCGTTTGCCCACTTCAACAGCGCATCCGAGCTGAACGCCAAAGCCCTCTTGATCAGCCAGGACGGTGACAAGCGCACCCTGCGCGCCCTGTATGAGGTCATGCAGTCGCTGGAAATCGTTCCGCTGAACGGCCCGCGTGAGCTGCGAGGAGACCGCTTCACCCTTGAAGGGCGTGGAAATGGCGTGGTGTCCTTTACACGGGCACGCCTGACAGACGGCAAAATCAAAGGGTATTCACTGGTCTGGCCCGAAGGCGACGAGGCACGCCGCGTGCGAGTTCTTTCGGCTATGGCCTCCAGTTTTACCACCACCGACGCGGTGCTCGATGCCGCCGCAGGTGCAGATGCCGCGCAAAACATCGATCTGGTGTCCGGCTTGCAAATCCGCAAACCGCGCCTGTCCCGCTCTGGTTTCTTTGCCGATGAGAAGGGAACCGTTTTGACAGTTTCGGAAGCCGTCGAGAACTGCACCCGGATCACTCTGGACGGGGATCAGGAGGTGCAGCTTGCCATGGCCGATGACGAAGTAGGAGTCGCGGTTCTGCGCCCATCCAATGCACTGGCCCCCATGAGCGTGGCCGCTTTCAGCCCGGCTCTGCCGAGTCTTCAATCTGACGTTGCGGTCTCAGGTTTTTCTTATCAGGGTGCCCTGGGTGCCCCGACACTGACATACGGACAAGTTGCCGATGTGCGTGGCCTGAATGGCGAGACAGGTGTTAAACGCCTGGCCCTGAACGCGCAGCCCGGCGATGCGGGCGGCCCGGTTTTCAATGACAGCGGCAACGTTGTCGGGATGCTGTTGCCCACACCGTCTGAAGGGCGCAGCCTGCCTGCTTCGGTCAGTTTGGCGGCCACCGGTGAGCGGTTGACGGAAATCCTAGCGAAGGCTGGCGTGTCCGGTCAGTCAAGCGAAGAAACCACGCAAATCTCACCCAACGAACTGAACCGCCGCGCGACAGGCATGACGGTTCTGGTGCACTGCTGGGATTGACTCGTTCCTACTTGAAAAGCCCAAGGCGCCGCGCATCCACGCGGCGCTTTTTGTTACAGAATATCCGGCGTCACGTGGATCAGAGTTGGGCCCGGCGCGTCAAAAGCCGCACGAGCTGCGCCCTGCATCTCATCCAATGTCTCAGGTGCCACGGAACGCGCACCAAAGGCCTCGGCGAGTTTACAGAAATCCGGGTTTCGAGCCACCACGGCATTAGGCGCGATCTGGCTGCGCACCATGCTGTCTTCAATCTCTTTCAGCTTGCCGTTGTCCCACAAGATGATCGGCAGAGACAGACCCAGCTCAACCGCGACACCCAATTCCTGCATCGTGTAGTGAAACCCATAATCCCCGGCGATAACTGCCGTTGGCTTTCCACGCCGTGCAACTGCCCCGCCTATTCCGGCAGGCAACCCGTAACCAAGTGTGCCAAACCCCGTTGGATGATGCCAATGATGAGGATAGGCCACATCCCAAATCTCTTTCGCGACATAGGCGAACTGGGTCATATCAGAATAAATCATGGTGTCGGCCGGCATCGCTTCACGCAATGCGTCCGCGATCGGCACGATTCCGGGTCGTTCCGCGTCCACCTCGGCGCGCCAGCGTGCGCGCGCCTCGGCCACTTCGTCGGGCGACCAGCCAGTCGCTGGCTTCATGTTCTCGGTCGCCTGCCACAAGGCGCGGGCAAAGCTCTGACTGTCGGTCTGAAGCTTGATTGCGGCACGGTGGCGGTCAGACAGAACCTCAGGGTCCAGATCCACACGGATCAGCGTCGCCTTGTGCCCCAACTCATGTCGCCACAAATCGACCTCTCCAAGCTCTGCGCCAACGGCAATTACAAGATCTGCCGAGGCAATGACCTCGGCGCTTCCGGGGCGCGGCAGCATGGGCCCGAAATCCAGCGGATAGTTCACACCCGTCAACCCACGCCCGGCATAGGTGGTAAAGCAGGCAGCCCCCAGCTGCGTCAAAATCTGTCGCCAGTCGTTGGATTTGCACCCTCCACCCAAGATGAACAAGGGCTTGCGTGACAGGTTCAGCATCGAGACAACCGAAGACACGTCAGGCGGCAACGCTTTGGTGCGCAGCGCAGGCTGGTTGGGGAATGGCGCCGGTTCAGCATCAGCCTCTAACTGTGCAATCGGCACCTGAATGTGTTTGGGCCGCGGTCGCGACAGCTCGAATTCTTCAAAGGCGCGTTCTACCAGACTGTATGCTGCAGCGGCAGTGTCCGCCTGCACCGACCAATCTGCAACCGTCCCGGCCGCAGCGCGCTGATCTTTCATCTGGTGCAGCTGACCGCGCATAGCTTGCTTTTCGTCAAGACACGAAGACAACACCAACATCGGGACGGAATCGCTATAGGCTTGACCGATCGGTGTCATGATGTTGCACAGGCCAGGGCCGGTGATGACATAGGCGACACCGGGCTTGCCGGTTGCCCGCGCATAGCCATCGGCCATGAACCCGGCCCCTTGCTCGTGTCGAGCCAGTACATGGGTAATACCGGCCTCTTCGATGCCACGATACATTTCCTGATTATGGACGCCGGGAATGCCGAAAATCATATCCACGCCACGATCCTTGAGCATATGCGACAACTGTGCGCCAAGGGGTCTTTGCATCAGTTTCTCCAGAATTGAGTTGTGAAGATTGCGTAAACGGCCAGAAGTTCAAGCCGCCCAACCAGCATTCCGATTGTCAGCAGCCATTTGGCCGTATCGTTGAGACCTGCGAAATTACCTGCCGGTCCGATCTGGCTGCCCAGGCCGGGACCCACATTGGCCAATGCGGTCGCTGCCCCGGACACGGACGTGATGAAATCAAGACCAGTCAGTGCCAAAGCCCAGGACAAAACGCCCATCGACAGGACGAAGAACATGAAAAAGCTCATCACCGACGTCAGAACATCGCGCCCCACGGGCCGTCCGTCATAAAGCGGCACAAAAACCCCATGCGGGGACCTGATCCGCTTGATCTGAGTTTTGATCGACGCCAGCAACAGTTGGTAACGGAAGATCTTGATCGAACATGCCGTGGATCCGGCGCAGCCGCCAATCAGCCCGATCAGGAAAAACAACATGACCGGAAAACTGCCCCACCCCATATAGTCGACGCTGGCATATCCGGTCCCCGAGATGATCGAGGTGATGTTAAACAAGGATTCGCGAAACGCCTGTTCCCAGTGGCGTGGGAAAACCGATGTCAGAAAGACGGTCATGATCAAGACCAGCACCAGAACAGTCGCCAGAAAGACGCGGATCTGGCTGTCCTCCCACAAAGAACTGGTGTGGCCGTTGGCGAGCTGAACATATCGCACGAAGGGCAGCGCCGCCAATACCATGAACACCGCGGCCGCATATTCCACTGGCCCCGAGAAGGTTGCGAATGACGCGTCGTAGTTGGCAAACCCACCTGTCGCGATGGTGGTCATCGAATGGACGGTGGCATCAAAAAAGCCCATCCCGAGCCCGGCGTAGACCAACGCGCACACAACGGTCAGGAACACGTAAATCAGGGATATCTGACCGGCGATCTCTTGCGCGCGTGGAAGGATTTTCCCCATGGTTTCAAATCCTTCCGAGCGGAAGATTTGCATGCCACCCACCCGCAATTCTGGCAGGAACACCATCGCAACCACGATTATGCCAATGCCCCCCAACCATTGCAGAATACCGCGCCACAACAAAAGTCCCCGTGGCAGCGAGTCGAGCCCGGTTATGACGGTCGAGCCGGTTGTTGTAAGCCCCGACATCGCCTCGAAATAGGCATCGACAAAGCGCAGTTCGGTTTCACCAAACAGGAATGGGATTGCACCAAATACCGGCAGCGCGACCCATACGCCGGTTGTCAGCAAAAAGGTCTGCCGGATGGTCAGCCCCTCGCCCACGCCGTTGGAGCAGCTCATCGCCAGAACTGACCCGGTCAGCATCGTGATGATTGCGCTTTCCAGGAACACATGCCATTCCCCCCGCCCCTCGATCATGTCGGCGAGCATAGGAAACAGCATGGTCGCCCCAAGAATGGCGACCAGCAAGCCAATCACATATCCGACCGGGCGAAGATCCATCATGACGCGCAGCGTTGGCGCGCCAACCCGACCGTGTCAAGCAGATGATCCGAGTTACGCGTCGGATTTCGTACCTGCCCCGGGCATCGCGGGGGGGGTGGACGGCGCACGGGTTCTGCGCGTCTGCGGATTGGGCTGCTCGACCGCCGGTGCCGGTTTTGACTGAGCGACAGAAGGCGCAGGTTTCGACGGTGCGGCCTTGCGCGTGCGGGGCGCTGGTTTCGCCCGGGTCGACACCGCTTTTTCTACAGGTGTAACGGTTTTGGGCTGAGCTTCGAGCGCCTTGGCAGCGGGCTCAACGGGCTGGGCCGGGGTTTGTTTGGACGGGGCCGCCTTGACGGTGGAAGCCGCGCGGGGGGCGGGCTTTCGTGCAACCTTTTTTGCGGGTGTTGCAACGGTTGCAGCTGATTTTGCGACCGGCTTGGGCTGAGCGGCCGGTTTTGGCGCGGGTGCAGGTTTGGTTTTCACAGCAGGCTCGGCCTTTGCCGAGGCCGTAGCACGCGGCTTGGCAGAAAACTCTACCGGTTTGGGCTCGGGTGTAGTTGCAACAGTCTTCTTTACAGGTTTTTTCGCAGCAACAGCCTTTTTTGCCACCGGTTTTTGCACACGCGGCGCAACTGGTTTTGCCTTGACCGTCGGTTTCTTGACCGGCTTCTCAGCAACGGATGCCGGAGCAGGCGCGGCCAGGTGCAGCGCTTGAACAGGGGCCATCGGAAGCTCGATTGCGGACCGGGCCACGATCTGCATGATCTTCATCTGGTTGGCCATCGCGTAGCCTGCCACTCGGAACGCCGCAGCCTGAAGCTCCAGCGAATGGGTAATCGGATTCATTACATGTTTCTCCTGTAAAAACGATGCAGCCCGAATTTTTGGGGTAAGGTACCCCGCCCGCACAGATTTGCCGCGCGGTGGTCGGGGTCTTGCAGTCCAAGGCGTGTCACGTCTCGGTATCCTTTCGGGGACGCACACCTTCCCGAAGGCAGGCGTACGTCTGCTGCATTCTCTTCGAATATACAGGCAAACAATGCGCAAGTGCAGCATTTTTGCTGCATTGCGGCAAAAAAACGCTGGTCGATGCAATCCCTGATTAAATTCTAACCGCTTACGAAGGGGAACTCACCCAACATGAAACAGGGTTGTGAACAATCGAGGGTCCAAGCTAGGCGTTTCAAACGTTGGGCCTTCGGTCAGAATCGACACGGCGTCATGGCTGTGCAAACTCTCTTGGTGGCTGGCAACGACGCGGAAATCGCCCACGTGGTGATCCGCCAACAGCTCGGCACAGAACAGGCGCGCGGCGTCTTCGACGAAAATCGGGTTGGCGGCGTTCAGCTCGGCAAATGCCTGTTCGTCCTCGCGTTTGACCATGACCTGCGTTTCGGTCGGAACGGCCCGACGACATAGCGCAATCAGGTCTTCAAACCACAGGCAATCAGCATCGCAATCCACCACAACCGAAATACGCGCCACCGAGCGCTGTGAATGCGGCGTTGCAAGTTGCCCGCGCATGGAACGGGCGTGTTCACTTAGTTCCAGCGAGCATGGACAGGTCGAGGAGTACACATAATCCAGATGCATGATCTTCTGACGCACACCGTTTTGTTCGACCAGTTCCAACGCAATGTCGTAGTACTGATAACCCTCCAGACCCGAGCGCAGGCTCTCTACCTTGTCCGGGTAGGAAAAACGCATCTGAATGCGGGCATCAAAGCTGTCCAGATCAGTCATGTAGTCGTCAAGTGCTGCTTCCATAACCTCGAAGCTAAAGGTGCGTTCCGCATGTTTGTAGAACGATCGCATGATCCGGGACATGTTGATGCCCTTCTTCTCGGCCTCCAGACTGACGGTACCTGTGATCGATGTCTCAAGCGACAGATCATCACCCTCTTTCCGGTGAAAACGGATCGGCAGGCGGAAATTCGAAATGCCCACATGCTGGATTTGCTGCTTGGCCCCGCGGATCAGGCTGGATGGACCATTCTGCAAGTCCGGCAACGACGCCCGATAAGCGGCATCTACTGCGAAATCTTCTGGATACTCGCGCGAGAGCGAAGGATAATTCACCGCATCCAGCCCCGGCACCAGACGCGCGATCGCCGGGTCCAACTGGCTGATCTCGGACGCGGAAGCCGATTTCGCCCACTGTCGCAGCACTTTCAGGGCCTCGGCAGCCTTTTCGCGGTCAGGTGTCTCATCAATGTCGCGCGGGTGAACGTTCATCGAATGCGGTTCCTCAATTGATCGTCGAACTATATACGACTGAAGTTCCTTTTCCAGTCTATCTCGATACGTTTGCAATAGCAGTCCGGATCGAAAAAAGCGGCGCCAAACCGTCAATTTGAAACGGTTTGCGCCCTTTTTGGTTCTATCAGCGGGATGCAGCCCAAGAAGCAACCCATCCGGATAGATTTTCAAGCGGCACTCCGATGTCAGGTAACAGCCCGACAAAAAAGTGCGCGCGCTAATACGGGTTATTTCTGCGAGGCTTCCAAAGCCTGCTGAATATCGGCCAAAAGATCATTGACGTCTTCCAGACCAACAGAAAAACGAACCAGTCCTGGTGCAATGCCCAACTCGTCTTTCTGCTCATCGCTCAGACGTTGGTGCGTGGTTGTGGCCGGGTGCGTTGCGATGGATTTGGCATCGCCCAGATTGTTGGAAATCACAGGGATTGTCATCGCGTTCAAAAAGGCAAAGGCCGCGTCCTTGCCGCCCTTGATGTCCAGCGACAGAACCGTGCCGCCCTTGCCGCCAAGCTGCGTCTGCACCAGCGCATTCTGCGCATGGGTTTTCAGGCCGGGATACATGGTACGCTCCAGCGCTGGGTTCCCTTCCAGGGCCTCAGCGATCTTTTGCGCGCTTTCAGCCTGCGCATTTACGCGCAGAGCCATGGTTTCCAGACCTTTCAGCATGACCCAGGCGTTGAACGGGCTAAGCGCACCACCGGTGTGCTTCAGGTACGGCTCGACCGTACCGCGGATGAAATCCCGGGTGCCGATGATCACACCGCCCAGCGCGCGGCCCTGACCGTCAATGTGTTTGGTCGCCGAATAGATGACGACATCAGCTCCCTGTTCGATCGCGCGCGAAAAGACTGGTGTCGAGAAGACGTTGTCCACCACGACAAGGGCGCCAACGGCATGGGCCAGCTTTGCCACCGATGCGATATCGATCACTTCCAGTGTCGGGTTCGACATGGATTCGAAGAACACCGCCTTGGTGTTGGGCCGGATCGCAGCTTTCCATTGCTCAAGATCAGTACCGTCAACAAAGGTCACATCAACGCCAAATCGGGTCAGGATGTTTTCGACAATGTACAGGCAGGACCCAAACAAGGCTTTGGCGGACACGATATGGTCGCCAGCTTTCAGCATCGAGGTCAACGCACCGTTGACAGCCGCCATGCCCGATGCCGTCGCAAAGGCGTCTTCGGCCCCTTCCAGCGCCGCGATGCGCTGTTCGAACATCGACACGGTGGGGTTGCCATAACGGGCATAGATGAACTCATCGGGGCCGCATTCCAGAAACCGGGCCTCGGCCTGTTCAGCATTTTCATAAACAAAGCCCTGCGTCAGGAAAATCGCCTCGCTCACTTCGTTATACTGACTGCGGCGGATGCCGCCATGGACGGCTTGGGTGCGTTTGTTCCAGTTCTCGCTCATCTCTTTCCTTTCAGCCTCCGGCGGAGGCAAACAAAAAACCCCAGACGCGGCCAAGCGAAAGGGGTCTTTCATCCTGACCTTTTAGCGGTGTTGTTTAGCGTGGCCCGCAATCCGGTAACAAATCGCCACGTGGTCTGTGATGTTGCCCTTACGCCGCACTCGCAAATTCGTCAACCCCGGCAGGCGCATCGTCACGGTTCTGTAACCAAGCATTCACCAAAACGTCATAGCGTTATGACAGATCGGCACCACAACATCTTGTGTGAGGCAGAGCCAATGCCAATTATCAGGATCAATGCTGTAGACGATCAGGCCCATCTGCACGGTAGGTCCCGTCCCGTGATGGAGGTTCAGCGACAAGCCAGCGGTACAGACGGCCCGGTTGTCATCATGACCCACGGCTACAAATACCGACCGGACGATGTGAACGACTGCCCTCACCGGCATATTCTGTCTTGGCAACCCGGGGCCGCGCCCTGGTACAGCCCAAGCGGGCCGCAACAACTGGGCTTTGGGGCCGGGTTCGAAGACGAAGGTCTGGCCATCGCGTTCGGGTGGCACATCGCCGTGCCATTGAGGCCGGGCGCGTAATGGCTGAAACCATAACCGAACTGCACAGCCTGAACCCAAGTCGCCCTATCCATTTCCTGGGCCACTCGATGGGTACTGAACTGGTGCTGGAGGCGTTGCAACACATTCCTCCCAAAGCGCTGATCCGAATCATTTCGATGACCGGTGCTGCGTATCACAGCCGAACCATTCAAGCGCTAGCCACCCCTGCGGGGCAACACGTCGAATTCATCAATGTCATAAACCGCGAGAACGACCTGTTCGACGCCTTATACGAGTTGCTGATTCAACCACCCCAAAAAGGGGATCGCAGCATTGGCAATGGTCTTGAAGCGGTAAACGCGGTCACCTTGCAGATCGATTGCCCGGCAACGCTGGATCATCTGTCCAAACTGATCTTTCCGATTACAGTTCCGGAACGCCGCGTATGCCATTGGTCCAGCTATACCCGCCCGGGTATCCTGCAGGTCTACAACGCCTTGTTACGAGATCCGAATGTCCTCAGCCTGACTTCATTGCGCGTTGGAGTCCCCGCCCGATCGCATCGTCGCTGGTCACGGCTTTTTGCTCTTCCTCGGCCTCAAGCCCTCTTGCCGTTTGCCCAGAAAGCCTCATGATCTCTGCAACCTGAGGAGATACCATGATCGACCTGTATTTCTGGCCCACGCCAAACGGCTGGAAAGTTTCCATCGCCCTGGAAGAGATGGAACTGCCTTACACCACTCACCTGATCAATATCGGCAAGGGCGATCAATTCGACCCGAAGTTTCTGAAGATCGCCCCCAACAACCGAATGCCTGCCATCGTCGATCCCGATGGTCCTGATGGTGCGCCCGTTTCCGTGTTCGAAAGCGGTGCGATCCTGATGTATCTGGCCCGCAAGACCGGGCGGTTTTATGGCAAGACCGAACGTGAACGGATTGCGGTCGAGGAATGGCTGATGTGGCAGATGGGCGGCGTCGGCCCCATGGCCGGTCAGGCGCATCACTTTCTGAAATATGCCCCTCAGCTGGACCCGCCACAGGACCTGCCTTATGCCAAGGACCGCTACCGCACCGAGGTCGCCCGTCTATACGGCGTGCTGGATCGCCGATTGGCAGGGAACGAGTACGTCGCGGGCGATTTTTACTCCATCGCCGATATGTCAATCTGGGGCTGGGCCAGCCTGTGGGAAGGGCAGCAGCATGTACTTGAAAACACGCCTCATTTCGCCCGATGGCTTGAAACCGTCAGCGCCCGCCCCGGCGTCCAGGCTGGCCGTGCATTGCACGCTGACCTGCGTGGGGATCACCGGGACAAGCAATCGCAAGGGGTTTTGTTCAAACGTTGAATGCGAGTAGAAACCGGCAACGATCCGTGTGAAATGAACGTGCCAACCGCAGGCTTTGATACCGCGTTTCAGGACAGAAGTACTTTTGCAAACTTACGCGCTATCGTCTGATGGGACATCGCCGACACGCACGAAGATATTTACATGGCCTCATGTTCTGAACGCAGGCGCATTCCCCGAAAAGCCATATTGGCCTGCATCGGCCCTGATGCTTTCATAACCACGCCATAGCAGATTTGATTCTGCTCTACAGCAAAGCTTCCCTACCTTAGAACACGATGAAGCCCATTCAAGGCTTTGAGCGCGGCGCAGTTTGTCAACGAAACTGGAATTCAGGTTCCGCAGGAAAGCGCATCGGTTTGCCTGTCCAATGCCCGCTGCGCAACTTTGTTATGTTCCTGCGGTCAACACGCATCCCGGTCGTCAAGACAAGTGCTGATTGCTTTGACGTTGTCTTCCGCACCGGGTCGACTGATGTGCTGGTGGCATCGAAGGGGAAACTATCCGGCAGTCTGGAGCGCCTCGAACTGAAATTCGGAACCCCACGCTGTTTCCGGTCCGTGTCCCCTATCGACCGTGAAAATTCCGTGCCCTTCAGATGCTGCAACTCTGAACGGTATTCTTCAGCGACCCCAAGGTGTTTACACTCGAAGACGTATGCGCTTAACGCCTCTTCGATCATTCTGGCGGTGTGTACACACCCCTTTGACCGCGTGAGTTTTACGAGTTCAGCAAGGCGGTTACGGAGGTGGTTTTCCTCAAGATCGGTGGTTTCATCGAGCGATTTATGTTGTGTTACGTTGGTCATCCCGACTGACTCTGAGAAGATGTTGAGTATTGCATGATCAAACCTAATCCCGGACACAGGCCGACGCGCAAAGACGCATTCAGATACCTGCCCTACTTCTGAGAGTCGACCAACGGACGCCAGATTGGCGGAAAAGCGCTTTATGCACTTAGGTGGGTTAAAAATGAGGATTTCTTCCTGCCTGAACGGAAATTTTCGCATGGGTGCAAGCGATTGAAAATCAACTGATCTATCGCCGGTCCCCTTTCAACCTCGAAGGGGATCACCAGCCGCCGAAAACCGACCCGAGTATCACCCAAGAACTCAGAACTATCCATGTTCCGGTGATCAGCCAAAATATCAAAGGTCGAGTCGCGCGGTCAATTGGTTCAACAAAGTCGGCGCGCCCGGATTTTAGCGCCAGCCATGTCCAGATCAAAAACAGGACACCCCAGAACACCTGTAAATCCATGATCACGGCCAGCCAGACACAAGCCAATGCGACCAGCGACTTCCAGGCTATTCCATCGGTCCTATTTCTTTCGGTCGCATGCGGGGTTTCACCGACCGCAGCGGCATTCTGACCCGCATTCTGGATCATGAAATGAGCCCCTTGCCGGTCTGACACCAAAACGCGCCCCTCTGGCAAGTCATTGTGATGATGCCCATCCCGCGCCTCGATTTGCCGAAGGGTATCACCAACCGACCTGACACCAAAACACGGCATCCAATAGCGAAACTTTCCACGGATGGCCTCGGGCACCTCTTCGGCCTGTGCGATAACTGCTCCGTTGGGATGGCGTATTTCATAGCATGGCCATGGGCTTGCTGAGCTTTTCTCAAAGCGCCACCCAAACAGGTCCGCATAAAACGGTGCGATCAGCGTGATGTCAGGAACGTGGTGAAATCGGCTTATAACCTTGCCTATTCCCGGCGCTCCGGTCTGGATGTCCGGCCCTTCATACATCGTAAAGCCTGCGCCAGATGGATCCCGAACCAGCGCGATACGCGCTGCGTCGCCGAAGGGTTGAGGTTCTACCTCGATGATGACGCCCTCATGTGTCCGGGCGCTTTCAACTTTCGCGTCCAGATCATCGACATGGACATAAGACATCCAAAAAGACGGCATGTTTATTTTTGCCAAGCGATCCGGCATCGGGAAAACCGCCGCGACTTCCTGCCCGCCGATGGTGGCAAAGTCATAGGTATCTTCTTTGCCAAATGACCAATCGAATAACTCGGCATAGTCCGCTCTGGCAGCACGCATGTCGTAGGTGGACAGGTCCGTCCACAGAAAATGTCCGTTTGCCATCGCACCCTCTTATCCGCTTCGATACCTGTCCGAGCTATGACCGGCAAAGCGCCCTGTCCAGAGGCCAGACTATACGCAGATTGCTTTAATGCCCCTCACCCCGCACCAGCACATCCAGCATGCCCGAGATATCTTCGATCTCTTCCGCAATCACATGAGTCACCGAATGCGCCCGCTGCATCCGGCCCGTCACCTTCAGCAATCGCCCTGAAATCACCGCGCGGCGGAATTGCTCGTAAATTTTGCGCCACACCACCACATTCACGATCCCGGTCTCATCCTCGAGCGTCAGAAAGATCACCCCCTTGGCCGTCCCCGGCCTCTGCCGCAGGATAACCAGCCCGGCCACGGCCACGCGCGCGCCCTCGGGCGGTGCAGTCAACTGGTTTGACGGCAAACAAGATGGCGGACGTGGCCAGTTCTGGTTGGAAACCACAGGATGAAAAGAGGTAACAAGCATGAGAACAAAAATAGAACAAACGCCAAGAAAGTCCAGACACGGCCTCAGGAGTCGCAAATGAGGCTGGAAAGACCTAAATGCCTTGACTAAGGAAGAATTCGAACATCGCAAAAGGAAGACGCACGCAATGGCAAAGATCACCTATGTCGAGCACGGCGGTACCGAACACACTGTCGAGGTCGCCAACGGACTGACCGTCATGGAAGGGGCCCGTGACAACAACATTCCCGGCATCGAGGCCGATTGCGGCGGCGCCTGCGCCTGCTCGACCTGCCATGTCTATATCCACGCCGACTGGGTCGAGAAGATCCCGGCCAAGGATGACATGGAAGAAGACATGCTGGACTTTGCCTATGAGCCCGACCCGGCCCGCTCTCGCCTGACGTGCCAGATCAAGGTCACCGACGCGCTGGACGGTCTGGTCGTGCAGATGCCGGAAAAACAGATCTGATGATCTCCAAGGCGCCGCGCCTGTCCGCCCGCCTGTGGCGAACCCGGGCACGCGGCGCACTGACAGCTCTGTGCCTTTGGGCATCGGCCTTTGGCACAGCAACAGCTGCCGATCAAATTAAAGCGGCCAAATTTACAGAACCAACCACACGCTATGCGCATGGGGTCTTGGGCGACAATGTTGAATATGGTGCATTGGAACTCCGTGTTCAAAATACCGATTCAAACCTAAAGACCGTAACCATTCGCCTATCCGAAGATCGCGTTTTTGAAGATCTCGCACCACGGCTTTTGGACATTGGTGCGGACGGCACGCCCGAGGCGATTGTCGTCGAATCTCAGGACCAACTTGGCGCACAGCTCTCCATCTACGACGCAAGCGGCAAAAAAGTCGCCGCCACGCCCCATATCGGCACCCGTTTCCGCTGGCTCGCCCCAATCGGCGCCGCCGATCTGGATGGCGATGGCCATGTCGAAATCGCCTATATCGACCGTCCGCACCTCGCCAAAACACTGCGCATCTGGCGCTTCAAAGACGGTGGCCTGACCGAAATCGCTGCTCTGCCCGGTTTGACCAATCACAAGATCGGTGAGGACTTCATTTCCGGCGGGCTACGCATATGCGACGACCATCCCGAACTGATCGTCGCCAGCGCGGACTGGGCACGGATCATTAGTGTTTCCTATAAGGATGGCTGGCACGTGACCGACCTTGGCCCGCTCAAACGTCGGGATAACCTCTCATCAGCCCTGAATTGCTGATCCGCTCTTCATCTAGCCCAAAATATCCTGGGGGTGAGGCCGCAAGGGCGAGGGGGCAGCGCCCTTAGCCCGTTCGTTAGTTGTACTTTCAGTTGTGGTCGAGAAGTTTTCACCTCTGACTGTGATCCCAGGGGCATTGCCCAAGCGCGAACGTCAAAATCGGCCCATAGTGGACATCGGTATAGGCTGCGGCGAAAGTCCGAATCGAGCGCATCCCGGAAGCGATGAAATTGCGCTATACGCGCGCAGCAGATCTTTCGCCATAGCATCAAGAAAAGCCGCCATGCAACACAGCAGAATTTGCGGCCATTCAAGCATATTGCAGAAAGCTTCAAATCGTCAGTAGTGGAACTGCAAACTTTGCGGACCTGTGCAGAAGCATCACAAGCCCACACCCTGTCAGCCCAGTTCGGCATAATTTCGGCCAATAATGCGCGCAGCTGATTGAAGCTGAGCGTGGTGATCTCTTACGACAGCGTCCACCGAACGCTCACTGGCGTTCCATACCAGATTAACGGCGCCGATAGGGTTTTTGTCGGCGAGAATGGGTACAGCGACGGCGCCTGGCAATGCACCGTAATCCACCGCCCGGCCCCAATGCCCTTCCGCTCGGATTGCATATCCTCGTTCTTCAATGCTTTTTAGAATTGTTGCGAGCCTGGGCAATGCTTGGAGGTCTTCACGGGGCAACCGGTCGGCAAGATCTTGTAGCGCCTGCGCTCGATCGGCACCCGAAAGCGCAAACAAGAAGGCTGTGCCTAACGCTGACAGGATAGGCGATGGACGGAAACCTACGCTGTCCGGGTGAACACCATGCATATTGAATACTCGAGTGGTGTCGACGATCTCAATCCGTCCGCCACCGATCCCAGCAGCCAAATCAACGCCCAGCCCCGTTTCACGGCTTAGCTGCACAATCACATCCTTACCGACCGCAACAACGCGGTCGGTAAGGTTCGGTGAGCCGTCGCCCAGCGGAAAGGCCGAGCCAAGCTGGTAATTACCGTCGCTGCTTCGGCGCAACAACCAGCGACGCGCTTCGAGCGTTGCACAAATACGCAACAAAGTCGGTTTGGGCAGGGCTGTCTGAGCTGCGAGAACGGCCAGCGAAACCGTGCCAGACGTATGGACGACCTCAAGCACAGCCAGGCCACGGTTGATTGAGCGGTTTAGTTTTGCCATTACTTCGTTCCACCTGGTGGAACGGTTATTCGACAAGAATGTAGCTGTCCAATACTTTCTCTCCATGCGTCGCGCACCTCGAAGGGAGAGCGGGGAATGCCGGAGTAGACGCAAAAGGGAGGACACCGTGCCAAACCTCAACACGTCCGCGCTCGCGGACTATGTCATCTTGCTATTGTCTCTGATCGTGGTCAGCGTCGTCCTTTACGTTTCGGTATTCGGCGTCTTTTCAGATTCCTTTTTGCGGGTCGGCATGCTGTTGGTCGGCGGTCTGCTTGTAATCCTTTCGAGTTTCGGAAAGTCGGACAGTCCCTGGAATCGCTTTTTTTTGACTCTCACCGCTGTCGCGCTTTCGCTTGGCGTCTATCAGTACTTCCGGGCTGCCGAAGAGATCGAAACCGGGCTGTATTTCCTGACATCCAAGGATATCTGGATGGGTCTTTTTGGTTTGATTGCGGTCGTAGAACTGACACGCAGATCTGTCGGGTTGGTCATGGCACTGGTCGCCGGAGTCGTGCTGTCCTACGGCGCTTTTGGCCATTTGGCACCTGGTTTTCTTAGGCACGCGGGCATTTCTACCGACGAACTTTTAACTGTATTGTGGTTCTCTTTCGACGGTGTTTTTGGGCGGCCCATGGCCACAGTTGTGTCGACCATTCTGATCTTCATTCTGTTTGGTGCGCTGCTTGAATTTCTGGCCATTGACTTGGTGCTGGTGCGCCTTGCGCTGGCCGCAACCGGGCGACTGCGGTCCGGTCCTGCAGCCGCGGCGACCGTCGCCAGCGGGCTTTTTGGCACGATCTCGGGCTCTGCGGTTGCGAATGTAGTGGGTACTGGCGTCATCACCATTCCGCTCATTAAGAAGCGTGGGTTTTCGCCACGGTTCGCTGCGGCTGTGGAATCAGCCGCCTCAAGCGGGGGGCAGATCACCCCACCGATTATGGGTGCCGTCGCCTTTATCATGGCCGATGTAACAAACGTACCTTACCTGACCATCTGTGCCGCTGCCGCCGTGCCTGCGTTGCTCTATTATGGCGGCCTTTTTGTCGCCATCTCGAGCGCTGCACGCAACATGGATCTGGTCGACGACGAGACCCGCGAGAAAGTCCAGTTCAACTGGCGCGAGCTTGTACAGATGGCGATCTTTGCTATCTCTCTGGCCGGGATCGTGGTGACAATGGTTGGCGGCGCCTCGCCAGCTTATGCCGGTTTTGTCGGTGTCGCGATGGCGGCAGCCATGGGTTTTGCGATCCGACCCGACCTGCTGTTCGACGGTCAGGCCTGGCTTAAGTTCATCCGGTCGGCTGGGTTGATTTCGGCCCAGCTTGTGGTGATCGTAGGCGCAGTGGGGATCGTCATTGGCGTGCTCAACCTCACCGGAGTAGGCCTGCGCTTTGCCTCGCTGTTGTCAAGCCTCGCCGAAGACCAATTGATCCTGTCGCTGATCCTGATGGCCATCGCTTGCCTGCTTCTGGGCATGGGCATGCCCACGGTTCCAGCTTATCTAATCATCGTCCTGGTCATGGGACCTTCCCTGCAAAAGCTGGGTGTGCCGATCGTTCATACACATATGTTTGTGCTCTATTTCGGCGTCCTGTCAGCAATCACGCCACCTGTAGCGCTCGCCGCTTTCGCGGCGGCACCAATCGCGGGGTCCGCCCCCATGAGCACGGCACTGGAAGCGTCGCGGCTGGCGCTGCCGGGTTTCGTGATCCCGTTTGCGTTTATCTACAAACCGGCTTTGCTGCTGGGCACCGGGTTTACAGTTGTGGAATCGGTACAGGCGATCCTGTTCGTTTTGCTCGCCACGATCCTGATTTCTCGCGCCTGTTATCCCCGCCGAGGCAAGGGATACATGACGCCCATTGGGCTTGCCCTCGCAATCGGCCTTATCTTTTTCGGGCCCATCGTTTCGTGGATCGCCGCGGCTTGCGCCATCGGCTTGATGTATTTCGACCGGTTGGGTCTGATGACAAAAAAAAATCAATTTTCATGACGGCAAGGAGGACCAACCCATGAAAGCCACCAAACTGAACCGCCGAGCGGTACTGGCCAACGCAGCGGCGGCAACTACTCTTGCACTTCTACCCCGCGCAGCAATGGCCAAGGAGCTGTTACGGATGTCGACACTCGGACCGGGCACCAGCCCGAACCTGGTTATGACAACTTTTGCAAACATCGTGAACCGCGAATTGCCGGACTACGAAATCCAAATCAACGCCACCGGCGCAGCCACACGCCACGTGCTTGAAGTGGCAATGGGGGAAACCCAGTTCTGTATGACATCTCCAGCACTGCATGCGCTAATGTCCAATCAGAAAGCAATGTTCGCAAAGCTTGACCAGGCCCCCGCGTTGTCCAAGAAACTGCGCGCTGTGCTGAACTTCCCGATGGGTGTCTACCATATCGCGGTCTACGAATCCTCGGGTATCAAATCGCTGGACGAGGTCCGTGGCAAACGGGTCTTCCTCGGCCCTCCGGGAGGTGCGGCTTTCGCCACGATGAAGCGCCTGTTCAAAGCGGTGGCTGATCTGGAAGAAGGCACGGACTACGAAGCTGTGAAGCTCGGCTGGGATGCGGCAGCGGCGTCGTTCCAGGATGGCAATCTCGATGTCTATTGCAACCCGACAAACGCGCCAAGCCCGGTACTGACGCAAATCGCCGTGACCAATCCGATCCGATTCCTGGGCATCCCGAAAGACAAATTGGAAACCGATGGTGTCAAGGCGTTGGCAAACCGTCCCGGCTTTGGCTTGGGCACTCTTCCTGCCGGTGTGTATGGTGACAACCAGCAAAACGAGGGCGACGTGACCACGCTGCGTGTTACCGTCGGAATCGTCACCAACGAAGACGCTGACGAGACGATGGTCTACGAAATGACCAAGTCTTTCTTCGCTGGAGTTGCCGAGATGGGCGAGAGTGCGCCATGGTTAGAGGCCGTCAATCCGGAAGCAGCAGTGGCCGATATCAACATGCCGTTGCACCCAGGTGCGCTGCGCGCGCTTGAGGAGCTGGGCGTGGCGATCCCCGACGCCGCTCGTATGTAACCCCAAAAAACTGTCGGGGCGGAAAGGTCCCGACCTAATAATCAGGTGGTCCGGTATCATGCCCAAGAACGTTCTTTTTATCATGTGCGATCAGCTTCGGTGGGATTACCTCTCCTGCACTGGGCATCCCCATCTGCACACGCCTAATATTGACGGGCTTGCCAAGCGTGGCGTGTTGTTCGACCGCGCTTATGTGCAATCGCCGATTTGCGGCCCATCTCGCATGTCGTTTTACACTGGGCGCTATGCCAGTTCTCACGGGTCGACCTGGAACAACATACCGCTGAAAGTCGGCGAGATGACCCTGGGTGATCACCTGCGCCCATTGGGTGTTCGCGCCGCACTTTGCGGCAAAACACACATGACCGCCGATGTCGAGGGGATGCGTCGCCTTGGCCTGTCGCCTGACAGCGAGATTGGTGTGCTGGTGTCGGAATGTGGATTTGAACCCTTTGAGCGGGAAGACGGGCTGCATCCGGACGGCCTCCGATATCCGCGCAACACAGCCTATGACACCCACATGAAAGAGCGCGGCTGGCCAGACGAGAATCCTTGGCAGAGCGTCGCCAACAGCGCCGAGGACGCAGAGGGAAATATCCTCAGCGGCTGGTTCCTTGACAACGTCGATAAGCCCGCGCGCGCCGCCGACGAGGACAGCGAAACGCCCTATATAACCGGGCGAGCGATGGATTTCATCCGCGAAGCGGGCGACACCCCGTGGTGTCTGCACCTTAGCTATATCAAACCACATTGGCCCTATATCGTCCCGCCCCCTTACCATGAGATGTACGGTCCAGAGACCCATCGGGACCCGGTGCGCAGCGAGGCCGAAAAGGCCGATCCCCATCCCGTCTACGGCGCATTCATGCAAGAGCGCGTTTCGCGGGCCTTTTGCGACGACACCGCCCGGACTCGGGTTCTGACAGCCTATATGGGCCTGATCAAACAACTGGACGATCAGATCGGCCGACTGATGGAGTTTGTCGAAGAACAGGGGATTGCGGACGATACGATGATCATCTTCACTTCCGACCATGGCGACTATCTGGGTGATCACTGGATGGGCGAGAAAGAGCTGTTTCATGACGCCTCGGCCCGCATCCCACTGATCGTCGTCGATCCCAGCCCTGAGGCCAACACGACCCGCGGTCTAAAATCTTCGGCCTTGATCGAGGCGATCGATGTCGTGCCCACGATCCTCGACTACTTTGGCGGCGCGTCGGTGCCCCATATCATCGAAGGCCGGTCGCTGCTACCGATACTACACGGACAGGCAGACAACGTGCGGGATTTTGCGGTGTCCGAATACGACTACTCGATGCGCGATGTGCGCAGGCGTCTTGGGGTCGAAGTCAAAGATGCCAAGTTAACAATGCTGTTCGACGGACGATGGAAATACATATTTGCGGAAGGGTTCCGGCCCATGCTTTTTGACGTCGCTACAGACCCCGACGAATTTACCGATCTGGGCACCGACCCGGCTTTTTCAGAGGAGCGGGCACGGCTGGAGCTACTTTTCTTTGGCTGGGCCCGGAGGACATCCCAGCGCACAACTATGTCAGACGCGCAGATCGCCGGGCGCAATCCTGGTTTGGGCGAAGCCATGGCAGGGATCCTGATTGGCTATCGCAACGAAAACGAGTTGCGCGAGGTCATGGACCAGGCGGAAAACGGGGTAAATCCCGCTCGCAAGACGTCCTGAGGCAATGATCTGAGCAAACTTGATGTGGCGAAGGCTATCGCCGATTCGGCCTTGGTTCCGGTATCAGACCGCCCCTTCGGTCAAGGCCGATATGTTGGCGAGGCTGAGCAATGCAACGGATCGTCTTGCCCAGGGGGTAACCTTTGCGATCTTCGCCAGGATGCCGCCAAAATACGGTTTGTTCGCTGCAACCGTTGTCACAATCATCGCGGCGATCAGAGTCCAGCAGCGCTCAGTGCATAGCGAGTTGGGGACGGGCATTGGGACTTGTGCGGCAAAGGAACGTTTTCCCTCAAAGCAGTCTTCTGTGCATATCGCAGCGAACTTCTGCTTCTCGCCCGTTTCCTCGCCCTCACGCTCAACAGGGGACAACAACGGTTTCGTCTTCAGCGC
>NZ_JBXWQJ010000023.1:0-48862 GCF_059612325.1 Ruegeria sp. CDSA021
TCAGACATGTTCACCGCTCAGTTTTAGAACCGTGAATCATGCTGCAAAACGAAAATCAATGGGTCCTGACCCTAGAGTTCATACCCGCTCTCTTGCACCAGGTCTCGCTCAGGCTGTTGGCGTGGATGGGCGAAGACCGAAGTAGAGCCACGAGATCAGATCATAGATACCGGCCAAAAGTATCACCGCAGGATCATGGGGGCGCAGCTTTTCGATCAGCTCTGGCAACACCCCACAGCGGTCGGCGGTTTCCACGATGGTGGGGGCCTGTTCCGCACTGTACAGGAACTGATCGTCAAAACGCAGATCCGACGGCCACATCGGATGCCTGCTGGAGATGGACAGTGTGATCTCCTCTCCCGCATGGAAATCCAACCGCCCGAGAATGGCGGAAAGCGGGCCGTAGAGCTCTGGTGTGAGGCCCCGAAACATTTTCGGGAACATCTGAAGTCCAACATCATCCAGCGATTTTGGATCAGACCGCTGCATGATTTCAGAACGATAGACACGTTCAACCATGGAAAGAGAAAGATCTTCCTGCTCGGCAGATCGGTAGAGTTTCTCCAGCGGGCCAAAGAAAAAGTTGCTGGGGCTGATGGCTTTGGCATTGATGCGCCCGTATTCGTCATGCGGTGCGCCTGCGAGCAGGGACATACCGTTGAAAGCGATTGCAGGCAATTCACCCGGCGATTTCCGCGTCCCGTTGAGTGCTCCCAGCACCTGATCGCCAATCGAACGGTTGTAAATGATGGGCGACGTGTCATGCGCCAAAGCCGCGATGTTCAATAACGATCGCGCGGCGCCGTTGAAATCTCCCTTCATCAAAGTCTCTGCCAAGAACGTTAGACAGAGTGGAACCGTGGTTTCGCTCAACGACCCATCGACCTCAAGATCCGCCGTATAGTCGCGATGAAAGTCGTCCGAACCGCCTTTACCCAGAACAGCCAGGGCTGCCAGATAGATCGGATGGTGAAGCAGGTCTCTTTCGGCCGCCTGGCAGAACTCCATCTGTTCGTCCTGCGGCGCCTTTGTAAAGGCGTTCAAGAGCTGCCACACCGGGCCGTCCTCTCTGGTCTCAATCCCGTCGAACAAGACCGGCAAGTCCCCGGTCTCCCAGGCGATCTGGAATGTCTCGCCGTGTTGAGCAAGGGGAACCTTCTCGTCCTGCTTCACAGATTCCGGCGGCGCATTTGAACCGCGCAAAATATCTCGAGAGATTTCTGGGGTCTCTTCCGCGGCGTCAAATGCATCGGCCAAAAGCTCTGTCGCCACAGGCTCCTCGGTTGCGGGTTTAATACGCTTGCGCTTTGATCGTGCCTTTGTCGTGAATCCGGCCTTTTGAACTTTTTGGAACCCGCGGCGCAACACCTCTTGCTGCGCCTGAGCATCAAGGGTTGCGGTTTCTTGCGTGTTGAGACTGCGATCAAGTAGGAATTTGATACGCGCCCGCCAGGCGATGGGCATAGTTTCGATATCGGGGCCAAGATGTCTGTCAAGCCTCGCCGCCAGGTCCTTCGTCATGTCCTCCGGCACCTGTGTATTGAACGCGCCGTAGTAAGTCGCGTCGAGTTTTTGGTTCTCGTCACCCTCGGCATAATGCTTGGCGGCCAGACGGCAGACCTCCAGCGCGCGGAGCTGCAGATCTTCTTTATTCGCCCGCCTATCCCCCTTGTCGTTGTCAGAAGGCCCGGCCAGCAACCCGTCCAGCATCATCCGGCGCAGGTCAGGCACGTGACGTACCATGTCACTTCGGCCCTCGACCTTTTCCACAAGCCAATACTGGTTGCGCAGTCTCTCAAAGAGGTTTTCAGCCTCATTTTGCTGCAACGGTGCTTTCGAATCCGGGCCGCGATCCAGACACGCCTCGGCAAGGATGTATTCGATTGCATCGACATCAAGCCGCCTCAGCATCAAACCCGGATGGGCCAGCATACGCACTTTACGATCTGAAATGCGTTCAAGGATACGGCGATAAAGGAAGACCTGCGCAAATTCCGCAGTGAACCCGCCGCGCTTCTCCAGATCCGCGATCAAGGCATCAACATCTTCTCGATTGTCATCCGCGTAGCGCACAAAAGCGATCAGAGCGAGCGGGTGACCATCCAACAAGCTACTGATGTGACTTGTCTTTTCCGTGTCCTCAAAAATAGCTTTTGTGGCGTATACATAGGTGTCGGCCTCTGCTTGCAAAAGCTTTGCGCCAGAGATATTCGACAGGCCGCGCAGCCGCAGCCGGGTACCGAACATCCGATCCTGCCCAGTTCTCATCAGGGGCTCTTCCCGGCCGCTGATGATGAGGCGCATGTTTTCAAGATAGCCTTGCTGCACATCTCCAAACAGCCGCAGAATTTGCGTTACAACCACGTTTTCGGGCAGTTGATCCTCGTCCTGCGAAGCGGCAAGACGATCATAGGCCTGAATGCGGTCAATGGCCTCGAACGTGTCCATGACAACGACAATCCGGGCCTCGCGCAAGGGCTGCGCCCAATCGGCAGCAAGCGCACGCAGCACGCTGCGAATGTCGCTCGCTTGTTGATCATTGGTTTCGCGAGCGCCACTAGAAGCAGACGTCTTGAACAGGGAAATATCACTGCGAATTCTACGCAAACCCTGAATCAGCGGATCATCTGGCATGCGCCCGCGCAGTCCCAATACCGCGATAACCTGACGCAAGAACTCTTGCATCAGTTCGATCGGTTCGCCCGCGTTCAACTGGCGCCGATCAAAATCAAGCGTGACAATGATCATGTCAGGCTGGGATCGCTGCCAACCTAGAATCAGGCGCGACAAGAGCGCTGATTTGCCCACCCCGGCCACACCGGTGAGCAAAAGTGGCTCACTGTCTTCGTGCACTCCGCGGGCGAACCGGCTGATTGTCTCGCGTTGCGTCGAATATCCAAAGTGATGCGCAGGCAGAACGGTCCGGACGTCGCATCTGCTCTGAAGCTGTTTGATCTTGGCCTCGGCAAGAGCCTTGAATTCCTCCAAAGTGACATGATTGTACGGCCCATCGCGCCGCACTTTTACCTCAAGCCGTTCCTCACGCAGGACGGGCATGGCCTCTGCAAACTGCACAGCATCTAGATAGGCCGCCGCCTCGCTCAAAGAGATGCGCAACTCGTCCGCGCTCGCCGTGCTGGAGGGATCGCCAAAGCTGATGCGGTCGCGACGCAGGATCCGTTGCAGCGCGATGCCAAAGAGGTCAGGCGCATTCGTTGCGTCTCCTTTGAAGGCAGGCGGCACCTGCGCCAGAAACCGGTCAAGCTGAGACAGGGCATAGATCCCGCCCAGCGCTCCGCGTCGGGCATCCGGTCCGATTTGCCACCAATAGGTCCCATCCGCGGTGACATGTTCGGTTGCTTCGGGTGCAAGCGCACGCCACACCAGATCGCGTAGCTGGGTGTCCGTGGAGGGCAGGCTGATGGCCTGACAGAGGTCTGGCAATTTGAACCTACCTGTCATGCTGGCGGCCTGCAGGGCGGCGGAAACCAGAAGCGCGCTCATGTATCCTCCTCCGTCGTAGGCAGCATGTCGGGATCTCCGAAAAGCTTTTTGGCTATGTCTGTCATGTGATTCACGACAAACTCAGCCATGGCGCGCAGGGGCTCATTCTGCTGTGCATATGAGCCGACAATACCGGAAACCAAATCAACGGCATCCTCGCCGATGGCCCCTCGCATCGAGCTGCGCTGCTCCAGCCAGGCCTTGAACAACGCATCGAAATTGGTCAGGTCCTCGCTGTCGATTGTGCTCCGCAGCAGGTTCTCCTGATCGATGCCGCTGATCTCGATGTCTTCTGGCAAGCCAATCAGAACAACCCGCAGGTTGTTGATGCCCGTCACCCTGTTATAAAGCGTAGCGAGAAATTCCCGACCGGAGGCATCCGACAGGCTGTGCCGGTCCAGATCATCGATCATCAGCCAGACGCTGCCGTTGCTCAGACGATCTTCGATGCAGCCCACGACAAAATTGACCAGTATCTGAACGTAAGCCGTGGTCGTCGTGTCGGGTTCCGCTGGCACGTCATGGACAAGATCTTCGGCAAAGGATTTGACAGTGCGTCGTGCAAAGGCCAAGGCATCGGCATCCGTCTGACCCGCCTTAAACACGATATGATGGTCCTCAGGGCGGCGAAACAAGCCCTGGATCACCTGCGTCGTAAAGCTTTTACCGGGGCTCTTCACAGCAGGGTCTGGCTGCCGCACGTGAACCATCAAAATGCGCTTGTTCTCGTCTTCCCACATGGTGCGAAGATCCTTCAAAAGCGTGCTCCGGCCAAAAATCGGATGCCCGCCATCGATGCAGCCAAGAACCGGCGTGATCGGGCTTAGTTTCTCTATCTTGTCAAACATCCCGTTGGCCTCAAGATCGGCTGCGACGTTCTGCAGATTTATGGCCACGTTCATGAAGCGTTTTTTCTCGATCTTTCTGGTCGGATCAGTGGGGTCCTGGATCTGATCGGAATAATGAAGGCCCATGTGGTGCAGGCCGATGGGTTGGCCATACTCGTTCAGCACCAACCCGCCGGATGACCCAGACGCCGTCGCAGCCTGATGAAAAAGCCGTACGTCCTTGGGGTTCGACACGCTCATCCTGCCCAAGGTGATGGTTTGATCGGTCCCGGTCGGATGATGGAGAACTATCGCCTGCATCGACGTTGACGCCTGCAGCGACTTTAGGTCATACCAGCCGCGCTGCAAGCCCGGGGTCGTGGCGAGCCGGATGACAGCATAGTCCAGCGTGTCTTTCACCTGGCCGAGCCATTCTTCAAGTTTGTCTTCGTCTTCCCACCACTCGTGCGTTGGGTTTTCCGCCTGCTTGAGCCCGACAGGGCTGACCGCGATTTTCCAATCGGGATCGGCGTGATGATGGGCGGTGGGGCTCTTCTTGCCGCCGGTCGTTTCAGAGTAATCAAACCAGCACAGAAGCTCGTCCTCGCGCAACGTTTGCTTGTTGATGTCCTCTACGACATGATGGTTGGTCAACACTGTCGATGGGCCAATCAGGAAGCCTGTGCCAAGTGTGTCCCGCGTTCCGCTGCGACGGATGCGAACAATGCGGCAAAGCCGTCGCCTCGCCAGAATGATCGCGGGCAACAAATGGCCTGGATCAATCCAGATGGCATGCTCATCATGGGCCTGCTCCTCGGCCACGGGCGCATTTTGCAGCTTGGCAATGGGCAACACCTGTTCCAGCGCGTCACGGCCAAGTTGTTGGATCAGGATTTCCATAGCTTTGCGTCGATCCGCGTCGCGCGCTTTAAGGTCACGGCCAGGTGCATCGAAAATGCCAGCCGCAATGGCGGCACCAAAAAAAGCGATCACATCCTTATCGCCAGGCAGCATCGCAAGCGCGAGAGCCAAGGCATCACCATTTCGCGCCGGATCAGGCGGCGGCGACATCTGAACCTGCGTGCGATCCATGGCTGCCGCGATGGAATACAGAAAGCCGGGCGGCATGCGGTGCGTGCCGCGCTGTTGCACCCATGTGTCATAGGCGCTTTGTAACCGGGCACGGGCGACAGGAAGTCTGCGCGTGACCTCCAGAAGCTGCGTGACACGTGCCACAAAATTTTCGTTTGCACTGCCGTCCATACGGTAACTTAATCCAGAATGTCCGTATCAAAAACACCGTCGCCAACTGTCATAACACTCGCAATGTCATGGGCGAAATTCTGCGTCAGCGTGGCCCCGCCGAAATGCAGACCGCAGAACTGCATATTGCCGTGAAGCGAGATCGCAGCAGATCCGGAGTTGCCGGGCATGGTGGTGGCGTCATGGGTAAACGCCCAGCCGCGCGGGTCGCCGACAACAGCGCCAGGTCGGGCCATAATCACACCCGGGCTGAGATATTGCTTGCCATATTCTTCGCCATAGAGCTCTTCCAACCGGTCCCAGAAGGCAAGAAAATCCTCGCTGTCAGCCCTCGGGCCACTGCTGCCGGCCGGGCGCGCCGGATAGCCGGAAAGCAGGATATCGGTGAGATCGGGGTCGGTCATCGAAACCAATGTGGTGTCGATTGGCGGCGGCGGCGGTTGGTGACCATTGTTGGGGTCCATGGCGACCACCGCCATATCCAGCTTGCCCAGGTCGACAAATGATCCGATGCGGGATTTTCCGGCGGTCAGTATCTCGCCCAAGGCGTAGCGGGTGGTTTCATCCTCCGCTTCCGGGTCGAAAATAATCGACGCGTCGCGCATATGATGAAACGCCTGTTGTCCCGCGGGCGCGGGCAATCCTTCGACAAAGGTGTCGATGACGTGGCGGTTGGTCATGATCTTGCCGTCAGCCATCACGAACCCCGTGCCTGCGTGGGCCCATTCCCCATTGGCAAGTTTCACGTCGATACGGCCCACCGCGTTGGTCAACCGCTGCCACCTATGCCGGGTGGGCACAAGCTTGCTGACCCAGTCACCCAAACGTGTATCTCTCACCTCACTGCCGTCTCCCTTCACACGGATGGCTGGGCGGCCGGTCAGGCGAACAAGAGCCTCGAGGGTGGCGCGCACTTCTTCCTCGGGCACGCCAGGATCTTCGGTCGCGTAGGTCAGGCTATCCACCGTGCGCGCGATGCGTTCGACAGCTTCGGCTTGCAGATCTTTATTGACGATGTCGCTGGCCGCCTCGTGACGCTCGGCCAAGGCGGCTTCCAATCTATCAACGATATTGGCCGTGCCCGTTTGCCGAAGCGTCTCCAGCGCAGAGTCCGGGCTTACCGTGGCCGCAGATTCCAACGTTCTGTCGCCGCGCAAAGCCAATCGTTTGACCGCCTCTTCCAATGGGACGGGAGGCGAGGCAGGACCGATGAACGAAGCCGGGCTCGGAAACTCTTTAAGTGGCGCATCCGTCAACTCCCGGGCAAATTGCGGGGAGGGTTGCGGCGAGACCGGGGTTTCCAACGTCCCGGCAACTGTCTGGTCCGCACGGACCTGCCGGTCAAACGCGATGTAGCTAGCCTCAGTGGCAAAAGCAGTGCCTTCGAAGTCATTGTCGAACGCCACGAGCGCAGGATTACCGCTTTCTGCGGGGGCCGCCGAGCCCGGCAAGCTGGACAGATCTCTGTCCAGAAGCGCCTTGGCGTCGACAATGCCCGCGCCCATCTTTGAACGGTCCCAACCGCTTGGCACATCGGCTGTTATCTGCAAGGCCATGCGAAACAGCGCCTGCACAGACATACCGCGCTGCGCTGCCGCCGCCTTGATGTCATTGATCCCCCATTTTTCGATCCAGAGCGCTGCGACACCTGCCGTCAGCGCCACGGCAAAGGACGTGCCCTGCCCCCGGTCGTTGACATCAGCCTTCTCTTCGGGGGTCGGCGTGTGGCCCGGGGGTACGACTTGACGACGAGCCACGTAGACGTTTTCGCCCGGGGCCGAAATGTCCACCGCTGGACCCGAACACGAGCCTTTCCATTTTTTCTTGTTCCGGTCCACACCCGCCACAGCGATCATGTTGGCGTCCCATGCCGGGAACGTCACAAAGCCCACGCAATTGCCCGCGGCGGCAAGGACGATCATATCCGCGTCGATGGCGCGCCGGATCGCGCGACGCATCGAACCAGAGGCAAAAGGCCCCCCGAGACTCATCGTGATCACTCTGCAACCCTGGCGGCGCGCATGATCAATCCCGCGTGCGATCGCGACACCCGAGGATATCACGACCGAGTTCACAACCCGCATGGGCACCAAGGTTGCGCCCTTGGCCGAGCCTTTGACACTTCCCGATGGTCGGCTGATAACGACGCTGGACGTTCCTGTACCGTGCCCGGGGGACCCCATGTTCTTGCTCAGCGGATCTTCGGGGTCATCCTTGTTGGCCAGGAAATCATAACCTCTCAAACGGTCGATCCCCGATTGCAGCTCATCATGCTCGGCAACACCCGTATCGGGTTGTGCGACCATAACGCCTGCACCGCTTACGCCATGCTCTCGTTCGGCATCATCCACCCGGATCAACTTGCGGGCCCATTCCTCGTCGCTGGAGCCGGGGGCCTTCGATGTGCAAAGCGCCCAGAGCGCGTCCCCCACGCCCTCCACCCCGGGCGGCAAGGACGTCACATCACGATATGGCGCGTCAATGTCGGGCGTTACAGATACGGTTCCAATTTCGTCGTTGAGTGCCTGTGCAGTAGCGAACAGAAACTCCGCAGAGTTGTCCCGTACGATACCCTGAAACTGAAGGATCAATAGCTCAGGATCGTCTTCCAACGAATAGGGGAACAGATCGAACCCATCGCCACCCAACACCTCCTCAAGCTTGGCACGTTCAGTGTTCAGGTCGGGTGCTTCGGCATACTCCAGTGTGAAGGCAAGGATGTCACCCGGAAGAGCTGTGGATTCAGTCCGCGAAGACACTTGCGCGGCGGCACGTAAGAGTTCAAGCATATCTATCACCTTTAATGTAATCTTTTGTCCGAAGATCCAGAATGGCGGCGCATGTAACCGCCTGAGTCATATAAAATCCCGTAAACGGGTGGTGCGTTTCTGGATGTCGGAAACTGTCGTCTTGCCTCTTTCATGCGTAAAGTCCTGTGCCAGCGAGGCGTGTTAGTGCGGCGGCGCAGGCACGGCGTAGACATCACGCGTTGGCACAAACCAAGCCTGATCTCCAGATGACAGCGCGTAAGCCCGAAGTTGCATCGGCTCTTCGATCAATTCCACCCCGTCTCGATGCGAATAGGGCTGCAATTCAACGATCAGACGGTCGCCGACCACGACGAAGGGCGCAAAGCTGACATGCAGCGTGACCGTCAAAATCGGTTCTGTGCCGCCGCTTTCAAACACCTGCCAACGGTAGTTCGTCCAAAGATCATCACTGTCCAGCGGCGCACTGCGCAACAGATGCGTCCCGTCGGCGGATCGGAAAACCAAGGGGTCTTCGACCGCCAGTGCGGATTCCAACGCAGGCGGAGCAACATCGGCGCGCTTGGTTGGAAACTGTGGCACACCCGGAAGGGTCATTTCCGTTGTGGCTTCGACCATCGGCTGCACTGAGCCATCGAGCGGCGAAATGCGTACCTGGCCGCGAATTATGGTTTCGTCCTCGCCCGCTGTCGCGCCACCCTCAGCGCCAGGTGGCGGCAGGCCCGGCGACTCAAGGGCAGCTTCCGTGCCAGGCAGAGCCTCACCCGGCAGAACCTCTTGGGGCCTCAGATCCAACCCGCGCATGGGCCGTTCACGAAACTCCCATCGCAGAACCGCATCCCCATCCAGCGGCTCGGCCGAAAGATTGAAGCCTCGGTTCGCAGTGGGTTCGATCAGGGGATCCACCGCGCCGGGCAAGGGCACGACACTCTCGCTGGCCGCGACACCAGCCTCCTCGACGCGCAACATGCGTATCGTCACCCCTGGGGCGCCTTCACTAGAGCCGGACTGTCCGATCAGAAGATTGTCGGACAAAAGTAATGGTCGTTCGGCGTCGCCGGAATGCCATAGCGGTTGTCCATCGCTCAGTGCAATTGCCGTAACGCCACCTTCGGGCGCCATCACGTAAGCCTGGTTGCGTTCGGTGTCGATGATGATGCCGGAGCTGAGTTCAATACTGGTCATGTCCTCTCCACCTCCTTCTAGCCTTGCGCCGTGGCAGCGCTGCCCGTGCCACTGCCTGCAGCCGCAACCATAGGCTGGGGTTGGGTCAAGTTCATCGACCATGCCCCACGGCCAAGCGTAGCCGCGAGCAGAACATTGCTTGCACCGTCATACTGCAGCTGCATGACCGGCACGGCTGGCAAGCCGATTCCAACCGGGGTCCAATGGTCGAAGTTGGGGGCATCTGCGGAATAAATGCCCGCGTTGGTGCCCACCACGACCTGACCGTTGCCGATATTGCCACACCAGACGACTGAGCGCATCGTTCGCCCGCCCTGCGCGATCAGATCGTGGGTGATATCTTGCCATGTTTGCCCAAAATCGTCGGTCATGTGCACGCCACTGAACACGGTCGCAAAAGCGGTGCCTGGATTGTCGGGATCCAAGGCTACACCGGTCACATTCTCTGATGTGCTGAAATTGGCTGTCTGCGTGAGTGTTGCTGGTGCCGCGCCAGTGCGCACAAAAACATTAGGCCCGGCACCTACATACAATATATCCGCGTTATTGGTGGCACCATAAGCTACGGCTGCAGCACCGTTGACTACAATCCCCACAGGGTCGACGATGCGCAGGGTGTCCCCCCTGTCAAAAGATTCCCAGACAGCGTTGCGTCCGCAGATGATCAGTCGGTCGGGGGCCGCAACGTTAACCTGAACAGGCGAATAGAACTGCGGCACCAATTGACTCGAGGTTCCAACCTCCAGAAGTTGTAACCGCTGAAAACCGATCGGAGTGCCATTGGCATCGTAAAACCCGCGATGTGCAAAGCCGAGATTCTGGAAACTGAAGTAGCGAATTGTTCCGGCATTGCTCGGGCGTGTCGAGATTGCCACCACACCGCCATCGCCGCCGAACAGGCTGGGCCATCGATCATCACCCGCCGCGTCCTGCATCAGAGTTCCGTTATCCTGTGTGCCGGCCAATGCCACCTGGGTTGCACCGTCCCATGCTGCAGAGTGAACTTCAGTGTTGGACAGTGACCCGATAACTGAAACCCAGTCACCGTTATCCGAGTGCGGGTCAGTGCGCCGATAGACCCCACCGTCGTCGCCTTCAATCAGGTGACCATCACAATCAATGGCCATGCATCGCGAGTCCGCGTGCGGGGCAGTGCCCGTCAGGCTATGGTTATGCGTGATCGGGCTGGCCTGCAGGCCTGCGCCCAGTCCAGCATCGACCCGGAACAAGCGACCGGAATAGGTGCCAGCGCCGATTGAGTTCGGAAACTGGGGAGGGGGAGGACCCGGAACCGGCGGACCTTCATTGAAGGCGGGCTGTCGATCACCACCGATATATACTATGTTCTCGTTGTTGCGGTCCGCCACCATCGAGAAATGAAAACTGGCTTGTCGGCCGGGATGTATGCCGAATGGGTGGTTCCCGGCCTCGAAGGTCATCGGCAGATCAAGCCCGCTCCACGTCGCGCCGCGGTCGGTGGAATGATAGAGATGGGACAGTTGACCGCCAGACGCGATCGCCAGGAAAACAGTGCCGCCCGGACCGGGCGCTATACGCACATTCGTCGCGTTGGCCAATTGGGCGTCCATGGTTACCGAACTGATCTTGATCCAGTTGACGCCTGAGTCATCACTGCGGAAAAGGCCAGCTCCTGCGTGCGCATAGATGAGGTCGACATCATTGGGGGACGCAGCCAGAGCCAAAGACCACCCAGGGGCAAGCGCATTTGGCGAAACATGCGTGAAGCTCTGGCCTGCATCGCCGGAGCGGTAGACACCATCCACCGTGCTGTTGACAGAATTATGGCTGAAATTCGCAGACAGCAAAATCACATCGCCATGGGCATGGATCGCGCGGATGTGCAAAGATCGGAACAGACCGCCATTGTCATGAACCGTCCAATTCGCCCCATCATCGGTAGAGTGCATCACGCCCAGCAACGCACCGCCGACACGCCCCATACTGCTGAAGCGTCCGGTCCCGGCGACCAGTGTCCGCAGGGTCGCGTCATCGCGATCCTGGCAAAGAGCACCGATAGACAGCGACGCTTCATTCGGCATCAGACTGACCCAGTCAGGTTGTTGATCCCGTGCGTTCTCTGTGCGCCATACGCCACCATTGACCGCGCCGATATACAGAATGTCCACGCTGGCTGTGTGTGGCACCACGGCGTTGACCGCGCCGACGATCTCGCGATCTGTTACGCCCTCACTCTGGCCTCCCGTCCCGGGTCGCGGTCCTTGAGACGTCCATGTCATATCAGCACCCTCCCCTCTTCTGCGTCATGGCTCAGCTTGGCACGCATCACGCAGGTGGCGCGCCGTGCCGAGTAACGGTACTTTTGGGCATGCATCCCTGCGAACCGCGCTGCCCAACCAATACGTTGCAGACGTCAGCGCATTTAAAAAATCTCGGGTTCCACCTGATCGGAACCTGTCATGCTAAGTCTGGGCTATTGCCCGCCTCGCACCTGAAACCGGGTGAGGATGGACGAAATAACAAAGCTCACAACAAACCAGGTCGGAAGAAATGCCAGAAGCTCCAACAAGAAGGAGCCGAATTTATAAAAGGTGTTAGCGATTGCGATGGAAACGATAAGCGACGGTCCTTCAACTACGAGCAGCTTACCAATGGCTTGCGATTTGACGGCATGATACATACCGGTTCCCTTTACTATTGCTAAAAATTTACACCTTAAATTTGTGAAAAAGTGTCAGTCATCGCCTTGATTCGATCAAGTGATTTTTGATTTCTGCAACACGAGGGTTCAATTCGGCAAAAAAAGTTATTTAATATCAATTAATTTGAACAACGGCCGTCGTAAGAGGGGCCAATTGGTATCACCTACTTGGATGCCTGTTGCCCGGAGGTAGTGTTGAGAAAATGATCTTTCAGATGGCTTTAATGCAAACCTAGCTTGGCAATTGACGCGATTTTAAGAACAGTGTTCTGCCATTTCACTTGTTCGCCACGGAGGAACGAGTTTTTCAACACTATACGGGCCGAGCAAATGCCTAAGGCAGCTCTTTGAAAGAAGGCTTTTTGCCTCATCACCACATACTCATTGAGGTCTTGAAAAGCACTCGCCCGGCCATCAATTGCTTGCAAATGTCGGTGAAATTCTAAACGTCCCGACGATTTCGGAATGTATGCAGGACCCGGATATCCTGGCGTTTTTCAGAAAGGTTCAGACAGAAGAAATACTTCCTTATGTAGATGCTGTTCCCGGAACCACAGCGACCGAATATCTTGGGTTGGTTGAAAGACGTTTTGCTAACGCTGCAATTCACGACACAACGCGTCGGGTCGCGTTTGACGGATCCTCACGGCATCCGGCGTTCTTGCTGCCGTCGTTGCGCGATGCACTTGCATCGGGCGCCAACCCGAGCGGGCTGGCATTGGCCGAGCATTTTGGTGCTGGATGTGCGCGGGCTTACGAGAAGATGGTTCAGAAATTCCCCCGAACGACCCCCTATGGCAGGACTTGCAGAACACCGCCCGGGCGTCCAGGGCAGACCCAAAACAATGGATCGAGCAAAGTCAGTTTTTTGGCGACTTTGGTCACGACACACGCTTCGCCCAAGCCTTTGCCTTCTGGCTAACCGCGATTTGGCAACGTGGAAGCCGGGCAGCTATAGCGGATTATGTCGCTCTGGATACAGAGTCACTTTGACCTCGTGTGGCAAAACACAATTGGCTGCCGAAAGTTGAAGCTGTCGCGTCCGGTTTCAGCTCTCGGCCGGGCACACAACACAAACGCATTGACAAACGTTTAGTGCAGCAGACTTTGCAATGATGTGAGGGCGGTTCTTGCCGGACATTCACAACGTCTTTGAAGGGCGACCGCCGCGCCACCTGCTTTGCCGTCGACTACGCGTTGGTTTTTCTGCACACAAGCAGCTAAAGACGCTATTTGGGCAATCGGATATCACCTAACCCAATCAGCTGTTGAGCGCACTAAGAGGTTAGGTACCAGCAGTTCTACGATGCGAGCAAACCCAGTAGTTTTTTTGACCCGGCCTGTAGCAAGGTCTGAAACTGGATCAAACTCTGCAAATCATGACGCTGCGTCGGCGCGTGTACAGACAACGTGGCCACCAACCTTTCGTTTTCATCCAAAACCGGAACAGCTACGGCTGCCATTCCTGACATGAACTCCTCATCATCGGTTGAATATCCAATTTGCGCGATCTGAAAGATTTCAGCGCGCAGGGCCTCGGGGTCAGTTATTGTTTTTTTCGTATTCGCCGTTAACGCCCGTGCGGAAAGAAACCCGTCCAAAGTGTTTCGACGCAGGGTGGAAAGATACATCTTTCCACTTGCCGTACAATGAAAAGGAACTTGCGATCCGATCGGCAATTGAATTCTCAAAGGCCATTTCGTTTCTACCCGGTCCAGATAGATCATGCCTTCGCGGTCCGGGATAGCCAAATTGCAGGTTTCACCTATTTCATCGGCGATCCCGCGCAGGATTGCGAGACGGGCCGTTCGCAGATGCTCTGACGAAACCGTGTTCACCGAAAGCTGCCGCAAGCGGGGACCGGGACCATAGGATCGGCCATCCATGTCACGTTGCAGGAACCCTTCGGTCTCGGCAGTTTGAAGCAGACGATGGATTGTTGGTTTCGCCAGACCCAAAGACTCGATCAGGTCAGACGGTTTGACCGCAACGCCGCGCCTTGCGACCTCTTCCAGGATAAGCAGCAAACGAAGATTAGTCGGTATTTGTGTCTCTTTACCCGATGTGTCCGCGTTTGCCATTTCGCTACATTCTAATTGTTTGGCAGCAGGATCAAGGCCAGATCAGGTACCAGAGAGACCAAAATCCAGACAGACAGCAACGCTGCAAGGTAAGGCACCGTATAGCGCAATAGTCTAAAATAGGGCACACCAGTCACGCCCGATGCGACATAAAGGTTCAGACCGTATGGTGGAGTAATGAAACCTATTGACGCACCAACAAGGAAGATCACCGAAAAATGGATCGGGTCGACGCCGACGGAGACCGCTATCGGAGCCAAGATCGGCGCCAGGATGATCGTAACCGGAAGACTCTCCAGCACCATGCCTGAGAAAAAGACAATGACCATCGACGTGAACAACACAGCATAGTAGCCGCCCATTGAGGTCACGAAGTCTCCGATAGTTTGCTGCGCGCCTAGCAGCGATAGAATTTGCTGCATGACCACGGAAATCGCAATCAGAGGCGCAAGAATGCCTGTAATTTGCGCCGAGCGAATAACGATGGACGGAATCTCGGGGATGGTGAACCCTTCGACGACCATCATCTCGGCAAAGCTCTTGTTTGTGGGCGAGACATCGCCACGCGCACCCATGAGCCGGTTGATCGGATAGCTGACCAATCCCGCGATGACGCAGAAACCGACGGTTACCCCGGCCGCCTCTGTCGGAGAGAATTTGCCTGTATAGATGCCCCACAAGACCAAGCCGATCGCGAAAAACCCAAGCCACGCACCAAATGCGGTTTTGAGGACGCGGTTCAGTTGCAATGGTATCAGGTGCCCCCAGCCATTGATCCGGCAGATGATCCAGCACGCAAACTGCATACCAAAAACCATCAGCGCCCCAGGTAGAATGCCGGCTACGAAAAGCTCCGAAATCGGCAAATTCATCAAGAAACCGTAAACGATAAAAATAATCGACGGAGGGATGATAATCCCAACCGTACCGCCTGCAGCTGCGGTTGCGGCGCTAAAGCGTTCGTCGTAGCCGCCTTTCACCATCTCTGGATGCAACATCGACCCGATCGTTGCCGTGGTTGCAGAGTTTGAACCCGATATCGCTGCAAACAGACCACAAGCCCCGAGCGATGCCATGGCCAACCCACCTCGTATCCAGCCCAAACAGGAATAAGCAAAGTCGCTGAGCCTTCGCGCGATGCCAGATTTGTTGATCAAGTCACCGGTCAGAATGAAGAGCGGCATTGCCAACAAGGCGAAACCTTTGTTGAAGACGTTCAGCAGTTCTGCGCCCATGTTGTCGAGCGTCAGCCCAAGGACGAACGAGCATCCGATCACCCAGTAACCGATGACCAATAAGACCGGCACACCCAGCATGAACAGGAACGTCACGCCCAGCGATATCAATGTAACCCAAGTTCCGTCAGTCATCAGTCTGCCCCAATTACGGCCTGCTTGATCAGCGGCTCTCCGGTTTTCCAATTATGCAAATCGTCGGCCAGGTTTTGGAACACGCGGCCAACCATCAGGAAGAATGACAGCGGAGCTGCCAAGAGGAACCACCACTGCATGATGTTGTCGGTTCCTAAAACAATCTGAAAGTTTGATGCGGACAGCGCGACCAGGCGAGTTGTGGTCACAATTACGATGACCGCGAAAATGAACCACAAACCGGCATCAAGAATCAGGCAAGCCAATTGCCCGCCGCGTGGCATCGCGCTGCGAAATTCGCTAAAGCTGAGATGAGTACGCAAGCGGACGTTATAGGATGCGCCAAACCAGGCCATTATCATGAAAAGAAGCGGAGGAATGGTGGTGGACCAGGGTTCCTGATCATTGAAGACAAACCGGTCGATCACACCCCAGAAGATGATCAGGGCAATAGCAAGGTAAGAATAGACCATCACCGAACGCTCAAAATGGCGCTCGACAAAGGGTACCTTGCGATAGATCAGCGTCACCAGAAGACCGCCAAGAGCAGCAACAACCGTGCCGACAACCCAGGCGGCATCAGATTCCAATGCGGTTTGAATCTCGAATGAATCTCGGGTGAGCAACGCGCTGAAAATCGCGCCGATATCTGCCCATAAAGACATGAACCCCGTCCTCCCAGTCGGTGTTTAGCGGAGCCGGCCCAATTAAGGCCGGCTCGGTCAGGTTTATCAGGTTTGGCCCATCCACCAACGGCGTGGCTCGACATTTTCCGGCAAGGTGTCTGCGGGGATCTCGCGCGCGATGTCGTAGATCTCCTGATAGGTGTCGATACCACCGGCCCACTTGTTGAGCCGCTCGCGCCACTGTGCCCAAGGTTCGGGGTTGTAGTTCGGAGCGCACATTTCTTCGGCCAGTTTGATCTGATCGTCGGGCAGGAAGGCCGGACGAACGCCATTTTCAGCGAAGATCGTGTTGGGAAGCTGAGGTTCCGAGAAACCGACCGTGTTCAACAGTGCCGCTTCGTTAGCCCCCTGGATCAGGGCCTGAGTGAAATACGAAGACTCCATCACCGCATCCTGCAACTCGCCGCCAAGGCTGTCGAACACTTTGGCCGACATCGATGTGTGTTCGGTGCCGCAGAAGAACTTGAGGTTAACTGATTGCGAAACTACAGGCGCCATGTTGGCGTATGCAACAGCCGACGCCCATGTTTCAGCCCCATCGATCAGGCCTGTTTTGAGCGCGTCCAAAGTCTCTTCCCACGCCACAGGAACCGGGTTCAGGTTCAGCAGTTGCATGGCAATCCGGCCCAGCTGCGTCCCCGTCACGCGGTTCTTGGTTCCGAACAGCTCCTCCAGCTTGGTGACGGTTGGCTTGTCAGCAAAGGTCGAGCCCATTTGCAGTCCGCGCAGTTCGCAATGGGTAAACAGGAACTTCAACCCGTGACGCTTTTCGAGGGGGTCTCGCAAAATGCGTTGGCTTTCCGGGCTGTAGAAGAAGTGATACTGGGCCGCCCGGCTAGGGAACATGTAAGCATAGTCGAGCACGTTCAGATATGGCGCGCCGCCGGCCGAGTTTTGGGTCGACGCCGCATAGATGTCGACAATTCCCTGCTGAGTCTTCTCGACACAGCTTAGCTGCCCGCAGATTTGGTTGTCGCCGATGAATTCGATCCGAATCTCACCGTCCGTGCGCTCTTCCAGATCGCGGGCGAACTCGATGGCTCCGGCTCGTTCGATCAGCAGGTTACGCGTGTTGAAACCCGATGCACCAAACTTCAGTGTGTGCTTGGGTTCTTTCGAGAAACGTTTTTCGTAATTGGATTCCGCGGCTTGTGCCAAGTTGGCCAGACTCATGGCTCCGCCAAAGCCACCTGCAGCCAACAGTGTAGAGCTCATGCCATAGCGCCCGGCCACGCGGAAAAAGTCCCGCCGTGAAATACCGCTTAGTTTCTTACCGATCTCCATTGCTTACCTCCCTGATCGCAATTATTGAGACGTTTTGTATCAAAAAATGCTAGTATAGTTCCAGCAATTTGCATAGAGTTTTTTTCAACAACCTTGGGAGGAGACAGTGATGGAGGTAGATTATGCAGTCGTCGGAGCGGGTTCTTCTGGCTGTGTCATTGCCAATCGCCTGAGCGCCGACCCCAACACAACGGTTGCATTGTTGGAAGCCGGCGGTCCGGATACCAACCCGTGGATTCACATCCCGGTTGGATACTTCAAAACCATGCACAACCCCGCAGTGGACTGGTGCTATCGCACGGAACCTGATCCAGGTTTGAACGGGCGTTCGATTGACTGGCCGCGCGGAAAGGTCCTGGGGGGCTCATCCTCGTTGAATGGGTTGCTTTACGTTCGCGGACAGAAAGAGGACTACAACCGCTGGCGTCAGATGGGAAATGTCGGATGGGGTTGGGACGACGTCTTGCCTCTCTTCAAACGCAGTGAAGATCAGGAACGCGGAGAGGACGAATTTCATGGTACCGGCGGGCCTCTGTCGGTCTCGAACATGCGCATTCAGAGACCAATCTGCGACGCATGGGTTTCCGCTGCGCAAGCCGCGGGTTACCCGTTCAACCCTGACTACAACGGGGCCGATCAGGAAGGTGTTGGCTACTTTCAGTTAACCACGCGAAATGGTCGCCGATGCAGCGCTGCGGTTGCTTACCTCAAGCCCATTAAGAACAGGCCAAACCTGAGCATCATCACACATGCCTTGGTGGCACGCGTAGAGTTGGACGGAAAGAAAGCAACGGGGCTTCTTTACCGAGACCGATCAGGCAAAATGCAATCAATCAAAGTGCGGCGTGAAATTGTCTTGTCTGGCGGTGCCATCAATTCTCCCCAGATATTGATGTTGTCGGGCATCGGAGATCCCGATCACCTGAAGGCTAATGGTGTCGAACCCGTCCATTCGCTACCCGGTGTGGGAAAACGTCTGCAGGATCATCTGCAGGCGCGCCTTGTCTTCAAGTGCAACGAGCCCACGTTGAATGATGAAGTGCGAAGCTTGTTCAATCAGGCCCGCATCGCGTTGAAATACGCACTATTTCGTGCTGGACCCATGACGATGGCGGCCAGTCTGGCCACCGGGTTCCTGAAAACCCGTCCCGAGGTGCAATCACCTGACATTCAGTTCCACGTCCAGCCCTGGTCAGCCGACAGCCCCGGAGAAGGCGTGCACCCATTTTCAGCGTTCACAATGTCCGTCTGCCAACTCAGGCCTGAAAGCCGGGGGGAGTTGCGTTTGGATGGCCCTGATCCAAGTGACTACGTCAAGATCATCCCGAACTATCTTTCGACCGAAACGGATTGCAGAACCATCGTCGACGGCGTGAACATCGCACGTGGTATAGCCCGGCATAACCCCTTAGCTTCTAAGATTTCGGAAGAGTTTCGACCATCTTCCGATCTTTCCAGCGAAGACTACGAAGGCACTTTGGATTGGGCGCGATCGAACTCTGTTTCTATCTATCACCCCACGGGAACTTGTGCGATGGGCACCTCCGAAAATGCCGTAGTGGACCCAAGTTTGAAAGTCAGGGGGATTACTAATCTTCGCGTAGCTGACTGCTCGATCATGCCGGAGATCGTCAGCGGGAACACCAATGCTCCAGCGATCATGATCGGTGAAAAAGCCAGCGAATTGATTACTTCAAAGAAGTGATGAGCGTGTTGGTTAGTGAGGTTGCGCTTTGTGCAAATCTGCTGCCTGTGCGGCCGGATTGAGTTCGAAGACCTAGTCGAGTAGCGATACAGAGAGTGGCAAGAACAAGCCCCACTTCTTCATTCTGTTTGAGGCTTTCCCCACGTTTTGATGACAGCAACCCGGTCTTTTTCGTCACGGCACCGCCACTTTTGTGCGACATCTGCGCTAACAAAAATTTCTGTAATGCATCTGCGAAATTTCGATCTTTTCCCGAGTCTGAGAAGATCGAATTTGTAGTTTTCGCCGTGGCTATTGCTGCATCGCAATCCATGACTGGAAAGTCCGCTCTCCCGCCTCTTACCAACCGACGCTGGAGGACCTGTGTGGGCTCAGAGCCGTCATTCGAAGGTCAACAAAATGGAGCGTCGATGTCCGATGTGCGGACAAAACAGACTTTGCATTCCATCCAAGGAGTGGCAGTTTTGAGATGAACGAATTCGGATTTAGCCATGGATCGTAGAACTTTTGCAGGCTTAGCAGCGTCATCACTAGTGTGCTCGCCGGGTTTAATTTCGGCGCAACAGCCCCGGCACGTCACGATCATCGGCGCGGGTGCCGCCGGATTGACGGCGGCCTACCATCTAACAAGAACCGGCGTTCAGGTTCACATCCTCGAAGCCTCACCGTCATGGGGAGGTCGCTTGAAGCGCCTCACGGGATTTGCTGATGTGCCCCTCGATCTTGGGGCGGAGTGGATCCATGATGATCCTAAGATCCTTGGGCGTATTCTTGATCAAGGCGAGACCGATCTTGGTGTTGCGACCATCAATTACCAGCCGCAAACATACCAGTTCTGGCACAACGGAAAGCTGAAAAACTTCAATGCGCTGCGGCACGGCTATGGGGAAGTGAAATTCTTCGACACGACATGGTATGGTTTCTTCGAGACATTTGTACTGCCTGCGGTTCGTGAAAAGATTGCGGTTGGTGCGGCTGTCTCGCAGATTTCAAAACAAGGGTCGCGGGTTTCAGTTCGGCTCACCGACGGTCGGACGCTGGACACAGACAAAGTGTTGGTCACAGTGCCGTTGTCCGTACTGCAACGCGATCAGATCGCATTTCAGGATGGGCTTGCGCCGCACAGCCTGCACGCGCTCCAAGACATCGGTTTTGGGTCCGGTTTCAAAGTGTTCCTCAAATTCAGTGAGCGCTTCTATCCCGACATACTGTTTGAAGGGTCTCGTGCGAGTGTTTTGGCCAATACATGGTCAGAAAAGATCTACTACGATGCCGCTTTCGGCAAACCGACGAGCCAGAACATCTTGGGGCTCTTTACCGTGTCGGATGAGCCACTCGGCCGCGTATCATTGGATGATGGAGCCCTCTTGCAGGATGTTCTCGCAGAACTGACAGAAATTTTCGGTTCAGTCGTGAGAGAGGCATTCATTGATGGTGTCGTCCAAAACTGGAGCCGCGAACGCTACATTATGGGTAGCTACTCGATGGAGAATTACGGCAACGATGACATCATTGAAATTTTGGCGCCAGTAAGGGGACGCGTTTTCTTTGCCGGTGAAGCTCTAGGCCAAGATGACCAGTCAACGGTGCAAGGCGCTGCGTTTTCGGCAAAAAGAGCCGTCGAGCAGATGACCGTCGCGTAAATTGGGTTCGAGCCTAAGGTTTCAAATTCTCAAAAGCAGCCGTTCAAGCATAGCGCAGCATTGGTCAGAACGGGCTCGCTGAATGTCAGGACCCCTCTCGCAATACTGACCGAATAGTTTTTGCCACTTAGCCCTTAGCGATTAAGTGCACTAGCATGGACGGGAAGATTTTTGCCCCGGATTAGTAGAAGGGGCGCATTTTTTGCGATGTTCCTGATCCAATCCGAGGCTCGCTGCAGACTCTTGGAGAAGAGCTAGAGCTTTCCAATGGTGTGGTATGAAAAGGGCAGATTGGTGACTGTGTTATTTGAGCCCCAAGGCTTGTCCATTTTCACCAAAGTGGTGCAGTTTTTCGGTTGGGAAATGCAGACCGATGTTAGCCCCCGGCTCAAGATCGGTATCGCCATTTAACCGCACTGTGACCTTTTCCTCGCCACCACAATCAACGATCAAGAAAGTATCTGCACCCAGGTATTCGATCACCTCGATGACGCCATCGCATTGACCTTCACCCGTGGGGACAACCTGAATGTGCTCTGGCCGAACACCAAGTTTGGTTGCAACGCCGGACCGGTCGAACGCGCCACTGCCACCGTGTTCCAGCCGGTAGATACCGCCTTCGGTGGTGCAGGGTAGAATATTCATCTTCGGGCTGCCGATGAATTGAGCCACAAACAGGTTTGCGGGGCGCTCATAAAGCTCTCGTGGGGTGCCGACCTGCGCGATCTTTCCGTATTCCAGAACGACAATCCGGTCGGCGAGCGTCATTGCCTCAACCTGATCGTGCGTCACGTAGATCATCGTGCGTTTAAGAGTTTGGTGCAGCTTGGCGATTTCGTAACGCATCTCAACCCGAAGCGCAGCATCAAGGTTTGAAAGCGGTTCATCGAAAAGAAACGCCGTCGGGTCACGCACGATAGAACGGCCGATGGCCACCCGCTGTCGCTGGCCACCGGATAGGTCCTTTGGCCGTCTCTCCAGGAAATCCCCCAACTTGAGAACTTCGGCGGCCTTACCGACTTGCTCGTTAATCTCGACCTTTGGCACACCGGCCACCTTGAGGGAAAATCCCATGTTTTCCGCAACCGTCAGGTGGGGGTAAAGCGCATAAGACTGGAAGACCATAGTCAGACCGCGCTTTGAAGGTGGATGATCCGTGACATCGCCGTCATCGATCAACAACGACCCGCGCGAAATGTCCTCGAGCCCGCCAATCATTCGCAACAATGTAGATTTCCCGCAACCAGACGGGCCGACGAAAACAATGAACTCACCTTCTTCGATCTTGAGGTTTACGCCCTTAATAACCTGCGCCGAGCCGAACCATTTTTCGACAGACTTTAGTTCGATGCTACCCATCAGGCCCTCCCTGCCCAGTGAAGCCAGACGGCGGCTGTCCATGTAAATGCATTGCCACCTGCGGGGCTGCCCGACTTTGGATCAAAATACTCTGCAAATCCGTAACCCGAGATCAACTCGGCAGTTTTCCGGCGCAGCTCTTCTGCCTGTTGTGTATGCCCCATATCAGCCAGTCCGACCCCAATCATCATATTCATGAATGCCCATGTCGGGCCGCGCCAATACCTGCGCGCATCGAATTTTGGCATCTCGAGGTCATAGCTTGGAACGGGGTATGGAGCGGTCTCCAACGTCGACTTCAGCCGCTCAAGCATCTGGTCGGATTCGATGCCCGCGTACCAACATAGGTATGACGCGTTCGAAACACTGTTGGCCACTTCCCCGGTATGCGCGTCACGAGAGTCGAAACTGCCTAGGTCATCGTTCCAAAGCGAACGCGCGCCGGTATCAAGCTTTTCGATATCGGTTGTGAGGCCTTCAGCCTCCAGCCCCAGCTGTTCGCTGACCGCAAGCAGGTCCCGTGCAGCGCGTAGCGTCGTGAAGGTCATCGTGGGGTCCGCGACTCTGAACGGGTTCAGGGACAACAGGGCTTGCTGGTCCCACCCCGCACCTCGGCCGATCTGAACCAGCTTGATGTACCGGTCATAATCGAACTTTGTGGGCCGATCGTCACTGTTCACATGGCTTGTATCGCGGCGCTGGTATTCGCCTACATCCGACGCGTCCATACGCGCCATGGAGTTATCCCAATCGGGCGCGTTGTCGCGGCCCGCTTCCCAGGGATGGGTCGTGCATACGGCGCCAAATTCATCAAGGCGCCATTTCATGATCCAATGATGCCACGCCAGCATTTTTGGGAACAGCGCCTTCATGCGAGCATCCCCAAACGCGGTATCCTGTTCCCAGATTTTGCGTACCATGGTCGCAGCAATGGGGGGTTGGATGATGCCCGAAGACGGGATTGGGCCATTGCATCCCCAAACGTCGGGGCCGGGGAAATACCCTTCATCCTGCTGGTGGAACAGGATATGCGGAACCATGCCGTCTTTCCATTGCCCGGTGAACAGCGTTTCGATCTCGGTCCAGGCGCGGTCAAGGTCAAACTGGGCAAAGCCAAGCGCGGCAATCGCGCTGTCCCAGTTCCATTGGTATGGATACAGCCCCTCGGTCGGGATGGTGTAGCCTCCGCGATCGTTGGCAATCAGGATATTGCGCGCCTCGCGGTCGGGGTTCGTATGTTGGTTCATCTGTGTCATCCTTTGACAGACCCCGCTGTGAGGCCCTTGGTCATGAAACGTTCAAGCCCCAGGAACAACGCCATGATCGGTAGGGTGGCGATCACCGCACCGGCCATCAGGTGCTGACGGGGTATTTCCGAAGAGTTCAACATCGTGACGCCTCGGGTCAGGGTGAATTTCGACGGATCGTCCAACAGCATGAAGGCCAGCAGGAATTCATTCCAGGCGATCATGAAGACATAGAGCGAAACCGACGCCAGCGCAGGCAGGCTGAGCGGCAGGGTGATCTTCCAGATCACGGCCAGACGCGACAGACCATCCATCAGACCAGCCTCTTCCACTTCGGTCGGCAGACCACGGAAGTAACCCTGCAGCATGTAAAGCGCGACAGGGATCGTCGTGACCGGATAGACCATGACGATGCCGAGGATCGAGTTCCGCAGGCCCGTTATCGAAAACGCGATATAGATCGGCAGCGCCAGAACGATCATCGGCACCATGTAGATCAGCAGGATCGACCGCGAAAACGCCTTTTGCCCTTTGAACCGGAACCGCGCCACGGCATAGGCACCAGGGACACTGAACAGCAGTGTAATGAACACCGTCAGGACCGAGACGTAGAAGGACGTCCAGAGATAGGTGCCGAAATTGAAGTCGCGGAACAGCTCGGTATAGCTGCGGAACAACGCGGTGCCCTGGCTCAAGTCAACAGAGAAATCCAGCGGGTTCTGCAACAGCGCCTGCTGCGATTTCAGGCTGGTCATCACCATCACGTAGAATGGGATGACGACGATGGCCGTGAAAAAGATATAGCCAAATCCAGTGCAGAATCGGATCACCGCGTCTTCGAATTCATGGCGTGTCAGTTCGGCGAAGGGTAGCTCTTTGAGGATCTCGGCCAGTGACAGATGCATCACGACTGCAACAGCGATGATCGTGATGAAACTGGCCTGAACCGACGTATCGGGACCAATCAGAACCGGACCCAGGCCGCTTAGACAAGACAAGCCAAGCAACACGGAGACCGCCAGACGCGCCAGAGCATGGCGCGCTGGAAACGCAACATAAGTAAGACCTGCCACTGCCCCCCAGACCAGGGACAGCCCCACCTGCGGGCGAAAGGTTGCGCCAGTCGCGAAAGACATGGTGACGGCGATGGTGCTGGCAATAATGACGAGCCAGAGCGCGCCCAGAACCGGACCGGTTATGTAACCTTTTCGCATCAAAGACCCTCCTCACGGCTGATGTAGCGGAAGAAGACAAAGCTGAAGGCGATCAGGCACAGCAGGATGACCACGGCCACCGCCGCACCTGCCCCGATATTCGAGATCGCAAACGCCTGCTCATAGACATTCACGGTCAGTGTGCGGGTGCCGGCATTACCGCCGGTCAGCAGGAAGATGTCGTCGAACTTGTTGAACGTCCAGATAAAGCGCAAAAGGAACAGCACCGACAGGATACCCAACAGTTGCGGGATGCTCAGCAACCAGAACTTCTGGAAGGGCGACGCCCCATCCATGTCCGCCGCTTCATACATGCTGCTATCGATGGATTGCATCCGCGCCAGGATGAACAGGAAGGACAGCGGGAAATAGCGCCAAATCTCGAACACCGTAACCATGATCAGCGCCAGAGGGCGTTCGCCGAAAAAGTTGATCGGTGCGTTGGTCAGCCCCATCTGGATCAAAAGCGCATTGGCCGAACCCGAAAACGGATCAAACAGCGTGACCCAGGTAAAGGCCACTGCAATGACCGGTGCAACATAGGGAAACAAATAGAGCCCCCGGATGAACCCTTGCCCCTTGAAGCTTTTGTTCAGCAACAACGCCGCAAACAAACCCATGACCAATGCGCCAACGGTCCCGAACACCGTGTAAAACAGAGTGACCCAAAGCACGCCCCAGAACTCGGACCCGTCAAACACGCGGGCATAATTTTCGAGGCTGAAATCAAGATTGGTCAGAACATTCGGACCGCTTCCGGTCACACGCGGTTCTGACGTTTCGACCACGTCTTCGAACGCCTCGGGGTCGCCGTCAATGGCGACAGGAATACGGATACGTTCGCGCTGCCCACCTTCCAGAGTGCCGAAGTCACAAAACAGCTCTTGCCCGTCCAACACGCAGGGAGCAGCAACATCCCCTGCAACGACACCATCGGGCAGAACATCGCTGAGGGTGACACCGTCGATTGCGATCTCCTGACTGGAGTTGCGCAAGCGGTATTCAATCCGCAGATCGTCGCCCGATCCGCGCAGGCTTTCACGTACAACTGGTGCGGGTGGGCGTAGATCGGAAAGGGTAAATGGCTTGAAGCTGATCCAGAAAATCGCCAGCAAAGGCAAGATCACAACAAGCGATACACTGATCACGGTCGGAGCCAGCAGCGTCCAGGCCAGACGCGCTTCGCGTTTGGCTAATGCCCCGGTTCCGGTCGGTGGGGTGGTCGAAGTCATGGGATACCTCGAAGGGTTGGGTACAGCGGCGCGCGCGCCGCTGCAGATGCCAGTGAGCGGCGGTGTTACTCGACCTTGGCGAGTTCGTCGTTCATGGCTGCAACGGCTGCGGCCGCATCGATTTCACCATCGATGTACTGACGCACAACACGGTTGATCGCCTGAGAGTTGATCATTTTCGACGCCAGCGCCAACTGACCTTCAGCCACACCCCAGCGTTGCGCCACGTCCAGACCGCCAACGATCTCGTCGATCATGGCTTGTTCATACAGCTCGCCCAGCGGGGCTTTGCGGTCGACGCCCACGGGCAGTTCGGCCCAGGCTTCGGAGAACGCGGTCGGGTTGTCTGCGTTGCCGCGGCGTACCGGGAACTTACCCTCGGGCGCAATGGCCAACGTCTGAGTATAGCCGTCATCCATGGCAAACTTTACGAACTCCATGGCCGCGTCGGTGTCCGCATCATTGGTGATACCAAAATACCGCACGTCGCCCCAAGCCGCACCATCGGCGTTTGATGGGCCGGACAGTTTGGTCACGATACCGGTCTTGCTGGCCAGATCACGAGAGGTCGGATCATCATTGATCGTCGGCGGGGCACTGTCGCGCAGACCGGCCAATTCATCAAGAATGAAGGGCGACCAAATGATCATCGCCGCCTTGCCGTCGAAATACAGCTCGCGCGATTGCTTCCAGTACAGCTCTCCCGGAGGCGATGCCTCGGAGATCGCTTTGTAGAAATCCAGAACCTCGGTGGTCTTGGCTTCGTCCAGCGGCTGGAACCCATCGGGCCCGACCGGCGAGACGCCGTTTGCCAGGAACACATGCTCCAGCACCTGGCTCATGAAGTTCTCATCAACCTTGGTGGCTGAGACAAAACCATACATTTCAGGCGGGTTGTGCAACGCCTCAAGTGCCGCCTGAATGTCCGCGAAACTGTCGGGCGCTTCCAGACCGGCTTCGTCAAAAAGATCCTTCCGGTAGACAACCATTTGCGTCCAGCCGTCCACCGGGACCGAGGCGGTTTCATCATTGAACGCAGCCATACCCAGTGCGCCCGGGGCGAAGGTGTCAGTTCCCAGTTCTTCGATCACTTCAGTCGCGGCTTCGGTGTCCAGAATTCCCGCTTCAGCCCATGGCAAGGCGTACTGCAACGGGTGATAGACCACATCGGGCAAGTCGCCTGCGGCAAAAGCTGCGGTTGCGCGGGTGCCCAGATCGGTTTCGGTCACCGGGATCACCTCGACCGTAGTGCCTGTTTCCGCTTTGAACTGGTCCGCCATTTCCTGCTGCTTTGCAAGCCGTTCAGGTTGCTCTTCAGTTGTCCAGAAACGAATTGTATCTGCCTGAGCGGACACCGCCGCCAAAGCCAGCGCCAGCGATGTGCTCAGCATCAGTCGAGATGCCTTTGGTGTAAGTTTCATGGTCGGTCTCCTCCCCGATTTCCATTTTTTATTTGAGTAACTTTGTGCGCCAACTCCTCGGGTGTCAGGCGCGGTGGTCCATCAGATTTCCGCTCTACAAGCTCGGCTTGGCCGAGTTCGCGTAGACCTTCAGGTGCTTCGCCACGGGTCTGCCGTATGAGCATTTCAGCAAGGCGTTCGCCGGCCCGCTTTGAGTCCACACTGAATGTCGTCAGCCCCGGGCTGACATATTGGCATTCGGGTATGCCGTCATATCCAAGGATCGAAACATCCTGACCGATTTGCAGGCCAAATTCTGCGCAAACAGAATAAGAACCCAAGGCGGCCAGATCAGTCGCAAAGACGATTCCGGTTGGCGGGTGGTCAAGCTCAAGCAGCGCCCGCGCTTGGGTTGCCCCCTCATCTCGACTACGGGCGCCTTCGCGGATCAGTTCAGGGTCAACTGGCATTCCAGCGGCCTTTATACCCTCAAGATACCCCTCGCGGCGGAGGTGGCTGTAATTGAATTTCGGATCGCTGCCAACAAAGCCTATGCGACTATGGCCAAACGCACACAAGCGGGTGACAGCACTACAGATTGCCGCTTCGCCTGAGATATCAAACCATGATGTATCGCTATCAGGGTCGGTCTGCCCATATCCGGTTCGACCATAGAGTATGAATGGAACATTCGACGCCCGCAGGTACTCGATACGGGCGTCTTCGACTTCCGTCCTTGGCAAGATGAACCCATCAGCCTTGCGCTCTTCCACCAGGCGCCCCAGAACGTTCAGCATGTCTTTTTCGGACTTGGCCGTTGAGATTGTCATCGTCCAATCGAATGCGCTGGCGGCTTCACAAGCGCCTGCCAGAAAATCCTGAAGAAATGGATTGTGCCTGTCTGGTTCTCCGCTGTTTACGACCATTGCGATAGCACGCACCTTTCCTGTGCGGATCGCCTGCGCGTGGCTGAGCGGGCGATAGCCCATCTTCCGAGCAGTAGCTTCAACCCTTTTTCTCGTGGATTCAGAGATATCCGAATAACCGTTTAAAGCGCGCGACACGGTGCTTTTCGAAAGACCGAGATGATCAGCCAGTTCGTCCAGTTTCACCCGTCCAGATGCGGAGAGGCGACGGAACGTTGGTTGATGCTTTGGTGGACTGGGATTCGTTATCATCTGACTATTTGTTCGTTCCGAAACCGGTTTCGGCAATGGAAAACTAAAAAATCAACTTTCCGGTTGGAACTCTCTGGCCTCCTGGAGAAACTCGCCTTTCAGGAGCCCGGCACAAACACACCGCATCTTTGACCAAAAGTACGCTTTTTGTGCAAAGCTGCCGTTACTAGCAAATAGTATTGCATGGGCGCGAACGGCAGCTCTATGGCCGACTTTTACACTTTGCGGTTCGACAGAATGGTACAATAGCGAACGGCGGCAGGTCCTCTTCCCCACCACTTTCCTTTCGTGGGCCAGCGGGATTTGGACAAGCCAAACGCCCCAGGCCGTCAGGGTGAGGGCGCTGCCTTCCCCCTCGGGCAACCCTGTTAGACAGGGCCGTATCCTCGGATACGCCTACGGGCCGCACCACCCCTGTCGAATAGTATTGCCTCGCCCCTTCCCGCGTTCGCCACGTGGCAGATTGGCAGGATAAGGCTGCTTCGCTGTCTGATATGCAAATCAACCCTGATTATCCAAAAGGGAAGTCAGATCAAACGAAACTGTCTGAGGGAGTATGAAATGGTCTCGTTAGGTCAGTTAATGACACAAAGGTCAAATTCAACTGATGTCCAACGTTGGGGGCGCCTTCTGATGTCGAACGTTCTTCACATTTCTGGCCCAACTGTCACGATTGGGTCAGGTTCGTGTGACGTTCAACATTTACTGTGGAACGTCACAGATCTTGGACTTAATCAACGGCCAAAACCTCAATAAATCAGTTTAACACGTCATTCAATTCTGGCCCAAACGTCAAGTATTTCTGACCCAGATCAACCAACGGCCTCTCACCGATTCTGCTGCTCATGTCGAAACCTAAACTTGAACCAATCCACAATATAGTTTTGTAATGTACCGGCCGCCTTTTCGGCTAAAACGCTACCCGATCGCCGCCCTTCAAATCCAGAATTTCTCTGGCTTCGTCGGGCGAGGCAACCTGACTGCCCAGATCTTCTACGATGCGACGAATTTTAGACACCTGCTGCGCATTGCTTTCTGCCAGATTTCCACGAGAAATGAATAAGCTGTCCTCCAGTCCAACACGAATATTGCCACCCATTTGGCTTGCCGTCGTGGCAAGCGACATCTGTGCTCCTCCCGCTCCCAATACCGACCATCGGTAGTCGTCACCGAAAAGCCGATCAGCCGTGCGTTTCATGAAGATCAGGTTGTCTACTTCAGGTCCGATACCACCTAGGATACCAAAGATGAATTGAATAAATATGGGCGCTTTGAATAGCCCGATATCCATACAAAACTTTAGGTTGTACAAATGGCCGACATCATAGCATTCGTGTTCGAATTTGATGTCATGCGGCGCCAGGGTCTCTGCAGCTTCACGAATGTCCCGGAATGTATTGCGAAAGATGTTTTGATCGGAGTTCGCGACATAGTCCTTTTCCCAATCAAATTTCCAATCGTCATCGCCATACCTGTTAGCCAATGGGTGAAACGAGAAATTCATTGAACCCATATTCATTGAGCACATTTCGGGGCTGAAGGTCTTGGCTGGGGTGATCCGATCCTGAATGGACAATGTCAGTGATCCACCGGTTGATAGATTCACAACTGCGTCGGTGGCTTGTTTGATGCGCGGCAGGAAAGGCGAGAAATCACTCGGGTCGACTGATGGCGATCCGTTCTCGGGGTTTCGCGCGTGCAGGTGCAGGATCGACGCACCGGCCTCGGCCGCTTCAACCGCCTGTTGTGCGATGTCGTCATAAGTGTAGGGCAGCGCATTCGACATTGTCGGCGTGTGGATTGCACCAGTTACGGCACAGGTGATTATGGTCTTTTTCTGTCGGGCCATGGGTTCAGTTTTCCTTGGATTGTCCGATGTGCTTCACGCGGTAGCCCAGCGGAAAAAGTTGTAGGTCATAGCGGCTGCGGACGAGACCCCAGATGCCTTTCGGTGCCCTGAGCATGACGACGATCGCAACCACGCCGAGAACGATCAGGTAAGTTGTACCCAGGTCGGCCAACGTTTCGCGCAAGGCAAAGAAGACCAGCGTGCCTATGATCGGGCCTTCGATGGTGCCGATACCGCCGATCACCACGATGAAGATGACAAAGGCAGTCCAATCATTGACGCTGAATGCCGCGTCCGGCGAGATGCGCAGCTTTTGCAGAAAGATGAGCGCACCTATCATTGCCGTGAATGCCGACGTTACGACATAAACGATGAACTTTGTGCGCCAGATATCGATTCCCAAACTTCCGGCTGCCAGTTCGTTGTCGCGAATTGCCGTCAACGCCAACCCTTGCCGCGAGCGTAGGAAGAGATACACGGCTGTGACCACCAGCACAGCGGCCCCAAGCGCCAGCCAATAACTCAACGCCTCTCGCATCGCACGACCGGACGCCAGTGATTTCACAATGGCAACGGGCAGCGAAGACCCTGATCCTCCGCCAAGCGCAGTGATTTGTGCGAAGCTCAATCGAAAGACTTCAGCGATGACCCAGGTACCTATCGCGAAATAAGCGCCGCGGAGCCGGAAGATCAGAACAGCGACAGGGATCGAGATCAAAGCCCCCAGCACTCCTGCAGCTGCAATGGCGGCCAATGGATGCAGCCCGCCCAACATCGTAAGCGCGAAGAGCATGTAACCGCCAAAGCCGACATAGGCCTGCTGGCCAACTGACACGAGACCGGCGTATCCCGCCATAAGGTTCCATAGCGTGGCAAGGGACAGATAGAGGAACAGTTCACCCATCAGGCGCATGTCGGCGCGACCCGCCCACCAAGGCGCAGCGATCAGAGCAAGCAGCGCAATGGCAGCGAGGATCGCAGCAACCCGGGCTGCATTTGATGATCGAGATACAGAATAGTCCTGTAGGTTCATCCGGAGATCCTCGGGAAGAGACCGTTCGGGCGAACGGCAAGAATGACAAGAAATGCGATATGGCCAGCAAGTACCTGCCAACCCGGATCGATCTTGGCGCCGATGGTTTGAGCGACGCCAAGAATGACGCCACCAACCAGCGTGCCCCAAAGATTTCCGAGCCCACCAATTATCACGGCCTCAAAGCCAAAGATCAGGCGACCGCCGCCAATTGAAGGGTCAAAGCTTGTCCGAATACCAAACAGGATACCGGCTATTGCCGTCACGCCCAGGGCCAGAGCCATGGCCAGGCCAAAGATGTGTCGGCGATTAAGGCCCATGAGCTGGGCGATGTCCTGATTGTCCGAAACGGCACGGAACGCGCGTCCCAGAGCGGTATGATAGAAGGTCCATTGCAGCCCCCAGATCACTGCGATGGCGATACCGAAGGTGAGAAGCGGTAAGATTCCGAGTGCCACACCGCCCACGGCAACGCTTGCTGTTTCCAGCGCACCGGCATTCAATGTTTGGGGGTCTGCGGTGTAGACCTCTAGCAACCCGTTCTGAATGATCACGCTCAGCCCAAAGGTGACAAGCAAGGGCGGAAGTATATCGTCGCCCAGTGTCTGGTTCAGCAGACCGCGTTGAAGGGCATACCCGATCGACGCCATAGCGGGAACAACGATCACTAAGGCGGCCAGCGGGTGCATCCCCGTCGCGGTCGTGACGGTCAGCCCGAGATACGCAGCCAGCACAATCAGGTCGCCATGGGCAATATTGACCAGCCGCATAACTCCAAAGATCAAGGACAGCCCCGCCGCGAACAGAGCATAAAGCCCCCCCAGCAAAGTTCCCTGCACAATCGCGTTCAGCCATTCCATTTCATTCGATCCCGAAATATGCGCGCGAGATATCCTCACGCGAAACGGTGTCAGACGCGCTTTCAAGCGAAACGCGGCCCTCTTGCAGGCAGTAGACCCGGCTCGAGACCGACAGTGCCTTGGTGATGTCTTGTTCGACGATGATCGCGCTCATGCCCTCGCCTATGATGCCGGGCAGCGCCTCGTAGATGTCTTTGATAATTATCGGCGCTAGTCCTAGGCTGATTTCATCAAAGAGGATCAGGTCGGGGTTCGCCATCAGTGCGCGCCCGATGGCAACCATCTGCTGTTGACCACCTGACAGCGACGTAGAGGCCTGATCTTTCCGCTCTTCAAGAATCGGAAACAGATCATAGACGGCTTGCATATCCCAAGGGCCTGTGCGGCCAACTTGGGCACCGATCATCAGGTTTTCTTTGACTGACAAGGAAGGGAACAATTGACGACCCTCTGGCACCATCGCCAGGCCAAGTTCCGCAACCTCGTCCGCGCGTAGACGGCTGATATCCTGACCCCGGTAGTGGATCTGCCCCGGCCCGTTCGTCAGCAATCCGGTGATAGACCGCATCAGGGTCGTCTTGCCTGCACCATTTGCACCAATGATGGCAAGGACTTCGCCCTCGCCCACGTCCAGTTCGACATCGTAGAGCGCTTGAAAGTCGCCGTAGTGGGAGTTCAGGCCGCGTGTCTGCAGAATTGGATCAGGCATCGGCTTCGATCCCCAGGTAGATTTCTTTGACTTCGGCGCTTTCCATGATTGCCTGTGGCTCGCCCTCGGCGATCTTCTTTCCGAAGTCGATAACGATCAGGCGGTCCACAACGGCCAGCAGGGCGTGCACGACATGTTCGATCCAGATGATGGTGACGCCGGACGTGTGGATGTCCTTGATGGTTTGAACCAGAGATTTGCACTCGGCTTCCGTCAGGCCACCGGCGATTTCGTCCAACAACAGCAATCTGGGCTTGGCACATAGCGCGCGCGTTAGTTCCAAACGTTTTCGTTCCAGCAATGTCAGGCTACCTGCAAGTACGTTTGCCTTTGGCAGCAGTTCCGTTTGGTCCAGAATTTCCAGGCAAAATCGTTCAGCTTGGTGCCCATGCAGTCCAGCCGACTGTGTTGCAGCTATCATTGCGTTTTCGAAAACAGTCATTCCCGAAAACGGCTGCGGAACCTGAAACGAACGTGCAATCCCTGCATGGCTGCGTTTTGCCGCGCTCCACTTGGTGACGTTCTGCCCATCAAACTCGATACGTCCAGAGTTTGGTTTCAGCGTCCCTGTGATCAGGTTGAACATCGACGTTTTACCGGCGCCATTGGGGCCAATCACCCCCAGCGCCTCACCTTGTTGGACCTGATAGCTCAGCGTATCGGCGACCGTGACTGCGCCAAATGCCTTCCTCAGATCTTGGAGTTTCAGGATCGTTGTCATGCTTCTCTCGGATGGAAGGTTCGGCGCCGTGATCGGCACCGAATGTCTGGTCAGCCCAGCAATTTCATGTCTGCCGTTATCGGAACTTCGGGCGCGGTGCTGTTTGCAACAATCTGCAATTCGTACGCGTCTCCGGACTTCTGCCATTGACCGCCAACCAGCGGTGTTTTGGTGACGTTATTCATCGGTCCATCACCCCAGTTCACCGGCCCGACGATTGTGTTCAGGTTCGTGGACGTGATCGCCGAAATGATCGAAGACGGGTCTTCCAGATCATCAGCTCTTTTGATGACATCAGCGACGACCTCGAACAGAGCATGTTTGAAACCAAGCGGTTGGGTCCACGGACGACCTGACTCTGCCGTATACCCTTCTGCCAGTTCCTTCGAAGTGGTGCCTGTCAGCGAAGACGAGAATGGATGGTGCGGAGACCACCAGACCTCGGTCGACAATCCATCGCCGCGGTCACCCAACGATTCAATAACGGACGGAAACAGTAGCGCCTTACCAATTGTGACGACCTTCGGATTGAACCCTTGCTGGGCCGCCTGGCTCCAGAATGTCGCGAAATCTGGTGGGATCATGTTGCCGGTGACAATTTCACAACCAGCTGCTTTGAACGCTGCGATCTGGTTTGAGAAGTCGTCGGACAACGGCTGATAGCGGCCGGGATCCGTGAGTGTATAACCGGCGGCTGCCAGAGGCTTGGGCAGACCCAGCTCCTGATCACCCCAAGCGTTGCCGTCCGCATCGTTGGGGAAAAGACCGCCCACAGTCTTGGTCACGCCAGTCTTGTCCCACATGTCGAGGAACGCTGCGATCACATCCTCAAGACCCCAGAAAAAATGATACGTGTTTTCAAATCCCTCCCCTGGAACACCGTTGCGCCCAAAGAAGTATGGCTGCCAGGGGCAGTCGGTGGTGATGCAGGGAACTTCATTGATCTCGGCCTGATCAGCAACGGGGTTCACCGTGTCCGGCGTGGATGCCGCCACGATGATATCGACCTCATCGCCCAGGATCAGATCGGCGGCGACCTCTGCTGCGCGGTTCGGGTTGGACTGGCTGTCTTTTGAGATGATCTCGACATTCCAGGTTTTGCCGTTGTTGTCCAAGCCCGACGAAAAGACCTGTTGGATGGCTTGCAGCACATATTCATCGGCCTCGGCAAAACCGGCCAGTGGTCCGGTGCGCGGGCTGACATTGCCGATCCGAAGCGTCGGGTTTGCAGCATAGGCGCGCGTCGCCCGAAGGATGGCCGGAGCGGCAATCGCCGCCGTTGCCCCAGCTATGAAACTGCGCCTTGTGGCCGTTTTGAAAGTCCTTGTCATTGCGTCCTCCCTTCACCGGCCTCCCGCCAGTGTTTGATTGATCCTACAAAGTCTTCTCGAGATTTTTCAGATGGTTCGCGACGCGCTGGCGAACTTGGTCTGCCTCGCCCTCGGCCCATTTCCTGAACCCTTCGCCGGATTTCATGCCCAGCTTGCCCGCATCAACAAGCGACTTGAGATAGGATGAAGGTCCCCTCTGCGCCTCAAGATCGTGCAGCACATTTTCGTGGATATCGAGCGTCAGGTCAGTGCCAACAAGGTCAGCGTTCTCCAGCGGCCCGAGCACCGCTAGTCGGCGTCCAAAGCTGGATTTGACTACCGTATCGACTGCTTCCGCATCGCAGATACCGTTTTCGACCAGGCTGACAGCTTCGCGCCACAAGGCGTGCTGAAGACGATTGCCAATAAAGCCGGGCACATCCTTTTCGACCATCACCGGTGTTTTACCAGCGTCCTTCAACAGATCGATCATCGTCTGTGCTATCACAGGGTCCGTCCACTCGGTCTTGATGACTTCGACCAGCGGGATCATGTGCGGTGGGTTCCACCAATGCGTTCCGAGTGCCCGGTTTTTTAGCCGTAATCCAGACATGATTTGAGTGATCGGCATGACGGATGTATTGGACGCGAGAATGCACGTCTGTGGGGCATGCTTTTCGATCTCAGCAAAAATCGTACGCTTGAGATTCAGTTTTTCCGGCGCGGCTTCGAACACGGCGTCAGCATTTCGAACCGCACCTTCCGTTGTCGCAAATATCTCAATCATCTTGAGGGTTTTAGTGATTGTAACCTCGTCATCCCCCATCGCCGCCATACTGGCGCGAATGCGCTCAGACACTGTATCCCGAGCTTCTCTTATGGGGTCCGTGATAGCGACGTATTGGCCTGCTCTTGCCAAAGTCAGGGCAATGCCATGGCCCATCAGGCCTGCACCAATCACCGCCATCTGCTGCTTCTTGCGCGCCATCATTTAACCCGCCGTATATCCACCGTCGGCATGAAGGATATGCCCGGTGTAAAAATCAGATGCCCGCGACGCGAGAAACAGGAGCGGACCGGCAAGGTCTTCAGGCTCGCCCAGCCGACCCTTCGGGACACGGGTAAGGAAACCATCACGCACCGCTTTGGCCTCGTCGGTGTCCTCAAACATCCAAGCCGTCAGCGGCGAACGGAAGACCGTGGGTGCGATGGCGTTGACGGTTATTCCCGTCGGCCCCAACTCACAGCCCAAGGCTTTGGTTATCCCATTTACTGCGGCCTTTGACGCGCAATACGCCGTGTAACCGGCCGGATGGCCAAGGATACTGCGAGCTGAACTGACAAAGATGATCTTGCCGTATTCGCTGGCTTTCATCTGTGCCGCTGCTGCGCGGGCCAACAACCAGCTTTGGTTTACATTGGCATCCATTACCGCGTCAAAAGTTTCGGGTGCCATTTCGTTGATCGGCGCAACCTTGTTCATACCCGACGCGACAACGAGAATGTCCAGCTTTCCAAAGTTGTTGACGGCTTCGTCTACCAAAGCATCACATGATGCTTCGTCAGCAGGACGGGTATTTACGGTGACGACGGTTGCACCAATCGCCTGGCATTCATTAGCAATCTCATCAAGCGCATCTTGATTGCCCGCAGCCAGAACCAGGTCGCAACCTGCCCCGGCCAGAACACGCGCAGCCACCATCCCGAAAGCGCCCGAGGCTCCTGTGATCAGCGCGACGTTTCCCTTAACGTCAAACATCTTGAGTGGATTAGACATTCTTATAGTCCTCAGCTTTCTGGCGGATACGGAATGACCACGAGCATTTTGCAGATGTGGTTTGCGCGGTTTTCAATTTTTCGCACTTCGCCCGGTGCGATCGTGCAGCTGTCCATGGGGCCAAGAGTAGTTTCGGCGCCGCCAACGATGACGGTCATCTCGCCTTCTAAAACCACGTAGACCTTCTCGAACGGCGTAGAGTCCGGCCCCGCCCCGCCCCCAGGCAGGAACTGGCTGAAGCCGATCCACTGATTTTTTGGCCCGCCCTCCTCGAACCCCTGCAATCGAAGCCCGTGACATCCAAAGTGGTTCGGTGCTTCGTAGGGCCGGGCATCTTGAAACCGCTTTAGATGCATGTTCGTCTCCGCTCAGGAAAATAGAATTGGCGGTCGCCAGCGAACCAGCGATCGGTCCGCGAGTGTTCAGAATTCTTCGCCAGCCTCGATGCGGTAAGACTGGTTCTTGTCGATCATCGCGACCAGGCGGATGATGCAGCCATCACCACGGTCCCAGTTCCATGGGAAAAACGCGAAGGTGCACCGCTTACCGGTAACCGCATCAAGATCGCCGCCGACATTTTCGATGCCGAGTATACCTCTTGAGAACAGCATGTTATGCACCGGCTCCCATTCTGGGAAATCAACCTCCCATGGGGTTCCGCCCGACCATTCAAGGTACTCTTTCTCAAGGTGCGGCAGGATCGGACCGTTGCGTTGTGGACCAATGGCCGTTGCCAGCGGGTGATCATTTGCCTGGGTGTCATGCCCAACAACTTTCACGCCTTTTTCGATCATCCACTCAGCGGCTGAAGGAACAAGACCCGGGCAGTAGGCGAAGTAGTCACCATCTTCGTACTGCTTGTGCCAACCTGTGTTAATGATCAGAACATCGCCTTTTCGGATCGCGTGCCCGCAGGCCTTTTCCAGATCATCTCCTGTGATTTGCTCCCACTTCTTTTTGGGAACCGAGACGACCAGTCCCGAACCGAAGAAATGCGGCAGCGGCACCTCGTCGATGAACGGCGTTCCCTGAACTACGTGCGCTGGTGCATCGATATGCGTTGTCACGTGCATGGTCGTGGTAATAGTCTGCGACAAGACGCCCGACTTGGCCATGTAGTGTTTCCGGTCGATCTGAACGTCTTTGAAATAGGGCCAATTCGGACACTGAAACCCGTATCTGTGGCTAAGGTTGTAGAACTCCAACCCCATGTCATTTTCGGTGTTGCCCTGGAACTCGATGCCGCGGATTTCAACCATTGGGCATATCTCCTCTGTTCGCCGACGAAGCGGCGTTGGTCGATTTGAATTGTTTGGGTGGCCTCCCCACCTGTCCCGTATAATGATGCACACGCACCACAATGCGGTCAACAATAAACTCACATTACGGTTGACTTGCACCGCATTGCGATACATTGTGCTTGAATAACCAATACCGGCATGCGGTGGCAGAAAGAAGTGTGAGGGCAGCTTAAGTGTCTGATAAAAATGAAAAAGGTGGAATTCAAGTTATTTCACGAGCGGCTTCGATTCTGCGTGTTCTGAAGGAAAGCCAATCTGGAATGAGCTTGGGGAAAATCGCCGACCGCGTTGATCTGCCCCGCTCTACGGTACAGAGAATCACAAGCGCCCTTGCAGAAGAAAAATTGGTTATTGCCGACGCGAATGGAAGCGGATTGCGGCTAGGCCCTGAACTGAGCGTCCTCGCAGGCGCAGCCAACTACAATATTGTAGAACACTGCCGGCTTCTATTAACGGAACTGACCCAGAAGACCGGAGAAACAACAGACCTCGCAGTCATGCGTGGCATCGGTATGGTTTTTCTGGATCAGGTTCCCGGCGTGTACCGTTTGACAACCGTCTCGCAAGTGGGGGAAGTTTTTCCGTTGACCACCACGGCGAATGGAAAAGCGTGTCTTGCCCAACTCAGTAAAGAGGATGCGATCAAGCTAATTCGAAACGAATGGAACCGGAATGGTATCCAGAGGAACTTAGATGAGTTCTTGTCCGAGCTGGCTGTTATCCGAGAACAGGGTCTAGCTTATGATTTGGACGAACATTCCGCTGGCGTGTCGGCAATAGGTTTTTCCTTCGTCGATTGGGTTGGAGATTTGCACGCAATCTCCATTCCGGTACCAACGACCCGGTTTTCAAGACAAAAAGCAACAATTGAACAAGCGCTGCGTGAGACAGCCGCCAATATCCATCAAACTTTTCAGTGACCTGAAAAGCGAGATCTGGGTTCAACGAAGCCGTGCACCCCAGCTGGCTTAAACGTTCACGATGATCGGAATAGCCTCAGGAGTAGTTTTTCTTAGTGAGATGAAGCACAGATCCCAAGACCTCAAACGGTCGCCAAGGCTGCCAGCCAGTTAGCCCATTCCCAAGCCGTTAACACAAGAGCTGTATTAAGGCACCTTGGACAGTGTCGCCAAAAATGCGACCAAGTCTGCTATCTCGCGCTCAGACAAATTCAACGCCGAGAGAATGGCTTCACCGTCGGCGTGCAACCTTTCTGCATCAATTTCGCTGTAATGCCTGATCACCGCATCCAAGTCGATCAGGCTGCCGTCATGCATGTAAGGCGCGGTTTCGGCCACGCCCCGCAGGCTTGGCGTACGAAAAGTCCCAAAATCGGAGTGGCTCCTGCGTACACTGCGAACCGCCCATGCACCTTGCCTATCCGGATCATCGCTCCAGTCGCCGTCTAATGTGTATGCGCTTGAAAGTAAGAAGTTCAATCCACCGAACCGCCCTTCGTCGACTTCGGTTTCGTTCAGAAAATATGGAACGCCGGCATCGTGGAATTCATTGTTAGAAAATCTCGGACCGTTGTGGCAAAGCACACAATTTCCGCGTCCCAAAAAGAGCTGAAGACCTCGCTGGGCAGCTGCCGGATAGTTCGCAGCCGCCGCTACATCTCGGCGTTCCAATGCATCCCTGAAATCGTCAAATTGTGTCCGCTCGGTCCCCAACGTTTCCAGGTAAGCCGATATAGTTTTGGCAGTATTCACCAACACCAATTCTGGTTCTTGAACCTGGATACTGCCAAAAATAGTTTCATAATCATCGACATATGAACTCTCAGAAATGGCCGTTTTTAGGCTTTCTTTACTATGCGCCAACTCCTGTTCTTCGATGATCGGATGCAAGCTGGCTGCCCAAAGGTTGTCGCTCTTGCCGCCCCATCCGTACCAGCGGAGACCAGTAAGGTTTCGAAGTGATGGTGTGTTTCGATCTAACAGGACGCGGCCAAGCGCCCGTGCCTCGGAAGTCGCAAATGCCTGTTCAGGATCATGACAACTCGCGCAAGAAAATGCGCCATCGACTGACAATACCGGATCGTTGAACAAGGCCGCGCCGAGCGTAATCGCTCTTGAATCACGTGAAACCCTGTTGCTTGGGTCCGATTGAACAATCGGAGGCCACGGTCCGAAGGGCAGCGTTTTTTGAATTTCGTCTTCAGATAAAAGGACTTCGGCGCGCACCGCACCCGTCAGGACTATTAACGCAGCTGTCACCCACAGCTTCATTTTAGCGCAATTTCAGACGTATATGATACCGATCGCCCGCTGAAATCGACGTTCACCTGCAGCTCCCACAAGCCCGGCATGTGGAATAGCATATCATCCACACGGAACAGTCTGTCGATTATTGCAGTGACCTTTGGAGCGTAGTTCAACCCGTGTTGGTGAGCGGGCATGATCGCGTCGACGCGCACCACACTGACGGCAGTTTCACCGCAAATTGTAACCAAAATGGAAAACGGTTGGGCTAAGGGAATTGTAGTGGCAGCCACATGCACCGCGGGTGCGTTTTGTGTTTCCGATCCCATGCGTTGTCCCTCTGCTTCACAAGCAACAGCCGCGCCGGATGATGCCAAAAACACTAAAATCCAGCGGATCATTCTGACGCCAGTAGACGCTCTGCGTTGGCAAAAGCGATGTTGTCAGCGATCTGATCCGGAAGCAAATCCAGCCATTCACGCGAAAAGTCCGCATGAGGGCCTACGTAGTACCAACGCTCCGGTGCAAACGTATCTGTACCAACCATGAAACGATCGGGGTGCGCTTCGAACGCTGCCTTCCAATCTGGGTCGACGCGGCCTCGCGAAACCATATCCGAACGAAAGGCCAGATCGGCCCATAGCCTGGGATAGGCGTCTAAGGCATCGACCACACTGGCCGGGTCGTCAAAGCCAGAATGGGCCCACAATACCCGTGCCTCAGGCCAGGTTTCGAAGATCAAATCAACTGCCTCGCGATCGCCGTGGTGGTGAAGAATTAGGTTCTGTTCTTTTGCCATCGCAATCATGCGCTGGATAACTGGCGTTTTGATATCGTCCCCATAGGCATGAAATTCGCCGATGGCTTCGTAGTCGTTCTTGGCCAGGTTTGCTTGCAGATAGTCGATGACCGTTTCATCGTGCATCCAGGTGTTGATTTCACCGCGACGACGATAAGGGCGAAGCGCTGGAACAACGATGTCCGGCGCAGCGGCCAACAGCAGTTGCGTACCATTGTCGTCCGAACTGGAAACGAGCGCTTTCCGAACGCCCGCGTCCCGGAGAATTTTGGCCACTTGTTCGGGTGGCACCAGTTTTACGGCATCATGGCTGTAGTGGATATGTGCATCGAAGATCGGTCGCTCTTCTGCGAATGCCGTACCGCAGAACAGCGCTGCACCTAAAAGGAAAGTGTGTTTCAGCACCTTAAGCATCCTCAACAGAATTCAGACTCTGGCAAGCTTCACATCGAAGTTCACGTACAAGAAAGGTTCGGTAATCTTACCAGAAAGTTCCATGTTATCGGGAAATTCTGAAGCTGGTCGTTCAACATACGTCATCACCAGGTCATCCCGAACGCCAAACACTGTATCCTGATCCAGGTATGGATCGTCGTCCGGAAAGATCTCGGTCACCAAAGATCTGTGGCCGGGTGCCTTGACGATATAATGCAGGTGCGACGGTCGCCAGGGATGACGACCGCAGGCGCGCAGGATGCCCCCAACAGGTCCATCCGACGGCACCGTGTATTCAACTGGTTTGACGGTTGTGAAGGCGTATTTACCATCCTCACCGGTGGTCATCAGACCATGAAAAGAATAGGTGTCCTGTTCTTCATCCTGACTCGCGTACATTCCGTTTGGCGCAGTTTGCCAGATGTCGAGTTCAGCGCCAGCAATCGGATTACCCTCGGTATCCCGGATAACGCCTTCTGCAAGCAGAACCGGCCCTCCGTAATGACGCTTCATATCGCCTCCAATTGGCAGTGGGGGCGCGCCAGAGACGTGAAAAGGCCCAAGAACAGATGAGCTTGTTGCGTCCGGACTTGAATGCAGCATGTCCACCAGCGATGACAGGCCCATTACGTCCGAGGCCAGCACGAATTCATGCCTGTCCTCGGTTTCCACAGCAGCACAACCTTCTAGGAATGCAATTCCCGTGCGCCATTCGTCATGCGTCAGGTTGGTTTCTCGGGCGAAATCGTGGAGATGCCTGACCAGAGACCCCATGATTTCACGCATCCGCGGATCGGTGTCCTTCGACAGGTACCCCATGAACACGTCGGTGATGTTGTCTTTGGTGACAGAGCGCATCTTGGTCTCCTTAAATCAGGGCAAGGCTGAGGATCGGGAACTCGATCAGAATGAACAGAACGATCAGCATCACAAAGGCGAAGGGAAGCGCGCCCATAAACACGTCCTTCAGCGAGATGCGGTCATCGTTTATCGTGGATTTGATAACAAAGCAGGATATGCCCAGCGGCGGGGTCAAAAGTCCGATTTCGGCTCCGACTACGGTGATGATCCCAAACCAGATCAGCGACATATCCAGCGCTTCGGCCATAGGCAGGAACAACGGGACAACGATCAGAATGATCGATGCCGTGTCGAGCAATGTTCCGAGAAACAGCATCAACAGCACATAAAGCAGCATGATCGACCAGAAGGATGCGGAATTCCCTGCAAGCATATCCTGCAATTGGTTAGGCAACCCGGCCAGTCCCAACATGCGGCTGTAGATTGACGCCGCTGTGATCAGGAACAGGATCGCCGCTGTGATATGACCGGTTTCCAGCAACGCGTCCCAGAACGCTTTTGGGGACATGGACCTGCGTAGGACAGCGATGATCAAAGCGACAAATGCCCCGGCTGCTCCTGCCTCGACCGCAGTAAGCCAGCCGGTGTAGATCCCGCCAAGAACGATAGTAATGATGCACAGAGTTGGTAGCGTTTTGGACGCAATCTCGCGCCCGGACATCCATTCGGTATCTGCCACGATGCGGCCACCGACGAACGCCGGTGTGAATCGGCCCATGGCCCAGATCGCGCCAACATAGGCGATCGCCAACATGATCCCCGGAATAACCCCGGCAAGGAACATGTCCCCTACGGATTGTTCAGCAACAAAGGAGTAGATGATCAGCATCGCGGAAGGCGGGATAATCATGCCCAGCACTGATGACCCGGCCACCACGCCAACAGCAAAACGTGGGTTGTAATCCTGCGCCATCATCTGCGGCACCGAGACTTTGGTGAACACCGATGCTGACGCAATTGATGATCCGGTAACTGCGGCAAAGACGGCGTTGGCCCCGACCGTGGCCATTCCAATCCCGCCTTTGACCTTGCGAAACCGCATGGTCATGACTTCGTAGATGTCCTTGCCTAACCCGGCCTTTGAAACGATGAGGCCCATAAACGTAAACAGCGGGATAGTCGCGAAACTGTATTCCATCGCGCTATCGCCGACCGCCACTTTCAACAGGTTGAGCGCAAGGGTGAAATTGTCCCGCATCAGCCAGATCGACACAAACGAGACGACACCCAGAGCAATGGGAATGTAGACGCCTGCGTAGATCAAAAAGACGATGGCAACGACCGAGATCAGGCCAATCTCAATCGGCGTCATTCTGAGGCCTCGTCATGTTCAGGGGTGCGAATAAGTTGCGGGCGGTCCTGCGCCGTGACGACCTTGAGCAGGAAGATCACGCAGGCAAGCGCAGTACCGCACGCGATGACCAGTTTGACCGGCCACCAGGGCAATGTGAAAAGACCCGGCACTCCGAAATAGTCCTGCGTCTCCCACATGTGCAGGAATTCGGGAAAGGTCACATAAGCAATCAGGGCCATGAAGATCGCTGAAATCGCGTTGATGATACGCCTCAGGTTGGCCGTCAAGCCGGGGCGTCGGTGGTGCAGCAGGTTCAAAAACCCGTCCGAACGTGTCAGCCGGTCCACCCTGACCACGTCTGCCAACTGCAGAAAGACGATCATCACGACCGAGAACTGCACCATCTCATAAGTGCCTCGCAGTGGGGCCGAAAACAGGCCACGTGCAATGACGTCGACATTCAGAACAACCACCAACGCAAGAACGACGAGCGTACCCAAAGCATTGGCGGCGATTGCGAGTGAATTGGCGACCCGCGACAGGCCAGCAACTGCGGTCTTCAGCATGAAAGGCCCCTTTCCCGGATCGCCGGACGGTTATTCGGCCGTCCAGTCACGCACTCCGGTGAAACCGGCGTCCTGAAGCTTGCCAAGATAGGCGGCCAATATCGCGTCGCCTTGTTCGCCGTTCTCATTCAGCGTGGCCGCCCATTCCTGAGCAACATTCGGCATGGCGTTTGCCCAGGCGGCGCGGTCTTCGTCCGAAACTTCGACAATCGTCCCACCAGCTTCGGTATATGCTTCTCTTGAGGCCGCTGCGCGGTCCATAGCGATACCAGCCACGTGATCCCGGTAGTCGATGGCGACGGCCTTCAGAACGTCTTTGACTTCATCTGGCAACTTTGCCCAATAGTCAGAATTCACGGTGATCGTCTTGGAGTTCACGGCACCCAAGTCAGCTTTGAGCATGTAAGGAGCCACTTCGGCGATTTTGAAGGTCTTGGCGGCTTCGGGCCAGAGCATCGCACAATCAACCAGACCAGTTTGGACCATATTGTAAAAGTCCGTCAGCCCACCACGAACGCCAGCTGCGTCTTTGATACCCTCAAGATAACGCAGGTTGAGTCCTGCACCAGCAATCTTGCGCCCTTCCAGGTCCGAGACGGCAGCAACCGGTTTTGAGCAAAAGATCTGATAGGTGTCCAGAACAACACCCGTTGCCAGATAGACCTGGTTCTGCGCAGCGAACTCATTTTGCATCGCCGGATATTCTCGTGCGATTTCGTCCACGGCCTTGGCCACGGCGCGCGCGTCCGTTGCAACGAATGGCGTCGAACCCGAAATACCCTGGCTGGGCAACTTCGAGGAATGGAAGATCGTTGTGACGATGCCTATGTCGCCAAGGCCCAGCTGGATCCCTTCCAGAACGCCTTTCGGCTTTACGATTGAACCGCCATAATTCTCTTGCCAGTTCATTTTATAGCTGCCGGACTCGGCCAGCCGTTTGTCCACTTCCGGAATGAAGAAATTGGAGAATTCTTTCACCCACAACGCGCGGTCGGGGTAACCGTCTATTACAACAGCGGAAATGGTCTCTTCTGCGGCAAGAGGCAAGGCCATGACGCCTGTCAGAGCAGCTCCTATAAGGCTGCGTTTGGTCCAATTTTTCATTATCTCTCCTCCCAGAAAGTCGGGTCTTTTTTTTAGTGGTTAATTTTGACCCAGTTGACGGTCAGGTCAGTGCCTGCCGCTTCAAACAGTTTTGCAATGGCGCAATATTTGGCTGTTTCTTCGCCCACGCGTGTCAGTTCCTCCTGACTGGCGGGCGTCTCACAATTCACGGTGAGCTCAATTTCGGGAAACGGAACATTGATCTCCTCCTCCATCAAGACACCGCGCCGATCCAGTCTGCATTTCGCGTCGATTGTCACCGTACCAAGATCAATACCCAACCGGTGCGCGTTCTTGTGCCCGATGACGTTGGTACAGGCGATCAGGGCCGCCATTGCGGTTTCGGTCGGAGACGGGCCAAGATTTGTTCCGCCCCGTTCGACGGGTTCGTCGACAACCACATCCAGATCGCGAATTGGGATCTCAGTGCGCGCATGTGTCGGGCATTGAGCTGTCGTGCGGTAAGTCACGACAGGTTTCACTTTCATGGCCACGGCATCACCTCCTTATGCATAAGAGCAAACTTTTTCGAACGGAAAGCGCGGCAGCTTTTGGAACAGTCCAGTTTCGTCCGCGTAGCCCAGATTGCAAAGAAAGTTGGACTTGAGTGTCGTACCCGCAAAGAACTCTTCGTCGACGATCTTGTTCGAGAAGCCTGACATGGCACCCACGTCCAACCCGACGGCCCGCGCCGCGATCATGAAGTACGCGCCCTGCAGCGTGCCGTTTCGGTATGCAGTATCGGCCACATAGTTGGGGTTGTTCTCGAACAGAGGGCGGCGATCTTCATGCGGGAAAAGAAAGGGCAGTTCTTTCCAGAAGTCCAAGTCATAGGCAATGATCGCCGTTACCGGAGCGTCCATCATCTTTGGCACGTTCTTTGGCTTTAGCGACTTGGCAAGCCGCTCTTTGCCCTCGGCGCTTTTCACGAAAATAAAGCGCGCTGGAAGGGTGTTCATGCTGGTCGCGCCGTTGATCGTGATGTCATAGATTTCTTCAAGCAGTTCGTCAGGGACTGGCTGATCGGTCCATGCGTAGTGCGATCTGGAGTCGCGCAGGATCAAAGCGATTGCGTCATCCGACAGGCGTGGAATGCGCTCGCGCAGATCGCGATGATCTTGCTGCGCCTTGGCACGAAGTGCCTCCAGCTTTGCCCCGGTTGGTGCGCTCATGCTGCTGCCACCTTTGAGTTGGCCTCTTTTTCGTCGATGATCGGGCTGGCGCAGATACCGATGCCTTCAATCTCGATCTCGACGGTTTCGCCGGGCTTCAACCAACGGGGATTGGGCTTTTTGGCGTGGCCGACCCCCGGGGGTGTGCCCAGCGCAATCAGGTCTCCGGGCTCCAAAGTGGTGTATTCGGAAATCGTCGCAATGACCTGACGAACGCCCCAAATCATGTTGGCCGTGTTCGAGCTTTGAAGAATTTCATCGCCCACACGGCTTTCGATCTTCAGACCAGATGCCCCTTCGGGCAATTCGTCCGGCGTTACGGTGAAAGGGCCGATGGCGCCTGTGTCATCAAAGTTTTTGCCTGGCGTCCATTGAACGGTTTTGCGCTGATAGTCCCGTAGTGATCCATCGTTGAACACCGTGTAGCCAAAGACATAGTCCAACGCGTCTTCTTCCGAGATGTGGCGACCTCGTTTTCCGACAATCAGCATAAGCTCGGCTTCATAGTCGAGTTTCTCAGAACAGGCAGGCCGCACCATTGGCTGTCCTGCCGCCATGATCGAGTTTTTCCCACGCATGAACAGCGTCGGATACTCGGGGATGTCATATCCGCCTTCCTTGATGTGGTCCGTATAGTTCAACCCCATGCAAATGATTGTGCCGGGCGCGGCCACGGGCAAGGCCGGTGTGATAGACGACAGAGGCACGCTGTCTGCAGCGGCGATTTTGTCAGCCAGCGAGTCGGTCAGCTCAGGCATGGCTATCAAACCCATCAGATCGGAACCAACGGCAGGATCCAAAACCGTTAAATTCACAGCGTTTTCACCGTTCACAGCAAAAACCGCAGTGCCTTCCGAAGTCTCTCCCACCAGGTATTTCATTTTCACCATCCATGTCAGTTCGCTTGATTTTTGCCGACTATTTTGCCATATGTCAAATAATATCGATATTTTGGAGCATAGCCATGGTTGCTTGGGCAGACTACAAATCAGAAGCGAAAAGCCGTGGCGCACTTGCCTTGGAGCTATACGTTGCGCACAGCACGCCCGCCAAAGCACCGGAAGATGTTAAGTCAGCGCTTCAGGATCATTTGGCGTATCAGGCTCAACTGGAACGATCGGGGAAGTTGGCCTTTGCCGGGCCAATGTCGGATGAGACTGGTAAACATATGCAAGGGATGGGCCTGATCATCTATCGCGCTGACAGCCTTGAGGCTGCCCGCAAGCTGGCCGAGAACGATCCCATGCACAAGTGCGGGGCGCGCAGCTTTGTCCTTCGCCGCTGGATGATAAACGAAGGTTCGCTGAACCTTTCAGTTGGCCTATCGACTGGAACGAGTGCTCTCAGTTAAGAGCACCCATAATTAGCGAATTCTAAGAGGAACGGTCGGACATGGACGCCATGCTGGATACCGAGGGCAAAGAGACATCAGCCACTCACGGTGCATATCGAAGGCTGCGCGATATGATCCTGACGGGCGAATTGCCTCCCGGACAAAAACTCAAGATTGAACAGCTCCGCGGGCTTTTGGACACTGGCGCCAGTCCGGTTCGCGAAGCGCTGAGTCTATTGACATCAGACATGTTGGTTGAACGGATTGACCAACGCGGGTTTAGGGCTGCGCCAGTGAGCAAGTGTAACTTCGAGGAAATCCTGCTGCTGCGATGCAACCTCGAGGAAACCGCGCTGCGCGCCTCCATCGCCAACGCGGATGCCGCATGGGAGGATAGATTTGTATTGCGTCACCACCACATGAAAAAGGCCAGCCAGAATGGGGCGCACGACTTTGAAGACACTCACAAAGCGTTTCATATGGCTTTGCTGGACAACTCGAAACTGCCGTTGCTGTTACGGTATTGTTCGCAGCTTTACGACTTGAACATTCGCTACCGCTATCTGGCGGCCGGCGGCTCGAGTTACAAAAAACGGGATATCACCGCCGAGCATCAGCAGATTTTGGACGCTGCCTTAGATCACGACGCAGACAGCGCAACCCGGCACTTGATCGATCATTACCGTCGAACAGGTGAGTACCTGAGTAGCCAGATGGAGACCTGAAATGCAGCGCAATACAATCGGAAAGGTCCAAGAGAGCGTGCCATGCGAACGGCATGCGCGCAGGGAATTGGCACCAGCGGCTTCCTAAGGTCAGGACTCATAGCCAGTAAATGACGAGAGCGGCCAGCGCGATTGCTGATAGGAAGACCTTCGTGCATCTGTCATATCGGGTTGCGACACGCC
>NZ_JBXWQJ010000024.1:0-45361 GCF_059612325.1 Ruegeria sp. CDSA021
GACAGGCAATGTTCATCGGGATTGATGGCCATTGCGACGGCCGCAAAGCAGGTCATTGTGGATGGTCAGAATGTCTCGGTGGCAGGCGGGCAGGAAAATATTTCCATCCTGCAGAATGCCTATCTGAAATGGGCGGGCGATGAGAAAGATCCAAACGTTATCGCCCAATCTGAACATGCCTATATGCCGATGCTGATGACGGCGGAAAATGTGGCGCAGGTATATGGGATCAGTCGTGACGCCCAGGATGAATACGCTGCACTTTCCCAAGGTCGGACGGCCCGGGCTCAGGCCGCTGGCGCCTTTGATGACGAGATCGTTCCGATCACTGCGATAAAGCGGGTCAAAAACCGCGAAACCGGAGAGGAAACCCTGGACGAGGTGACCTTGTCAAAAGACGAAGGCAACCGGCCGGGCACGACGGCCGAAACTCTCGGGGCATTGAACCCAGTTGTCGAAGGAGGCGTGATTACTGCCGGAAACGCAAGCCAACTCTCTGACGGGGCCTCGGCTTGTGTGCTCATGGAAGGCAAAGTGGCTGAGCAGCAGGGCCTCACACCGCTAGGTATCTATCGCGGCATGGCTGTTGCAGGAAACGCACCGGAAGAGATGGGGGTCGGCCCGATCTTTGCAATTCCAAAGCTGCTGAAGAATGCAGGTCTTCGCATCGAAGACATCGGCCTTTGGGAGCTTAACGAAGCCTTTGCCTGCCAGGTTCTGTATTGCCGTGACCATCTTGGGATCGATCCCGAAATCTACAACGTGAACGGCGGTGCAATATCGATTGGCCACCCCTACGGCATGACAGGTGCGAGACAAGTCGGGCATGCTCTGATTGAGGGGAGGCGTCGTGGCGTGAAATACGTGGTGACCTCCATGTGTGTCGGCGGAGGCATGGGCGCCGCAGCACTGTTCGAAGTCGCCTGACCCCACTGAAATTAGTTCAAGCAGAGCGTTATCTGGTTGAGACATTGACATTCTGTCATCTGCGAGGGTCGCCATCTGCAAGCCTGCGTTTCATGTCGACCGGAATTGGTGATACCTCCTGAGGCGTTATGACCAATGTCGCGCCAACGATCCTTTCCACGGTTTCCAGCCAGTTTGTCGATGACTGGCTGGCGGCGCTGCGTGCCCTGTGCCCAGAGGCGCAGATGGCTTCGCTGCTGAGCCGGTCCGGTCTGAACGCGGATACGCGCTCGCCGAATGGTCGCGTCACGCTGGATCAGATCGTTTGCCTCTATCAACTTGCTGCAGTTGAGACCGGCGATGAGATGATGGGGCTTTGGAGCAGGCCCGTGCGACCGCGTGCCCTGCAACACCTTCTGACGACAGTGCGCGAAGCCACATCCTTGCCATCTGCACTTTACCGGTTTTCGACCTTCTGGAATTTGCTGCTGGATGACTATCAGTTTGATCTGGATGACACTGACAGCGCCCTCACACTGAGCCTGAACCCGCAAACAGATGCGCCTGTGCAACGGTTTGGCCACATGCTGATCCTCAAACTTGCCCACGGGCTCATGTCTTGGCTGGCAGGGCATGAGGTTCCGGTTAAAGCCGTTGATTTCGCGTTTGATCGCCCGGACTTTGATCAGGATTACGCGATCATCTTTCCTGCATCGCTGCGGTTTGGCCAGCCCGCCACCGCAATCTCGTTCGATCCGAATGCACTGGGTCCCGTGCAGACGCGCAGCACCGCTGACCTTGACCGGTTTTTGCAAAACGCGCCGCGGGACTGGATTTTCACCTCGTCGCGTGAACACACCCAATCGCTGCGCGTGCGCACCTATCTGGGCCAAGCGGGATGGGACGCGGCCACCCTGACCCAGACAGCATCCGCAATGCACATGACCCCGCGCACCCTGATCCGCAGGTTGCAGGCGGATGGCACGTCGTTTCAGGCCATAAAAGACGCCCTGCGCCGCGACACCGCGATCCGCGACCTGCAGGCGGGGCGCAAAAGCGTTGAGGCAATTGCGCAGGATGTGGGCTTTTCCTCGGCTGCCAACTTTCATCGGGCCTTTCAGCGTTGGACCGGCAGCAGGCCAAGCTCCTACCGCAGGAAAAAACGTAAGGCGCCGTTTTTGTCACTTTTGGACAATGATCTGTCAGCGCAAGAGATAGAGCTTAGCAAGCCCGATCGCTAAATCTTGTTGCAACAAAGCATTCTTATCTAAATTTTCGCCTTTACAGCCCATCAATCCGGCCATCCGTGGCTGCGGGGTTATGGCGTCATATGAGAATGATCGCCCCTGAAAGGACCGACCAATGTCAGACAAACTCGCCACCATACTCCAAGCCGCACGCGACCACGCCGAGCAGGTCATCCTGCCCAATGTGGACGCCTGGAACGCCGCAAAGAAGTGGCCCCGTGATGCGTCTGACAAGGCCGGGGCCGCTGGCCTGACGGGGCTCTACGCCCCCGAGGAGTTTGGTGGTCAGGGCTTGCCACTGGCAGAGGGCATTCAGGTCTATGAACAACTGGGGTTGGGCGATGGTGCCTATGCCTTTGCCCTGTCGATGCATAACATCTGCACCTTCGCGGGCTGCGGTTATGGCACGGATGCGTTCAAGGAAAAATGGGCGCGGGATCTGACTTCGGGGCGCAAACTGGCGAACTTTGCACTGACTGAACCGCAATCCGGCTCGGATGCCACAAACATGTATTCGCGCGCCCAGATCAATGATGACGGCACTTGGACGATCAGCGGTGCGAAGGCATGGGTCAGCTTGGCCGGTGAGGCTGATGTCTATTTCACCGTGGTCAAAACCAGTGACGCACCCGGCCACAAGGATATGGCGATGATCGCCATTCCCGCCGACGCGCCGGGCCTCAGCTTTGGACCGCTCTATGATACCCCGTCCTACAGCTTCTTGCCTCTGGCCGAGATGTACATGGACAAGGTGGTGGTGAGCGAAGACAACATCATCCTGCCGATCGGTCAGGGCTTGCAAGGCTCGCTCATGGCGATCGATATCGCCCGTGTGTCGATTGCGTCAGGATGCTGTGGATTGATGCAAGCCGCATTGGATACGGCTCTGTCCTATTCCAAGAACCGCAAGATGTTTGGCGGCAAGAACCTCGATCTGGACGGAATCCAGTGGATGCTGGGTGAGGTTGCGACCGATCTTGAAGCCTCCAAGCTGCTTTATCGAAAGGCGGCAGAATCCCTTGGCACACCCGAAGGCCCTCTGATGGCCGCTCATGCCAAACGGTTTGTGCCAGATGCCGCAGTGAAGGTTGCGAACACCTGTACGCAAGTGTTGGGCGGTATGGGTCTGCTGCAGCCTTATGGTCTGGATCGTTTGTCCCGCCTCGCACAAATGCTGCGGATTGTGGACGGGACAACCGAAATCAGCCGTGTAGTTATCGGGCGGGCCCTGCAAAAACGAGCGGCAACCTTGCCTGATTTGCCAGTACCGAAAGGATTTGGTGAAACCGGCTGAACGTTCCACCCCCCGGTGAAGCGGAACCAACCTGAAAATCTCCTCACAGATCGGTAAAATCGAAAGATCGGCCGCACACGTGCGGCCGGTTACTCGAGATTGCAGACCTTGGTGCAAACGCAGCGAATTCACACTTTGTCCGCAGAGCGGTTATTCGGGGAAAATCGATCGATGTCCGAATTGCGGACAAAACGGCTATTGACATTTTCTATTCGAATGACCGCTTTGTGCGCATTGCAACCGCTGCGGAGGACACGTAGGGCGGGAAGCAATCATTCGCTGCAGATGCAAGCAGCTATGTTAGGATCTACGAGATCGGACATACAAACATGCGTAGGTAGCGATCTACAAGTCAGTCGGTCGACTCCTTTGAGGCTGTTTCCACGTTGTTTTCGCTCGCGTGCTCACTGCGAGCGTTCAATTCTTTGGGCCAGGCCAACTACATAGCCTATGACCCAACTTTCTAAGATCCTACTTCCAAAAGTAGTTCCGGGTTCACACTACCACCCAACGCTTATATCGCGATAAATTGGCGTTGAACGGGCTCTTGGTGTGCCGATAGTACGACCAGTAGCCCGGGAAGGCTCAGCCGTGTCGCGCTTCGAGATCGCCGGAACGCAAGGGCGTCATGCGCGGGATCAGCATGGGAACCATCGCCTGGTACGCGCGATACGTATCGCCAAACTCGCGCACCAGAGATCTTTCTTCGAACCATAGGCCAATCATCACGTAAACCGTCATCAGCCCGGCAAAGAGCGCGTGACCAACCGTCATGTGCGGCGTGCCGAGTAAGACTAGGATGACGCCAAGCTGCATTGGGTGGCGCACGAAACGGTAAAGTCCGGGCGTTTTAAACTCCGGTTTGGGCATAGGCTGAGCGCTGTTTGCAGTCCAAATCTGACGCAGACCAAACAACTCGAAATGGTCGATCAGAAAGGTGGAAAGCAAAACCAGAAAGACACCCAGTGCGCAGATGCCATAGGTCAGCCACGCCAGGGCACCATTGACGATCCAGATCGTTTCGGGCATCGGGCGCCATTGCCAAATGGCCAGGGTCAGAAACAGGGCCGATTGCAGCACATAGGTGCTGCGTTCTGCATCCGCAGGAATGATCCGCGTCCACCAGGATTTGAACGCCTGTCGCGCCATGAGGCTGTGAAAAAAGCCAAAGAGGAAGATCAGCCCGACATTGATGACGAGGGCGACGGGCCAGGCGGATGAGGTCCCATCGTTGATCGCTTTCGGAATAGGCAGTTGCAGGAGAAAGCCGATCATGTACAGAAAGGCCACATTGAAAAGAACATAGGCAGCGGCGCCATATAGGATCAGACCAGGGCGGTTCATAAGTCAGGCTCCAATTCATTTTTGTTTCAGATGATCTCTGTTTGCCCGAGCCGGGTGATGCGATGCTTGGTCCTTTCATGGAGGTTTTCTGGTGATTTTCTGGAGACTTGGCGACTATGTGTCCTGGCCGCTGCCAAAGCGCTGTGCTCGGATACGAAAACAGCTTTATTTGGGTGCCGCGAATTGCGTTCAAGCTTTACGAAAAAACTGAATTCGCGCAGAATTCCCCTGTGAAATATGCTTTTGATCAATACGTGCTGGATGCAAGCCGCCTGCAATTGACGCGGGAAGACGTTCCAATTGCTACAGAGCCGCAAGTGTTTGCGCTGCTTCGGCATCTCCTTGAAAACCGTGACCGTGTCGTTTCTAAGGACGAAATTTTTTCGATTATCTGGAAGGGCAGGATAGTTTCGGATGCAGCCCTAAGCAGCCGCGTCAAAGCGGTCAGAGCAGCCATTGGAGATGACGGCACGCGGCAGGCTTTGGTCCGAACTGTGCACGGGCACGGGTTTCAATTTGTTGGCACGGTCGAGGAAACGCATGACAAGACCGGCTCTGCAGCGGTTTTATCGCAACCCTCCATTGCCATCATGGCAACCGTAATAGTGCATCCAACAGATGCTCAACGGGCCTTTGGTGAAGGGTTAGAGGACGATATTAGCGCAGCCATTGGTCGGGTTGGAACGATTTATGTCGCGCGATACTCTGGTCAGAATGACCCAAAGCAAGCTGCCGAGGAATTGGGCGTTCGGTACGTGCTTGGCCTCAAATTACGATTTGCGGGGAATGCATTTCGCTTAAACGCTTCTTTGATGCATGCCGGACGGCAGGCAGAGGTTTGGGCAGATCGTTTTGAAGGGCAGCTTGACAACCCTTTTGAGGCGCAAGACCTGGTGGTTGCGGCCATTCTGGGCCGCCTCGTCCCCAATGTCATGATGGTTGAAGTGCAACGCGCTTTGGCTGAGGCCGACTTGACGGATGCATATCATGAACTTCTGCGAGCGACGCCGCTTTGTATGCGGATGGACGCGGATGACAATCGGCAAGCCGTGGTTCATTTGCGACGGGCATTGGTATCAGATCCCAAACATGCCTTGTCACATGCAATGCTTGCGTGGTGTCTGGGACAACAGGCGATGTCCGACTGGGCCGCTGACGGACCAGCCGCGCTTGCAGAGGCGATGGAACATGGCAAAATCGCGCTTGACCTTGCGCCACGCGATGCGTTGGTTCTGACTTTCGTGGCCACGGCCGAGGTGGCTGCAGGGCAACATACTGCAGCGCGCCATCACCTTGAGTCTGCCCTTGCGTTGGACCCAAGTCTGGCTTGGGCCTGGGCCATGTTGGGAGCCGTGGAAACCTTCGCCGGGAACATGAACGAAGCAGTAGCAAACTACGAAAGAGCTTTGCGTCTTAGCCCGCATGATCCGATGCGGTTTAGCTATTACTTTGGCATTGGCGCCGCCCGATACGGATTGGGCGAATATGAAGATGCCTTATCTCTGCTTGAACAAGGTTACATTGAAGCGCCCGGCTCTACATGGGCACCGCGACTAATCTTAGCCTGTGCTGCCGAACTTAACCTGACCGACAGGATGCATGCCATGGCCGCAAAGGTTCGTAGCGTGAGGCCGGATGCCACTGCCGAAAAACTTGTAGAAGCAAGTGTCGTGAAAGATCAGGCATACCGTGATCGAATGCTCAGTTCATTTCGCAAGGCAGGTTTTTAAAACTCAGATCCCGCGCCAAGGGCTCAAGCGACCTTTCTGTTTGGTTGGTAGTGTTTCAGGCGCGCAATTTGTGTATCGCCAAATCCACGCAAGGAGACTGTCTCGGCCTCACTGAGTTTGAAATCGTCGATCAATTCGTCGCGCATCGAGTCGCATATCGTGATCTCCATGGGGTTTGATTGAGCTTGCAAACGCGCGGCCATGTTCACCGCAGGGCCAAAGACATCATAGACGTATTTCTGGACACCGACCACTGAGCCTACGACAGAGCCGCTGGCAATGCCGATGCGAGCGCGCCATTTGTGCGGGTGCGTTTGATTGCGCCGCTCCAGAAAGCTAATCATTTTGGCCGCGACCCGCGCAGCTGAAAGCGCGTGATCTGGCGTGGAGTGCGGTAATCCAGTCACTGCCATGTAGCAGTCTCCGATGGTTTTGATCCTCTCGCTGCCGTGATGCTCACCAATCTGATCGAATGCTGTGAAAATTGAGTTCAGCTCGGAAACCGTCACATTCGGATCGCCAGCTGCGGCCATCTTGGTAAACCCGACAAAATCCAGCATTATGACGGTCACCGGCTCGAACAACCGTGGTGTGACAAATCCGAATGTCATGAACTCCTCGTAAACCGATTTTGGCATCATGTTCAGAAGTAGTTTTTCAACCCGCCTGTTTTCCCGCTCCAACTCGCGGGTTCGCTTGTCAACCATGGCTGCATAGCTATCGATCATGGCTTCGGTCTCGCGCAAGCGTGAGATGTTGTGGCCTTCGATGATAATCAACCTGTTGCCCTCGTGTTCCGCTTCATGGGCACTGAGTTCAACGACCAAAGTCCGATGTTTGACTTTCGTGCGAACCTCCACCGATTCCCTATCTGGCAGGTCTTTCAAGGCAATAGACGTGTCCAAATTCAAAACTTGACCCTGTGCCGCGCTCCCGAACCATGTTTCGAACGTTTGGTTCAGCGAAACGATGACGCCGGTGTCGGCGTCAACGATACAGATTCCAACATTTATGGAGCCAAGTAGCTTTGCACTAATTTCCTGGATCTGCATGGAATTACCTAACAATCAGCGAACGTCGCGCTTCAACGGCGCTCAGTGTTTTGGAAAGGTCGTCTGGAGCAAAGCCCGCTTCGGTCAACGTTTTGTCTAAAAGCGCTATGACTTTATCGAACTGCACATTTGTGACGGTCAAGTGATGATGCCCGCTCGCCAATCGCTGATCCGTGTACTTAGCAGGGCCCCCAAGAATCGACGCGAAGAATTTAGTCTGGTGATCAATCAGTTTAGCCATGTCGACGTCGTCGAAGAATGGGCCAACGATATCGCTGTCCAGCACCCGATCATAGAAATTGACAATCACCGAATGCAACGCACGCATGCCGCCATATTTGTCAAAAAGCGGGAGTGATCTTTGGCGTTCGGACTGCCCTAGCATGGAATGTCTCCTGAGAATGACTTGCCCGGCGAATTCCGCCGGGCTGATGGCTTTTCATGCTCTGTGAATGATGATCTCAGCGTACTCAGCCGGAACAATCATCGCCTGAGTATCGGTCGAGTGATTGCGCGCAACAGCGATCAGGTCTGCTGCGAGTTGCGGTGCGCGCTCGCCGACGGCGTTAAAAGCTTTGTGCATTGGACCGTATATTTCGCGCCACCGTTCCACCCAATGTTGCGGCGAACGTTCACGGAAAGTGAAATGGCGTTTCGTGATTTCAATTTTTTGAGCTTGTGCCCCAAAGAGCTCCTGCAAACGCGCCTTGGTACCCCACTCCAACGGAGAACGAACGCCCGAAACCGGTGGCACATGCCGTCCGATCGTTCGAAAGACTTCGCCTATGAAACTTTCTGGCGTCCAGTTGGCAAGACCGATGGTGCCTCCGCTGCGGCAGACGCGCAGCATTTCATCAGCAGCCGCCTGTTGATTGGCCGTAAACATGACACCAAATGTAGATGTGACATGATCAAAAGATGCCCCCTCAAAAGGCAGGTCTTCTGCGTCGGCTTCCCGAAATGAAACGGTTAACTGCTCGGCTTTGGCGCGGGCGGCACCCGCGCGCAACAGACTGGTAACATAGTCTGTGGAAACGACATTGCAGTGTCTCCGCGCTGCAGCCAGGGTTGCGTTGCCGTTTCCGGCGGCAACATCCAGAACGCGGGCGTCGGGTCGCAAATCCATCGCCTCTGCAAGGGTCTCACCAACGATTTGTAAGGTCGTGCCTACGGCGGCGTAATCACCTGACGACCATGTAGCGCGTTGTTTTGATTTGACCGCGGCCAGATCTGGTGCGGTGGCAATTGAGGCGGCTGTGTTCATTGTCTGTCTCCATTGATTTCGCTTTCAATGGAACAACTCTTGCCAAAAGCCGGGATTTGAAACTTGCAGAAGACCTGGAGAATATCTGATGTTTCCTGCAGGTTTGTCTGTTTCTAGTTGTTTCGATTGAAATCGTTGGATCTCCTCGTTCTGCGTGGCGCCCTGTCAAGTTGAGTTCGACGATTGCTGCTGACGAATGTCCACTATGCGGGTGCGGCTGCAACACCCGGATTGAGTGTTCAATGTCTGGAATGGCCCGGGATTGTCAGCGGCCAATGTCGGCTCTCGGCAGATCGCTTCGATTTATTCATAGTGCAGCATCGGTCAAAGTGAGCTCAGAGCCGCCATTCGCTGCGTAGTGCATTAGAGACCGCTCTGCGGACCGAGCGGCTTTGCCCATGTAGCGTATTAGTGATATCGACATAACGTCGGCGTACATATCCTTCTGGCAATGCCGACCCCATTTCTGGAGGAGGTTCAAAAGCGACCAAAAATGAAGAGTTCAATATTTCGGAAAACCAGTGCCGCCTGCATTCTGGCCTTCTCCCTTTCTCAAAGTGGGGCAGCTGCCGAAAACGCCTCTAACCCACTTTCAAAAGGTCGGAACACAGATCTCAGAATTCAGCATACTGACGGAAATAGCGGTGAAAAAACAGACTATTTCATTGATGGTGCCTTCATGGCGCTAGACAATTTGAAGATCAAATACGAGCTTCACTACAACAATATATCAGCAAATGGGATGTCCTCCAGCGACTGGGAAAAGGCGCTCGTTAAATTGATATACTTCCCAACGGAGGGCTTGCTCAATGAGACTTGGGGGTACCGCGCGGCGGTGGGCCTCGACTGGATAGTTGAGTTTGGCAATGATGACCAAGGTATTGGGACAGGTTCAGATCAGCTCGGACCGTTCGTCGGGGTCGCCTTTGGAAACCAAGATACTGGTCTTTCACTTATCCCCTTGGTACAGCATTTCTTTGACTACAATGGCGATACCGACATCAGCCAGACGGCGCTCAGGTTAATCACGCTACAACCCTTCGCAACCGACTACTGGGCCAAGTTGGATTTGAAAGTCCCATATGATTGGGAAGAAGATGCTTGGTCTGGCTCTGCAGAAGTCCAGATCGGATACAACATCAACGAAGGCATCGCAGTCTACGGCGAAGCGCTTCTGGGAATTGGTGGCAACCGATCTTTTGATGAAGGATTTGGTGTAGGCCTTCGCTTCCGATACTGAACCTTTAACCTTTTCCGACTTGGTCTCAGTAAACGTTGTTTGTTTATGACCGCTCAGGGCTCGATGCGGTCGTTCTTAGAGTTTGGGCGAATGTCTGCTGTGCGGACAGAGCAGCCGTTCGCAACCGTATCAACGGTTGCCGGATAGACCTGCCCCTAGGTAGTCAGCACCTGTCCTATGGATGCTAGATCGAGCGATACGCCAGACACGCAACTGTATTTTTGTCTGATCGCCTTGCGCAGCTCGACGACCAATATCAGTGAGGCACGGAACAGATAACTGAGAAGTTCGATCTTACCTAAAGGCCGAGGGTAGACTTCACTGAGCCGTCTACAACCCCAGCCAAAAGAGCGTCCCTATCGTTTTCGCAACCAGCCCGAAGAGCTTCAATAAAGTCTGCACGGACTTTTGCTCTTTCCTCGTCTGTTTTGGCGTACTGAGCGATATCAATATTCCGGTTTATGAAGACCAAGGCGACCATCTTGCCGACAACGTCGATGATCATCGCTTCATCACCATCGGTTTCTTCAACGACAGAATTGCACGTGTGATACATCAAAGGGAGGGCGTCTTGCACCATTTGATCAGCAACTTCATCTGCGGCGACTATTTGGGGGGTCGCGGCCAATGCTATGGTTGCCGCAAGTGAGAGTGTCAGAGTTCGCATAATATGGGTCTCCATTTTTTCTGTGCCTGGACAGAATTATTTTCTGTTTTTACCAATTATCGCGCCTGCCACGCCACCGGCAACGGCCCCTTCGGTTCCGCCTACTAACGCGCCGACTCCGGCCCCGATCACTGCACCCTTGATAGCGTCTTCTCTTTCTTCGTCTTCTCTTTCTTCTTTTTTGTCTTTGTTGTCAGCATAAGCCATCGAGGCCGGTGTCATGCTCAAGGCCATTGCTACGGCGCTCAAAATCATCAGCTTGCTCAGCTTGGCAGTCTGCATCTCTATTCTCCCTTGTTCCTTCATGTCACGTTAAGGCGATATTTCCGCCGGTAGCAAGCAATCTGAAGGAATCCTTGCCAGACATACTTCGTGTCCCGGCATGTGTTTGACATACAGCATTGATCACTCTGAACTCAAATCCGTCGTTCGCCGCACTTTATACGAAGGGCTGCACTGCGGACAAAGTTGCCATTCAATAGCACACACAGAGGCTCTACGAATTCACAGAAGCTCCAATTACGGAAGCATAACAGAAGCCCTGCTGCACTGCCTTTGTGGGCTACTACTCCGGTGAATACCAAATTGGCGAAGTCCATGCTCGTTCTTGTATCCACACCGCGACATCCTCAAGGAGCGGCAGGCCGTGGCGGACGGCGTCATACGTCGTCCAGCGTGGAGTGGGGATTTCGATGACGCGCATGTAGTACAGAGCATGTTCGCCAGGATCAAAATCGTCGTCTGTCCAATGACCAAACAACTCCGCAGCTCCGATTGAGTTACTGTAAGTCGCAGTTTCAGGATCAACCGTATTGCCAACGGGCGGCAGCTTGCCATTCACATCCGGCACGCGATCTCCTGACCACACTACATCTATGATGCGTTCTTGCGGCGCTCCGCCTTCATCGACCCAACCCTTGATGATTTGTACGCGATCGAGGTTGGCTCCGATCGGATCTTTTAATGCGTGCACCGCAAAAGTTGGTGGGCCGTCCAAAGCTGTCAGAGAACCGCCCATCGGCACGCCGTTGGCATAACCGTCTATTACAAGCTTTACGGGATCGTTGTTGCTTTGGAGCATTGCACCGCCAAAGAAACGCGGCTGTATCCTAGGGCCTGATGTGGCGAAGGTTTCGCGGCTTTGCATCGCGTCAAAAATCGCACTACGTGTGTTCTTGGACGCCCAGACGCCTGCGAGCGAGCCCGGGTTGGCGTCGGGGCCAAGCAACCAGCCGTCTATCTCGCCTTCGCGGCGTTGCTCGATAGTACCGTCGGCAACACCATGGCTGCCATTATAGGTCGCCTCATCGACATCACTTGGGGTACCATTATGATTGTCGGTGCCTCCGATGAAACCAAGTTTCCAAGGGTTCGCACCTAGCTTCTGCTCATAGTCGAGCCCTTTAGTCGCAGCCCAACGGACGAAGCCATCGTTGCGGAAGAAACGTTCACTGAATGTGGCGATACTCTCTGCATTCTCGAAGTTCGCAAACTCGTCGTTAGGCGAAACGCCGGGATGGGTTTCGGAATTGCCTTTGATCTGCATCATTTCGATCAACGGTTCCCACTTGGCGCGGCGCCCGGCATATTCACGCGTGATCGGACTTCCAGCATTGTCGATCGGCTCAAACATCAAGCCTTTGCTCCCGTTGGAATTATGTGGGATGGCCAACAGTTTAGAGCCCGCAGCTTCTTGCTCTTCCATCCACTCCCAAAGTTCTTCCTCGTCTGTAGTATCAAGCGCACTAAGCGGGATGTCCGGCACTTTGTTGTCTCGGAAAATCACGTTGCGATGCATGTTTCCGGCATTGGGGGCCGACGTCCATTCAAACGCGATAAGGCTGGTAAAAGTCCCTGGCTCGTAATGCGCCTCGGCAGCCCCCACCACATAGTATTCCCAAGCCGTTGCAGTTGTCTCAAGTCCAGCAAAAAAAGGTGGATGCTCAGGCTCACCAGATCGCATGTTGCTTATTACATATTTTACGAACCATGCGCGTTGAGTTTCTATGTCCGACAAACCGCGCAGCTCAGCAAGAGCTTCTTGGTAATGCCCTGGAGCAGATGGGATCTGCGTTGAGAGCATCTCGCCAAGAAATTCTGCATGATCGGAAACGGCCGCAAAATCCAGAGGTCGACCAATTCTGCGCTGCACGTTGTTTACCGAGACAGGTTGGCCCTTCGCGAAGCGATACGCGTCCGAAGGTGTCAGACGTGCACCTCCAATGTAGGCATCAAGAGAAAACGAAGTATGTACATGAGTTTCGCCGAAGTAAGCGTTCTTGATCGGGTTCTCAGGTACCATGGCCTCAAGCGCGCTCCAATCATCTTGTGCCAAAGCGGGAATTGCTACGGTCAGAAAGAGGAGTGGCAATGTTGGCAATGACTTTCTTTTCATTAAAACTCCCTTTCAATCTGTATCTGCCGATTATGGTGGCGAAAGACGGCTCCAAGCAATGTTAAATAGTTGGCAGATGCCATTGCACCTTTCCAATTTGTCGCAAGTGAAAGGTGAGAACATAGACATACGGGTGACTGTCATTGGACTAGTTGGCGCGGCAAAAATCCACTCGCGGGGCAGGCCTTGAGTGGCCGCTTTGGGCTTGGAGCAGTCATTGACTGCGACAAATGCGAATGGCAGTTCCGCGGACAAAGCTGACGTTCCCTTTGGAAGGCTATGTGTCCGCTTGGCTGAGAGACAACAAGTTTTATTTCAAAGTCGCATACTCATCTCATGCCATGCCATTCCTCCGTGGTCGGAGGCAGACCGCCTCAGATAACCATAGCCGAGCTTTTCATAGAGTGGCACATGATGCTCTTTGCACATCAGATGGATCGCCTCCTTGTTCATCTGCTGCATCCGCCTAACAAACTCATCCATCAGAGACCTTGAATAGCCCTTGCCTTGTTCGGTCGGGTCTACGACGACGGACAAGATGACCACATTGGGAGCGTCAGGGTCGTGGCCGATAAGCTCCTTGAAGTCCTCGTCAGACATCTCAACCTCATGAGCGCATCCGCAGTTGATGAAGCCCACAACCGTTCCATCCACTTCGAGGATTAGAAAGCCATCGGGGTAGGTCTCAATCCGTTTGCAGATTTTGGCGTGTGTCGCAGCCTCTTCACCTTCGTAGGCGGAGATCTCGATTTCAAAGCAGCGATCCGCATCGGCGGTTTGGGCATTTCTAAAATTGCGCATACAAATCTCCCATGTGTCTTAGAGAGATATAGCCCAAGAAACCCGAAGCTGTCTTGCGGCCAGCAAAGCGTATCGATAACCAGCCAAAGGCGCGAATTGCAGCCTCAGCCGATTTTGGCTCGAACTGTTCATCTGACGGCTTCAGCAGGTCATAGGGTCGGTTTAGGCGGCACCAAGGTCCGGAAAACGGACCAAAATTGCCAGTCGCAGCACGCGCATAATCACGAAGAGTTTGCAAAAGTCAGCGGCGAACGGCCGAAATGATGACGGACGGAGCCGGGACCAGAAAACCGCCATTGTGTTTAATACCTTGTGAGCGAGTACGTGCCGCCAGATCAGAGCGAATTGCATCTCGTTTTGTGACTGGCTGCGCTCCCAAAAGTGATGCTGCGCGAACGGCACCCTGATCAAAGGCATCAAACAAGTCTTCAGGTTGCTGCAGATACAGTTCTGAGGGCACGTCGATCAACTGAACCTCTGCAAATCCCGCTTTGGTGACCATAGGTTCAGCAGCAGAGCGGTCCACAAGCATATGGGCGTCAGGTCCGAAGGGCAATGTGACCGAGGGGTCGCCCAGGCGTCCAACCGCATCGAACAACCAACCGAATGCACCATTTGATCCTTTCCCTCTCCAGATTGAAAACGCGATACGCCCACCCGGTCTCAATGCTCTTGCCGCTTCCGCCAAACCACGTTCAGGATCGGGAAAGTGCGGTACGCCAAAACCAATAGTGACAGCGTCAAAACTGTTATCGGCAAAGTCCATTGACATCGCATCTCCTTGGACAAAGGAAGCGTCCGGCACAGCTGATTGAGCAAGGGAGATCATAGCCGCAGAAAAGTCGAGTCCAGTTACAGAAGCGCCTCTTGCCGAAAGTTCCGCAGCGACAACACCATGCCCGGTGCATAGATCAAGAACCGTTGACTTAGATCCAGCCGAAACCGCATCCGAAAGCCTTTGCGCAACAACGAGCGTAGCTCGGTCGAACCCATCTGCATAACCCTTGGCGATAGCTGGATTGGCCCAGCCTTCGCGCTCCATCTTTTCAAAATCATTGAGGTCGGTCATGCATCCTCCAAATCAGGTCAACGTAGCACCAACAGTTTTCTGAAGCTAATGGAAGCACTCTTGGCGCTGAACGACACCCTCCCGACAATCGCGCTATGACGTCTGCTGTAGGGCTCGGCGCTGTCATTCCCTCAATCGCGACGGATGTCTGCTCTGCGGACAAAGCGGCTGCTGTTTATGGAACGCTGTCGCTCTTGACTGAACCAAAAGTCGTTGCTTTCCAGACAACGCCAGCGCCAGTTCGGGTTGGCTAATCATAAGCTTGATGCTTGAGGTAAAGAGACAAAAAATGACAAACAAATGACCCCGCAAACTGCGGGGCCACTAAGGGTTTGACAAGAAGGCAACTCAGCTTTTTGAGGTTGCGCAACGGCCTGAGTTAGCTGGCAAGTGCAAGGTTGCACTTACGACCTTCTTCCATAGCCTTCTTCGTTCCGGTTAGGTCCACAATGAAATTTGCAGACTTCCTTGGAAATGCGATCAAGGTCTGTCCTTCGGCCACGGCAGTCGCCATATTTGCGTCCTTCACAACGATATAGCCACCAGAGTAGTCATCCGCTAGTTTCTTGCTTTTAATGCCTTTTGCACGTCCTTCATACACGAAGTCGTCAATTGCTATTTCTATTTTTTGACGATTTTTGATGTCGATGTCAGCTTGCGTGAATACTCCCAAGTAACCGTGTTTTTGGTTTTTGGTTAGACCCATTTGCATGACGTTCCCGCTCTCGAAGACTTTTTCTATCAGGCATGTACCAGAGTCGTTGTCAGCATAAACCGTCCAGCCTTCAACCTCACTGTAAATCTCGAAGTTGTCGCTACTTGCCGGAACCGGGTCTTTGGCGGCGGCAACAGTTGCATAAGCGGAGATTGCCACGGCGGCAAATATGGCAGCATGTTTCATGTAGTCCTCCCAAAAAGAAAAAGCGTCGTAAAGCTAATCTCGACGCAACGCAGACAAATATCGCGATGTGAATTCATTTCAAGTGTGAAAGCGTTTTCCGCAAACAACTCCTCGAAAAGCACTGCGGAGCGTCAGTGAACGCCTATTACTTGAAGAACTCGCAAGCTCTTCTTTCAATATGCAAATTTCAAAATACAAATCTCTTGTGGGCGTTTTGATCCAAACACATGATGGCTTCGTAAATGCCATACCCCTAACTGCTACCCACGGTCGTCTTCCATCCCATTAACGACCGTGGGTTTTTTCACTAATTTCTGTGGTTAACTCACCTTAAGCCAGCTGTTAAGAAACCGGGCGTGCAACACTAGCCGAACGTTTGTCCTTTACCCGCTTCTTAGCGGTTCGACCAAATAAGCGAGAATATCAGCTATATGGTCAAGATCATTCAGACTTCAGATCATTTACCGACTATATATTCCATTAACTTAAGGATTAAATGGTCTGGGCTGCCCATTGGATGAAGCGGAATTTTGGGAGAAGAACGTGCGATACGTTGCAAAAGGTATTTTGATTTGTTGCGCTGTCGCGTTTGTCGCTGTGTTTGCAGCTTGGCTTTTCCTGTCTTCTGCTTTGTTTTCCTCGGTCAGGACTACTTTCGTCGAAAACCTGATCTCTAAGAAACTTGGCCAGGAGGTTAGAATTGAAGATGAAGTGCGTCTGGGTATTGGCCGACAATTGCAGGTGTCAGCGGCAGGGCTGGAATTACCCGGTTCTCCGAATGCTGATGTGAAACTTGCAGCAATCGATGAGATTGAGTTTGAAGTTTCCGCGCGCGACCTTTGGAACAGAAAACTGTCACTGAGAGGTCTTTCACTCTCAGGTGTTCATCTGAACCTAGTCACAGACAAAGACGGCTTCGGAAACTGGCAGTCCATTTCCCAAACGGAAGCTGAAGCCGGGAGACCTGCAAATTCCCCGACGCCACTGTTAGCCGGAATTCTAACGGACCGCAAAATTGATCTGACTGATATCGCCATTCTTTATCAGAACGATTTAAACGGACTTGAGTTGGACTTGCAGCTTCCTGAGCTGCTCTTAAAGCGTGATACGGAAACCGATGTTGCGACAGCAGTCGGGGCCGGTTCGCTGAACGGAGAGAGGTTTGATCTTAACGCGACATTTCCCACGGAAGACCCGTTTCGGTTGGCGGTGAACTTCGAACAGATTTCGATTTTCGCCGAGGAAGTCCCTCAAGAGAACGGTCTGCAAGTGGCAACGACCGTAGAGATTGCCGAACTTGGCCAGCTTCTCGATATCCTGAAGCTGAGCCGCGTTTTGGAAGGTACAGGGAATATTGGCGCAACGTTCACATCAGTCGACGGCGTAGCAAGGATTGATGACCTATCTTTATTAGCGGAATTAGATGGCGGGCAAAGCCTTTCGCTGACGGGGCAGATCGGAGAATTGGGGAACCCGGAAGACGTATCGCTAACAACCCGAATAAGGTTGTACCCAGAAGATGCGGAACCAGCCCCAGCCGCCTCGCGATATGATCTTAAACTTATCGCAGTCGACATGGTTATCGACAGCGTACCCGGGCAGGTGCCGCAGCGACAAATGGTCATTAAGACCAACGGTTTCACGTTGGACACGTCCGGCGAAGGCCCGCCCCCGATTAAGTTCTCCGAGCTTTCCAGAACACCAGAAGGCGCCTTAAAAGTCGGAAACATCAACCTTAGAATTGGGAACCCAGCCGATCCGTTTATCATTTTGAACGGTTCGGTCGATGACGCGCTTCAGTTGCAAGGCATATCAGCAGAAGGCCTAATGGATATACCGGCAAGCAGTTTGATCTCGCAAGAATTGTTGGGACCAGACGACCAGCTTGGCAGGTTTTCCGGTGACTTCCATTTGAACGGCGACATCAATCAGCTTTCGCTGACGAATTTGGATGGAAAGACAAGCGATACAGACGTCTGGAACCTTGAGGTGCATGGCACTGTCGAGAATGTACTCAAATTCGAGGACCTGGATTTGGCAATTGATGTCGCAGTTCCATCCGGAGCGGATCTTTTGGGGGCACTATCGCTTGAACGTGTGGAAACCGGGCAGGCTCGCCTAGAAATCAACCTTGTTAGCGAAGGCACTGATTGGAACGCGAGTGCCAATGTTGAGGTCGCCGACTCTATCTTGCAGATTATGGCCGATCTTGATGATGCAACAAGCGACCCGGTGCTGCAGGGTTCCATTGAGAGTGACCTGATAAAGATAGATCAGATCCGAACTATCGTTCAGGCTGCCGCACAATTGCGGAAAATAGGCGGCCCAGAGCCGGAAGAGAAAGAAACTAAGCAAGAAGACGAGGGCGGCCAAGGTGCGTTAAGAGATGTAACGCTCAAACCTATCGGGCGCTCAATTCTCTTGTCCGGTATGGATATGGATGTCGACGTTGACCTTCGGCACATCGAAGGTGCCAAGGGCATCAGCAGTTTGCAAAGCGAACTGACGCTCAACGAAAATGAGCTCAAGGCCGGACCTTTGAAGTTCGAATATGGAGGTGCTCATTTCGACGTCAGCGGGCAGATGGATCTATCGAACGACGCGCATCTACTCACGTTGACCGGCAAAGCAGGAGGCTGGCAGCTGGATGAAATTCTTCACAACCTGAACTTCAAAAAGGGTGCGAGCGGTACGATCTATGCAGATTTTTCGGTGACCGGCGGAACCGATTCACCGAAGCATTTTGCAAACAGCATGAACGGTAACGCCACAGTTTCAATGCGTGACGGCTCGATCGAGACACAACTTTTGGATCTGGCAGGGCTAGGGGTGCTACCTTGGGTGTTTTCCAAAGAGAAACAAAAGGTTGCTCCAATCGTATGTTTGCGGGCGCCGATTAGCATTTCAAATGGAAGTTTTTCGACGAAACAAACCACATTGGAGACGGATCACGTCCAAGTCGTCGTCTTTGGCGGTGTTAATTTGGCGGGCAAGGTTTTGGACCTAAATCTTCAGCCCCGCAAAATTGGCGAACCTCTTTCGAAGAGCCCCTGGCCTGTGACCTTGAAGGGCCCACTAGCAAAGCCGAAAATCAAGGTCAAACACGGTCCGAAGCGACTGAAACGATCGGATGGTGCAGATAAGATGCCGGCAAATAGACAGCTTTGCGTTCCAGATATTCTGCAACTGCAGTAGTGACGGAGGCGATCAGTTGAAGTCAAATTGAGAGTTCAGATAGGCAGACTGTGCTTCCGAAAAGCAATTTCTGCTTTGGGCTCGAAGAAGACGTTCGCTGCACTTTGTATGAGTGTCTGCTATTCTTAGTTACCGGCCGTTCCGTCATGCTCGAACCTGAGGCTTTGAAGCGCCAGTTCCAATGATTAGTGTGGTATATTTAGTGGTATGCATCTTTGTTTCTAAGATTTTATAAATTTTTAACATGAAGTTAGATAAAATGTATAGTTGCTCCTCGGTCCGCCACTTGGTACTTTTGTCAGGCGACACATAGTTCTGCCATCAGCGACAGAACCTAGCCATTTTCGCCTTACTTCCTTCATCCAGCACCCAGACCGATTTCAATGATCCTGACTTCCTTTTGGGAAAATCAGGGCTGATTTGCAGATCAGACAGCGAAGCTGCCTGTTCCTGCTGATCTGCCACGTGGCGAATGCGGGAGGGGGCGCCCATACTGACCCCTCACAAAGGAGGGGGTGCGACATGTTCAATAAAATCGTGGTTGGCTTGGATGGATCGGAGGCGTCAGAATCAGCACTACGCGTTGCCTGTAATATCTCAAGCAAATATGGCTCCCAAATTCACCTTGTCCATACACCTCAGCCGCAAACCGTGGCTTTCGCAATGGGCGCTGTTGCTGGCTATCACGCCGTCACGACAATGCCTTCAGACGAAGAGGTTCAGCGGGCAGCAGACAAGATCATTTCCGCGGGCAAAGAGATTGCCAAAGAATACAATCAGACGGTTTCGCAAACGCTTACCCAACGCGGTGATCCGGTCGACGAGATCATAGCATGCGCCGAGCAATGCAAAGCTGACCTGATTGTGACGGGCCGCCGCGGATTGGGAAGCATTGGTAGCCTGATTCAAGGGAGCACCTCTCAAGGCATCAGTCGGAATGCCACTTGTGCGGTTTTGACCGTTGCCTAAATTTCAAACTTGGTCCCAATCGGCACAAAAACGATGACGATCAATAAGCTTTGCATTGAAGTCTCGTGGCAGAACTAAGTTTCGATGGCTACTTCGTGATGCTGAACTCCCGACTGTGAAAAAGGAGTCAGATATCCACTGCTTCATGACGGTGGCACGAAAACGGAGGCTGAAACAGAGGTCATGGGTGTCTGTGGTGATCACCGGAGACCAAACTGTGTTAGGCGAAACTACCCGAACTGTGGCGGAACAGATGAACTTCCTCTTTTTATTTGTGCATTGGTTCAAGGTCAGAAGATAGACTGTACGTATCTCTGATACGTAAATCCGTGCTAACTCTGGAGCCCGACATGAACACCCCGCCCCTGTTCGACGCTCATAAACCCTCTGAAATTGCGACGTTAGTTGAGACTGCTGGGGTCACAAAGGCAAAGTTGCCAATGGCACCCATGTTCGTTCTTGCGATGCTGGCCGGGGCATTCATAGGGTTTGGCGCAGCGGCTTATACGATGGCGGTTACTGGGGCAGACAGCGCTGCGGGGCCGATCCGCGTTCTGGGTGGCGCGGTGTTTTCCCTGGGCCTTATCCTGGTGATCGCAGGTGGTGCAGAATTGTTCACCGGAAATGTTTTGATGGTGATCGCAGCGGTCGACCGCAAGATACCGCTGCGACTGCTGTTTCGAAGCTGGGGCATCGTCTACGCCGGAAACTTCGCGGGCGCCCTCGGGCTTGCATTGGCCTTCTCTCTGACCGGCCTGCTCGAGGGGCCGATGGGCAATACCGCCGTGGTGATAGCCGATGCCAAAGCGGGGTTGGAACCGATGGCGGCCTTCGCCCGTGGCGCATTGTGCAACGGGTTGGTATGCCTTGCTGTTTGGCTGTCCTTTGCCGCCCGCAGCGTCGTCGGCAAGGTTCTGGCCGTTTTGTGGCCCGTCACTGCTTTTGTGTTGCTGGGGCTCGAGCATTCGATTGCGAACATGTTTTTCTTCCCGCAGGGTTGGGCAGCGGGGGCAACTGTTCCGGTTTTCTCAGCGGCGACCAATCTATTGTGGGTTACTCTGGGCAACATTGTCGGCGGGGCGGGAGGAGTCGCCTTGGCCTACTGGTTTGCTTATCTTGGCGCTAATAAACGGTAAGACCCACTTCTCCGATCACAGCGCCCGCCAGAGCAAAACGATCGGTTTCAGTTGGTTTTGAAGGCGTTGTCAATTGTGCAGCCCAGATCAAGCTTTTCCTGCACTTAATAGTCTAGATGCCGGGAGCATGGTTGTCTTCGTGGTCGATATCGGTTGTCGCATGATGGTGCAACACGAGGGGAAGCAGCACAGGCTTGCCTAAGTCCGCTGATTGGGATGCGAGCCGATTGATCAGTCAGATATGAGTTGGATGCGGAGGTAACTCACCGACCACGAGGCAAGGAGATGGCGCATTGGTTGATGACGGTGCCGGGAATTGGGCCGTTCTTTGCCACTGCACTAGTTGCCCTCTCGTTCCCAAACTGGATTCTTCGCCAACATCTAAATTCATTGATCCTCGTCAAGATTGGAAAAGGCAAGATGTGATACAGTAGATGCCTAAAATGAGGGCTATCATGGAAGAATTAGTCGAGATTGGAAGAACATTTGTTCAGGCAATGCGTGATCGCAGGGGCCTTGCAAATGTTGATGAAATGTATGCCGAGAACGCTCAATCCATAGAAGCGGTTGTGCCTCCGGTTCGACAGTTTCGCATCACCAAAGGCCGTGATGCTATCAAAGGGAAAAGAGAGGATTGGCTGGCAACTCATGAAATCATCGAATTCGACGTCGATGGCCCCTATGTTCATCCCCCAAACCGCTTCAGTGTGCGATATAAGGCTGACGTAAAGCAGAAGGAAACTGGACAACGTATCGCCTTGAGCGAGATTGCAGTTTATTCGGTAGCAGACGGAAAGATTGTACTGGAAGAGTTCTTCATGTTGCCGAAGTAGGAGCGGCAACCCGCAATACTGACGCAGTGTTGGTTTCATCCGCACGCTGGAAGTGTGACTTGTAAGTGCTTTGACACGATGGATGGACAATTGGGCATTTGTTTCGACCGCGTGATGCTTGCCCATGCGCAACAATTCCGTCAGTTCGGCGCAACCGAAATCGAAAGTCACGCCATGAAATCCGCATTAAGCCATTGATGCGGGTTAACAATCAGACTGCTGCGCCGGTTTTATACCCGAGTTTGGCCTGAACAACCCTCTAAAGGGCTCTGCTTGATCCAAAACAAAGCATTTTGCGGGGTTTGAGATAACGTCACCTAGTAGCTCTAACCGCGGTACGCCAGATCATGAAAAAGAATGTGCGCGCAATACTGATCGTCGTAATGCTCCTTCTCGCAGGTGCGGCGTTGTACATATTCGTTTCAGAAGACAACAGCGAATTGCCAGTTGGATTTGTACAGGGCAATGGACGGATAGAGGCCGAACAAGTGGAAATTGCCCCCACCTTCGCAGGGCGGGTTGCACAGGTTTTGGCGGCAGAAGGCCACTTGGTTGCTGTGGGTGAGCTGCTGGTCGAGATGGACACCGATGAACTGTCTGCAGCGCTTGATCGCGCCAAAGCCGAGGTAGCGTTGGCGCGTCAAGCCAAGGCCGAAGCCGAGGCTGTTGTTGTCCAACGAGAAAGCCAACAGCGTCGCGCAGCGCAGGAACTGGAACGGGCCAAGGCACTGTTGGCGGGTCAAAACATTTCGATGACCGTTTTCGAGGATCGCGAAACCGCATTTCAGGTTGCCGATGCCGTCCTGGGTGCGGCGAAGGCCCGGGTTGCAACATCAGACAGCCAGATCGCTGCTGCCGAAGCTGAAATGCGCCGGATCACAGCTCAGATCGAGGATGCTTCGCTTGTCGCCCCCATGCCAGGGCGCGTTCTTTACAGACTGGCTGAGCCCGGCGAAGTTGTCGGCGCGGGGGAGCCGATCCTCACGCTTCTCAGCTTAGAGAACGTCTATATGGACGTGTACCTGCCCGCTCGCGAAGCGGGGTTGCTGCCCATCGGGGCTGAGGCGCGCATCGTACTTGATGCCTTGCCGGATTTTGCCATTCCTGCAACCGTCACTTTTGTATCCCCCGAAGCCCAGTTCACTCCGAAGCAGGTAGAGACATTGAGCGAGCGTGAACAGTTGGTCTTTCGCGTTCGGGTTCGCATCCCCCAAGATCTGATCACAGAGCGGATAGAACATGTAAAAACCGGCCTTCGCGGTATCGCTGTGATCAGGCTTTCTTCTGATGGTGTATGGCCGGAATATCTGGAAAGGCGGATTCCACCCGAATTGTTCGAATGAATTCCCAGGCGGGCAAATCTGATTTCTGCGTCAGAGGTGTCACGCATAAGTATCGCCAACACATTGCACTCGATAACCTGTCGCTTGATCTGCCGGTTGGTCAGCTTATTGGGCTGATCGGGCCTGACGGGGTTGGCAAATCAACGCTTTTGGGTTTGATCACCGGCGCGAAGAAGCTTCAATCCGGCACGATCAAGGTTCTCGGAGGTTCGATCGACGACCGTGCCCATCGTCACGATATCTGCCCTGCGATCGCATTTATGCCGCAGGGGTTGGGCCGGAACCTCTATGCAGAATTGTCGGTGAGCGAGAACCTTGAGTTCTTTTCGCGTCTCTTCGGGCAGGGGCAACAGGAGCGTGACATCCGGATCGCAGCATTGCTGTCGGCAACCGGGCTTGCGCCATTCTCTGATCGGCTGACGGGAAAACTCTCGGGCGGCATGAAGCAGAAGCTCGGGCTGTGTTGTGCACTGATCCATGACCCTAAGCTTTTGGTTCTGGATGAGCCGACCACTGGCATCGACCCTCTGTCGCGGCGTCAATTCTGGGCGCTGATCGACGCGGTCCGAGAGGCTACACCCGACCTCTCCATACTGGTTTCGACAGCCTATATGGAAGAAGCCGAAGAATTCGACTTTATCGTCGCGATGGATGCCGGGCGCGTGCTTTTCCATGGTTCTCCGGCAGAATTGAAGGGAGCAGCCAGCGATCTTGAAATGTCCTACCGGCGACTGCAGGCGCACGGGGAGCCCCTGATCGCACCAAAGAAAGCGCCCACACATCACCATGAGGCCGACCCGGTGATCACAGCACGTGGATTGACGCGGCGCTTTGGCGATTTCACCGCGGTCAATGACGTCGAATTCTCGATCAACCGTGGTGAGATCTTCGGTTTCCTCGGATCGAACGGCTGCGGCAAGTCGACAACCATGAAAATGCTGACAGGTCTTTTGCCCGCAAGTGAGGGTGAGGCGCTGTTGTTCGGAAGGCCGGTTGACTCGCGCGACCTGACGATGCGTCGCGAGATTGGCTATATGAGTCAGGCATTTTCTCTTTATGGCGAGTTGACCGTTCGACAGAACCTTCAGCTTCACGCCCGCATCTTTGCGATCACGGATCGAGAGATGCGTATCAATGAATTGGCAGAGCGCTTTGGCCTGACTACACATATGGACATGCTGGCCACGGCGCTGCCACTTGGCATCAAGCAACGTCTCTCCCTGGCGGTCGCTGTAATCCACCGACCTCGCGTGCTGATCCTGGATGAACCAACTTCGGGGGTGGACCCTGAGGCGCGCGACTCGTTTTGGGCTCTGCTGATTGAGCTTTCGAGAGATGAGGATGTAACGATTTTCGTCTCGACCCATTTCATGGCCGAAGCAGAGCGCTGTGATCGGGTGTCATTCATGCATGCGGGCCGGGTTCTGGCTGAGGGAACACCGGATGCGTTGATCACCGAGGCACAGGCAGACAGTCTGGAGGAAGCATTTGTCACGGTATTGAAGGCCGCTGACCCTCCGGCACCGGTGAAAGCTCCTGAGGCTTCGGTTCATGCCCTTGATGACAGCGCTGGCGGGGGTATCAGGCGCGCACTGGCATATACGAGGCGTGAAACCATCGAGATTTTGCGCGACCGCGTGCGTTTGGCGTTTGCGTTCCTGGGCTCGGTGATCCTGATGCTGGTCTTTTGCTATGGGATTACGCTGGACATCGAAGAACTGGATTTCGCGGTACTGGACTTGTCGCAAGGACCCGAAAGTCGCGCCTACATTGCTGAAATTTCCGGATCGCGCTACTTCAACTCAACGCAGCCACTGACGAGTATCGATGAGGGCCATGAACGGCTGGCCCGAGGAGATGCCTCGCTGGTTGTCGAACTCCCACCTGATTTCGGGCGCAAGATCCGCTCTGGCGAAGCAACGGACGTGCTCGCAATTGTGGACGGCGCAATTCCATTCAAGGGCGAGACCGTGGAAGGCTATGTGGCGGGGCTCCACTATACCTTTTTGGAAGCAATGGCCCGCCAAAACGGTGTGCATCCGGTCGAGATCGCCCGTATCGAGCCACGCTTCAGGTACAACCAGAGTTTCGAGAGTATTGCCGCAATGGCTCCGGCCATGCCTGCGATCCTTTTGATAATGTTACCGGCAGTTCTGATTGCAGTCAGCGTCGCGCGTGAAAAAGAGTTGGGAACAATCACCAATTTCTATGCGACGCCAACGACGCGGCTTGAGTTTCTGGTTGGCAAACAAATCCCTTATATCGCAATCGCGTTCGCCAATTTCCTGCTCTTGGCTGGAATGACGGTCTTTGTTTTTGATGTACCGCTCAAAGGCAACCCGGTTCCTCTGGCAATCGGCGCGTTGCTGTATGTCTGGGCTACAACATCCTATGGGCTACTCATTGCGACCATGACTTCAAGCCAGGTGGCCGCTACCTTCGCCACCGCGATCGCCTCGGTCGTACCGACCATTCAGTTCTCCGGGTTGTTACAACCGGTGTCAACGCTTGAAGGCGGCGCGCAGACAATTGGGTCGCTCTGGCCGTCATCCTATTTCCTGCATCTGAATGTCGGTGCCTTTACAAAAGGGCTGGGCTGGGATGCGCTTGCCCCCGATCTTCTGGCTCTGGCCTTTTTCGGGCCGGTGCTGACGCTGATCGCTGTCCTTTTACTTCGAGCGCAGGAGAAGTAAATGCAACGGTTGTCCTGCATCTTCTGGCTTGGCTTGAAAGAAATGATGAGCCTTAGGCGTGATTGGGTGATGATGGCGCTGCTGGTCTGGTCATTCACGCTGGCACCCGTGATGGAGGCGACGGGGGTTTCGAACTCGGTCAACAACGCCTCCATTGCATTTGCCGATGAAGATGGATCACCCCTTTCACGGTCCCTTGCCACAGCATTCTTCCCTCCTGAATTCCAGCCAGTTGCCCAGATCGAACCGGGCACCGGAGCTGAAAAGATGGATGCCGGGCTGTTCCTGTTTGTGGTCGCAGTGCCACCGGGGTTCGAGAAAGATGTTCGCGCCGGGCGCTCACCTGAAATCCAGGTTCTGATTGATGCGACGGCGATGGAACAGGCCGGGATTGGTGCAAACTATATCATCAATATCCTCAGCGCCGAGATCCGTCGCTTTGCCATCGGTGCGGACCTGATAGAGACATTGCCTGTCGATATCATCATGCGCAGTGCGTTCAATCCCAACCGTGATACTGTTCGTTTTGCCGGCATCGTGGCGCTCATCGGCCAGATCATGTGGCTGACTACGATCCTCACCGGTGCTGCAATGATCCGCGAGCGTGAACATGGCACAATTGAACACCTGCTTGCGATGCCGCTTACCCCGCTTGACATTGCGATGGCCAAGATTTGGGCAAACGCAGCGGTGGTTCTTGTCGCGGCCGCTTTATCGCTGACCTTTGTTATGCAAGGTTTCCTGGGGATCAGCATCGCGGGGTCGAAGGTGTTGTTTTTAGTTGGCACCGCCCTGTTTCTCTTCACGGCAACCGCACTTGGGGTATTTCTTGCAACGATTGCGCGCTCAATGGCGCAGTTCGCGCTTTTGGTAATGCTGACAGTCCTTCCAATGCTGATGCTGTCAGGAGGAGAGACACCGATCGAGGGTCAGCCCGACTGGCTTCAGTTCGGAACATCGATCCTTCCTTCCCGCCACTATATGTCCGCCGGTCAATCCATCATCTTCAAGGGTGCTGGGTTTGAAACGGTATGGCCAGAGTTCCTATGGATGGCGTTACTGGGCGCAATCCTTCTGGTGTCAAGCCTGATGCTTTTCAGACGCTCGTTGGCGCAATAGAGTCAGATCAGTTTGCCCCTTGGCCTGGACGTATGATTGGTAATGCGCCTTGTTTCATTCGGAATACTGATACGGCCGGGATGTCCTTTTGGCGTGATACCGAGGACGCCTGGTTGCGCAAGATCAAGGTAATTAGACGCGTTTTTTGCCATAATACCGCCTCCCCCCAATCGCACCAAAGGAGGAGGATCAGAAAATGCTTGAAGACAAAAATACCCCGCAACTGTTTGCTGGAACACATCCGCTCTCTGATAATTTTCGACGCGAAATGGAATCCATGATGTCGCGCTTTTTCGGGGGCGCAGCGCCATTCCTGCCGCTGGAAACAGCCGCGCAACGCACGGGCTTCCCGTCGTTGGACATGACGGGTGCGATTTCGCCGGCGATTGACATCCACGAAACGGATACAGCGATCGTTCTCACGGCTGAATTGCCGGGTCTCGAAGAAGACGACGTCGAAGTCGAAATCAAAGACCGTAGATTGACGCTGCGGGGCCAGAAGAATGTTACGCATGATGACACAGGCGATCTGCGCGTTAGCGAGAGAAGCTATGGCAGTTTCACCCGGACAATGACGCTGCCTGATGCAGTCGATATCGAGGAGATTTCCGCTGCGTTCGACAAAGGTGTCCTGCACGTCACGATGCCGAAAACCGAACCTCAGGATCCCAGCCGGAAGATTAAGGTCTCATCGAAATAGGCGCAATGGAGGCGAACGCGCAACCATCATGGTCCGGGCAGCATGCGCGGACCCTTGGTGTTCTTAAAACGAGCACATTATTGCCCACCATAGCGGTTTCACTGCTGCGCATGATAATGTGCCAATAGGGCTAGAGAACTGAGATGGACGATGCGGACGCCGGACAAAAGCGATGTGGAAAGTGACACGGGCGATGTCCGAGCATTTCTGGAGAGCTTGACGGGGCCGTCCCGCGGAACCGTTACCTGGCTTGTCGGCAACGCTTTGGCTGCTTCGGTGGGTCCTGATCGTATCCTGAAGTTCAGGCGGAAAGAGGATTTGCCCCCGCATGACGAAGACGTGGCGACCATTCAGTGGTCGCAATGCGGTTATGCGCTAAACGCGTTGCCTGGCCGGGATATTTGGGTCAATGGTCAAAAAACTGCTTCGGCAGTTCTTGGGCATGGCGACATGATTGAGTTCGGTGAAGAGGGGCCCATGTCTCGCTACAGGGTGTGTGACCACTCATTCCCTGCACATCACACGGTCGAGGACATAATAAGTGACGCTTATGTGTATGCGCGCTCCAGCCGACGACCCTTCGCCAGAAAAATGTCCGGTGCGCTGCGCGAAGGCGGGCGTAGGCTGACATCACAAACCACGGTTTTGTTCAGGGTTACCGTTACCGGTGTGCTTCTTCTGATCTTTGCCTTTGGCTATTTGCTTTTTCAGAACGACCGGAAGCTGGCGGACAGCCTTAAACAGGAGTCTCTCAAGATCGAGGCGGTTGCTGTCATGCTTACGCAGACGCGAGAAGATGCACTGACGGCGGATGATCTGGTCACGCTCAGAGAAGCGTTTGACAACCAGGTGATTTCCACCGAGCAGCGCCTTGGCACTTTGGAAGAACGCGCTGGTGCGTCAAGGCGAGTTATCACAGCCTCGACGCGATCTATTGCCTTTATCCAGGGTGCTTACGGATTGCGACAGACCGAAAGCGGCAAATTGCTGCGGCATGTGCTTGGCCCGGACGGGGAGAAACTAAAAACTCCATTCGGGAAACCATGGATTGAGCCAGATGCGGCAGGCGCGCCAGCAGAGTTTCAGTTCACCGGAACCGGGTTTCTGTTGCAGGGCACCTCTCTGTTGGTGACCAACCGTCATGTCGCCTTGCCCTGGACGACCGGGGATCGGGCGCAGGCCCTGAAGGCAGCAGGGTTTGAAGCCGAGATACTTAGCCTGCTGGCTTATCTGCCAGAACAATCCAAGCCAATGGAAGCGGTATTGCTTAGGGCAAGCAACACGGCCGATCTGGCACTTCTGTCCGTTGATGCAAACCGTGTTCAAGGGCTCGGGCTTTCACTGGCACCAGACCCGCCGCGTGCAGGTGAAGAAGTTTTCCTGCTTGGATTTCCGACTGGCCTTAAGGCCTTGATCGTGCAGGCCGGGCCAGATTTTCTGAAAACGCTTGAGAGAGACGGCGCCGTCGATTTCTGGACTATTGCAAAACACCTTTCAGAGCAGAACAAGATCAGGCCTCTGGCCAGCCGGGGGATCGTCGCCCAGACCAGTGCCGGTGCAGTCGTCTATGATGCTGAAACCACAACCGGCGGAAGCGGCGGACCTGCCCTGAACCGAAATGGCGAGGTGGTTGCTATCAATGCCGCGATCTTACCTGAATTTGGCGGCTCGAATATTGGCGTTCCGGTGTCACACCTCAAGATACTTCTCGATGAAAGCGATTGATCCGCATATTCAATCGCGCGTCTGATAAGGCGAGTTTTGCACAAGAAAAACCACAGCCAGTGGGATGATGACAGAGATCAACCCCACGGTAATCAGCAAGTTCCCCAAGTGGCTATAGTCAGCGACGGAGGCAACGTTACCCGTTCTGGGATCGGTAACCGCGCGGGTAACGGTAAAGATCTGATTCAGGTATTTTGTACCGAGACTGCTTGCTGACAATGCCATGTTGGTGAACGACGCCATGACCGCAAAAAAGGTAGCCTTCAGATGTGTTGGGGCGTTGCGCGCGATCCAAGCCAACATTGGGACCATCGCGATCTGACCCAACGGTGACTCAACGGCTGTGTCAAGAATGGCGATAAACCTTGCATCCACGACCCCACCTGTGCGCGCGGCCGTCCATTCATGCACTCCGTAGTACAAGGCAAGGTTTGGCAGGGACAGCACTCCGGCGGCAATCGTGAGTAACAGAACAACCTGCGCAATCGAACGACTTGCCATAAACGGCCTGAGGATAATCAGGCCAAGCAGAGCAAGTAGCGAGGTCAGAAGCGCTAGAATGGCCAGGAACTGTTCGTCAAACCCAAGCTCGTCGATCTCGAACCAGGTCAGGCCCGGTCCTGGCAAGGGAACTGCTCGAAAAACGAAAATGATAGTTGCTGTCCCGATCAGAACTTTGGCCTGTTTCGACTCCAGCTCTCTCAGCAAACGCGACATGAGGTAGAGAATGACCGTGAGCGACACCGCAAAAACGGTCTCTTGCGCGAAGGCAAAATTTGCGGTTCCCAACACTATGCTGAGAACAACAAACGCAAGTCCGCCCAGCAGTATCGGCCACCTGACTTCGGTGGTTTGATCTGGTCTGTGCGGAAGGTGTCCTCGACGAACGAGGCGACGCTGTATCAGAGCGTGAAGAACCACTCCGCTGACAGACAACAGTGGGATAGCCAGGGCAATGAGATAGACCCGACCGTAGAGAACCAAACGATCGGCTTGCTCCAGATTTTCCGCCCCCGAAAAAATCCAGATGTTAACCGCGGCGACCCCTGCAAACCCGGATATGATCGCAATCCTGCCGAGGGTCTGCATGGTGGTGTGCCGGGCACGAACTTCGTCCTGAATAAACGCGCGTCCGTCTCGGTCCGATTGCGGCACTGCTTCGACTGTCATGGCGTCAGCAACGACATCCTGAATGGCATAACCTGAAGGAGCCAACATCAAGGCAACGACGTACCAATCCTCAAGTGGCATTATGCCGGCCATTTGGTCAGGCGCAGCCACAAGCCTGTACATGATGAGCAATGACGTCGTGATAAGGGATGCGCCAACGACAATCAGCAGGGATTTCCAGCGCCAGAACAGATCAACAAGATGACCCAGCGGCATTTTTAGAATCCACGGCAACCCGGCCCAGAATGCCAATCCCGCAACAGAAGCGGCGGATAGATTCAGATAGTCTTTAAGAAAAAACGCACCGACGACGGATGTTAGTCCCGAAACCCCGGCCGCAAAGTAAACCATCAATGGTGGCAAGTAAGACCATTGCAATTGTGCGACCAGATCAACGAAAGTCCGGTGCCACCAGCCTGAAATCCGCCTTCCAATTGTTGATCGGTCAGTGTTCATGCGTCAGTCGGACCCCGTTCTGATGACCCTGTGCTGTCGGTTTTCCTCTCAGAGAAATCCGGCACCAAAAAGCAGAGCGCTGGTCAGCACCCCAAGGATTGGCACAACAAGAGGTACGCGGAAATGTTCCCGAGTTGACCCTGGCCGGGACTTCAGCAATATCAGCGAGACGTTGACCAAAACAAACACTCCCAAAACGATCTGGGATGTGCGTTCCGCTAGTATGCCGATTGGCAGAGTTTGCGTCAGCAGAAGGATTATCGCAACTACCAACAGGGTTGCGACGACCGGTGTTTGGGTAACCTGCGGGACAGTCGCCAGTATTTTCGGAAGATGATCCCGGTCGGCAAGACCATAGATCACCCGCGACGCCATAATCATCTGGATCAAGACGCCATTGACTGTTGCAACAACCGCGACTGCGGCGAACCCTTGTTTGATTACTTCGGGTGCGTCGAAGAAAACCAGCGTGAGTGGGGCGGCCGAGGTCGACAAGGTATGGATAGGAACAACGAGCAGGACCGTGATCGAGGTCGCTAGATACAAACCCGTCGCCAGAACGAGCGTCAGAAGGATAGCCTTTGGTATTGTGTGGGTTGGGTCTTTTACCTCTTCGGCGACGTTTGCCATGTCCTCAAAGCCGACAAAGGCAAAAAATGCCAGCAGAGATGCCGCCATAATACCGCGCCAGGTACTGAGCTCGAGTCCTGGAATCATCTCACTAATTTCATGGCCTTGCGGTTCCTGCACAGACATGCCCCAGCCAATCACAAAAAGAAGCCCCGCGATCTCGATGACCGTGATCACGGCTGCCACAAATACCGATTGTGTAATGCCCCAGATTGCAATCAGCCCCATGACCGACACAACGCCGATCGTAAGCAATGCGGTGCCAAGCCCCGTCAGGGTGTGAAGGTATGAGGCCGCCCCAATCGCGACAGCCGAGGCTGAAATAATCCCAGACGCAGCAACGGCAAGACCGATTAGAACCGCCATCCAGCTCCTTTGAAATCCCGCTTCAACGTATGCCGCTTCACCCGCGCTTACGGGAAAGCGTGTCGCGAGTTCGGCGTACGACAAAGCCGTCAGCGAAACGACGAGCGCTGCAACAAGAAACGAAACTGCAGCATAAGGGCCCGCGACCTCGGCGGTTGCGCCGACGAGCACGTAAATTCCCGCACCGACGGTAACACCGAGCCCATATAATGTAAGCAACGGGGTGGTGAGAGAACGTCGGAGTTTAGGGGACGGTGGATCAACTGTATGCATTCACCTCACTCCTTGATGGACAATTGCCTGGGTACCGAAGCTGTGCCGCAAACAAGCACCCCGATGATAAACCAAGGGCTCATCACCGCTCATGCCGAGCTCCTTCTAAAACATTCATACTTTGATATGTAATGCTTAATTTGGCATTGATCTATGTCATCAGGCGCTAAGACTGATCAGAGAGGCGGATCCGACTGCTGCGACCGTCGTTTCGTGATGGTTTTTGCCAGCTGGTACTCAAAGGTTGAATATGAGCGAGATCAATGAGCATTCATGCAATAGCGCGTATTCTAAACTCGAAATTCTGACTTTGGAGGAGGAACAGATGCCAGTTTGTCGCGCACTTCTTTTGTCAGTATCTGCTGCAAGTGCTGCACTGGCGCAGGATATAGACCTTCAAAATGGGCACGATCTCTACAGAACTTATTGTTGGCAATGCCATGGTTTCGAGGCCACAGGAGATGGTCCAATGGCGGAGATGCTGGCGATAAGGACGCCTGATTTGACTAGGCTTGCGGCCCAAAATGACGGCGTTTTTCCGATTGAGGCGGTGGCGCGTCAAATTGATGGTCGCGCACCATTGCTCGCGCATGGCGGAGAAATGCCCATTTTTGGACCAGCTTTGGATTCGGACCAAAAAGTTGCGCTGACCATGCCTGACGGCCAGCCGATGTTCGCAGGTGTGCCGTTGGCAAATGTGATTTATTATCTGGAGTCTATTCAAATCGAGTAGGTTGGTACAAATGCCGCCATTAGATTGTAGAGCACCACTGCCCACGTTTGTTAACGCCGGTTGATCTACATTAAGGTTATTTTCTACGAGAATTGGTAACATTCAGCATTGGGAAGATGAGGAGGAATCTCCGATGCCTGAAGAGAAGCCAAAATCAAGTTACTCCAACCCACTTGTCGATGTTTTCAAGCAGATGCAGCCGACTACTACGGCCAATCCGTTTTTAGGCGCTCAGCTTGAGCAATTCTGGGACACGCAGGAGAAATCACTGAAAGAGACAGAGGCCTTTGCTCAGCATTGGTTTGAGAGGCGTCACGAGGCTGTTCGAACCGCGCTTGAAACTGCGCGCTCGGCATCTGCTGCAGACCCGACTGATCCAGCAAAAGCACTGCAATCCATAGCTGAGTGGCAGAAGCACTCAGCCCAACGCCTTGTGGCTGACGCTCAGGAATGGTTCGAAACAGTTGCCCGATGTGCAGCATATGCAGCGGAAACCGAAGTCGAAGCTGTGGAAAAGACAATGGTTGATGTTGCAAGCACAGCTAAGAAGGCGGGCAAATCTCCGAATTCCGATCCGGTATAGAGAGCCGTATCACCACAGAGGTCGGAATGATCGCAACTGGAGCAAAGGAGGGTAGCTAATATGTATAAAAACATTCTGGTACCAGTCGCACTGGACAACGATCACGATACACAGGCCTCATTTGAAGCTGCTCGTTTGCTGGCGAATGCCGATGCGGAATTCACAGTGCTTCATGTGCAGGAACCGATCCCTGCATATGTGGCATCTCAGATACCCGAGGAAGTTCTGGCAAACACGCGAAAAGAACTTCAGGAAGGCTTACATCGAAACGCTGCAGAGCTACCGGGTGCGACACCGCGGCTTATTTCGGGGAGCGCTGGCCGAGCGATCGTTGATTTCGCAAATGAAAATGACATCGATTGCATAGTGCTGGCCTCACACAAGCCGGGGATCGAGAACATTTTTATTGGGTCGACTGCGAACCGGGTCGTTCACCATGCTAATTGTTCTGTCCACGTGGTCCGCTGAACCGGTCTCTGGTAAGGGCCGCACGTCGATTATGCGGCCGGTTACTCGATATTGCAGACCTTGGCGCAAACGCGGTGAATTTACCCTTTGTCCCGCGACTCGTTCCTTGCCTGGCGAAATCTTGCTGCACCCGACATGAATGGCGGCTGTAACACTGCATTGCCGCGCTAAAGATGATGCCTGCGCGGCAAAATCCGTGCTGCGAGCGCTCGCAGCGCGAAAATCAAATTCACGGGTTGGGGCTCGAAACAGAAGTTCTCCGCGCACAGGATCAATGACTGCTATCCAGCGATTGACCGACAGTGACGGGACCGCTTTTGACCGATACGACCCCTCGTGTCAGAAGGCCGCCAATCTCTGATCCCAATTGCAGTTCAGAAACCTGACCAAGGTGATGCGCAACGATGTGCCCCGCCTGATCTAAAAGGACAAGGCTTGGTGTGCCGCGCATGCCAAAGCGAGACATCGTGTTTGGCAATGGTCCTGCGCCCTGTTTGTCCACGCCGACAGGGAACGTGATGCGATATTCATGCAGGAAAGTTTGCAAAGACACCGGTGTCATAGCGTTGTGATGCTCGAACCCGGTGTGCAGGCCAATTACGGCTACCTTCTCTTCAGAAAACGTCCTCTGAATCGACTGCGCCAAGGGGATACCGTGCAGGACACATCCTGGGCACAGCATTTGAAAGGCCTCAATGACGACAACCCGTCCTTTTAGGTTATCTAGGGTTAGGGGCGTGTCTGTGTTGAACCATTCCCTGACGTCTAACTCTGGTGCTTGCATTTTCCTCGTCCTCAGTAGCAGGCAGCCGCCGTGGGTTCGGCGGCTGCGCAATCGAATGTTAGTGAAGCTTGCCCGGCAGGCTCAGATCGCCGGATGCGACGTCGAAGACATCTGTGGCGCACAGCAAGGGCGCATGGATATTAGCGTTCACACGCAAGGCCGAGGTGACACCATCGTAAGCCACGCCATCCAACTCCACATCGCTGGCGAAGCCTGCGTTCACCGAGATTTCAGGGCCGTCGAACAAGGGCGTAAATCCAGGGCTGTCCAGAAAGATCGGAAACCCAGGCCATGTCGCAGGTAGCTTGGGTAAGGAACCTTCGGGGATGTCACGCACCGCAAGCGCGTCGGGTCCGCAAGCTTCGGTCGGGGTCAACACAACCCAGTGGCTGTGCCATTCGATGCCGTCATTGGCCGGATCTCCGTCGCCGTTCTCGTCAAAAAGCGGTGTGTCATCAAAATCTGGATGACTGGTTGCGGCCATTGCAAGGATGCCTGTGCCGCCTTCGAACCCAACGGCCGAAGGGTCCAAAGAAGTAGGCCAAACATAGGACCAGACGTCTGATCCACCGACCTCTCCGGTTGCCACCGGAACTGAGGCGCCAGCCGCTCCATTCGTTGTCATGTGAAAAGTGACGGTGTTTCCATTGCGGTGCGCGTGCGCGGCCAGAATGTCAAAGTCCGCGACTTTACTGGCGTCTGCCGAAGATATGATGGCGCCATCTTGATGGATGGCATGGTTCCCATCAGCAAGAGCTGTGCTGCCGATGAACAAGACCAGAGTGGAAGTGAGCATTGAGAGTTTCATGGGTGTCTCCTGTTAAAAGATAGCGAGTCGCTACTATAGTGAGAAATACATTGCAACTATAATTTCGAGTCGCTACTAAAAGTGTTATGAACACAGATCATCGCATACGCACACTGATCAACCGCCTGGCCCGGATTGATGCTTCCGAAGGATGGGCGGGAGATTTGAACCCGACTCAGAGGATGGCGCTCGAGTACCTCGCTGAGGCGAACATGTTCTCGCGCTCGCCGTCGCATGTTGCAGAATACATCGGAACAACCCGTGGAACGATGTCACAGACGCTCAAAGCTTTGGCGCGCAAAGGCTATGTAGAAGAGCATCGCAAAGAACATGATCAGCGGTCGATTTCCTACGAACTCACAAAGGAAGGGGGCGAGATCGTACGTCAGCCGAACCCTGTTGCTCAGGCAGTAGGAGATATGCCTGCAGAAAACCAAGCCATGCTTGAGCAGGGGCTGATGCAAAGCCTCAGTCTGGCCTTGACCGCAAATGGCGGTCGTTCGTTCGGCCAATGCAAATCCTGCACTCATCATGATGCCACGACTAAAAACGGTTTCTGCAAGTTGTTGGGTATTTCATTGGAGCCCGGAGAGAAAGACAAGATCTGTCTTGAGCACAAGGAAGCCAGATGAACCATCCAGACCTGTCAGCGACTATTGACGACATATTCTTCGGAGAGGTCAAAGATCGCGGGCAAAACAAACCGCCATCAGCCATTCAGAAAGATCGGGTGAACGGGCGGCAAACTATTACCTCGCTTGGATTTTCCGGGGACGCTCAAGCGGATTTGACCGTGCATGGTGGCGAAGACAAAGCCATCCATCATTATGCTTTTGATCACTATTCGGCTTGGCAAGCAGAGGGCCTAATGGCACCCGGCACAATACCAGCGGCGTTTGGTGAGAACATTTCTACGATGGGACTGACCGAGGAAAACCTCTGCATCGGCGACATCCTGTTACTCGGGACGGCGGTAGTTCAAATTAGCCAGGGACGGCAGCCGTGCTGGAAACTTGGGCTAAATACAAGGCGCAAGGAAATGCCCTACCAGTTTCAGAAGACGGGCCGAACCGGATGGTACTATCGTGTGCTCGAACCTGGCGAAGTTGGCGCCGGTGATCGGATCACCTTGGCTGAAAGGCCAAATCCGAATTGGTCTGTATTGGCTGTTACACGCGCACGGCTGACCCGTCGCATATCGCCACAAGATGCCGAGGTTTTGTCTCAGATGAAAGAACTTGCTGAAGGTTGGCGACAAGCTTTTGGCAGAATGGCTGAGGGCAATGCCAAGGAGGATACATCGGCAAGGCTTGGAGGCTCCGGATAAGACATCCAACGCGCGTTCAGTCGTGACGTAGTTTCCTCGAGCTTAGTAACCTTCTCAACTCCATGATGGTCAAATCCGCGTTTGTCAGTCGCTGGGTGGAGCAGGCAAGAAATGAGACATCAACTTCAGCATCGATGAAATGCCATTAATCACCTTGGGCCAAAAATGCTTGACGTTTGGGTCAAAATTGAATGACGTGATTGACCTGTTTATTGAGGTTTTGGCCGTCAATTGAGTCAAATATCAGTGACGTTCCACAGTACTGAAAACATTGAACAATTTCTGTTCAGAGACTTTTTGCCCCTTATCTGCCACTAATATCCAGCTGCTTTCCGGACCGGCCGTCCGCTGACTTTCTGTGTCCGAACGTCGCACCCCTATCTTCGCTCGGATGATGGCCGGTTTAGCCGCTGAGCACGGCGAGAAAAAGACGGTAATGATCGACGCGACCTATCTCAAGGCACACCGCACCGCGACCAGTATGGCCGCAAAAAAGGGGGCGTGGCCGCCTGATCGGTAGAACCAAGGGGGGCATGAACACCAAGCTGCACGCCATCTGTGATAGCCAAGGGCGTCCGCTCAACCTGTTCGTTACCGCCGGGCAGGTCAGCGATTACATCGGTGCTCGGGCTCTGCTCAGCAGTATTCCAAATGCGGACTGGCTGCTCGGGGATCGCGGCTATGATGCTGACTGGTTCCGAGACGCGTTAAAAGACAAAGGGATACGCGCCTGCATCCCCGGCCGTAAGCAACGCAAGACCCCAGTCAAAAACGACAAACGCCGCTACAAACGCCGCAACAGGATCGAGATCATGTTCGGCAGACTCAAGGACTGGAGGCGCATCGCAACCCGCTATGACCGCTGCCCCAAAGTCTTCCTTTCTGCCATCGCCCTCGCAGCAACCGTCATCTATTGGTTATGAATCCTGACCCTAAGTCCGGCATCAGCTCGCCCAAACGAAACCGTTGAGCAAGTGACTCGCTAACCAGCCATTCGAGACGCGGTTTGAAGACGACCGCAGTGCGGGACTTCGCTGCCGGTCGCTGAACGTCTGCGTCCCGATACGCTGAATCTCAGACGATCCATCCAAAGATACACCCCGCCCCGAGCGACCCCAGAACTGCAAGTAGCAGATAGAGCATGAACGGTTGCAATTTTAGCACCGGTGCGATGGCCATAGCACCCCAGATGCTGACCGCGCCGCCCGAAACAAGGAACGCCATCGCTGCGCCGTCGGACATGCCGTTGTCGATCAACCCTCGTGTCAGTGGGAGCGCAGCGTAACCGTCGAAATAGGCCGGGGCACCGACGAAGACAGCGGCGGGTATGGCCCACCATTTGTCTTCGCCAACATATGCTGCCAGTGCGCCCGGTGTAAGGGCCGCGTTCAGGGCATACTCCGCGGCAAATGCCGGGATCAGGCAAATCAGGATAAGCCGCGTAGTTGCCCAGAACTGTTTGCTGAAAGAATGACGTCGCGCCTCAGACCGCCAGACCCTAGGATCAAAGGGCTGCTCTTCGCCGCATCGTGCAACACTTAGCTGGCGCGCCAGACCATTGTCCCGAAGCGCATTCATGGCCCATGGCGTCTTGGCGAACAGGCCGGTGATCGCGCCGCCGAATAGACCCAATCCGAAGGCGGCAAGCGTCTTGCCAATCGCAAAGCTCAGACCAAGGGTTGCCGCTGTTGTCGCGAGCATTGCGGGGTCCGTTATCGGAGAGGACAGCCAGAAGGCCATGATCGGAGCGAGCGGCACGCCCGCAGCTAGCAAGCCGGCCATCAAAGGCAGCACGGTCACACCGCACACGGGTGTGATGGCTCCAATGAGCGAGGCCGCCAGAACCGTTCTCAGTGTCCTGCCCTCGAAGGCACCAGCGATGTGGGTATCCGCGCCGCTTGCGATGATCCAGGCTGCAAGCACGATGCCCGGAATGACGATGGGGGCCACGACAATCAGGCCCCATAGAACAAACTTTGCTGCGTTTACCGCGTGTTCCGGCCAAGCAAGACAGATGCCTGCCAGCAGCAGCAAAGACACGCCCCACACCAGGGGTTTCCGGTTAGATGGTTGGTGGGCAGCTGTCTGATCTGACATGGGATACTCCTCTGACCTTGAAAAATAGTGCGGCACAAGGCATCTGTGAAACGCATAGTTTCAATTTCCGATATTGGAAAAACAGATGGAAAATCTGGATAGCGATCTTCTGCGAACCTTCGTCGCCGTGGCTGATGCCGGAAGCGTCACGGACGGTGCTGCCCGCATCCACCGGTCGCAATCTGCGACAAGCCTTCAAATCAAGCGCCTCGAAGCGATCCTGGGTCAGCCGGTCTTTGAAAGGCATGGTCGCGGGGTGGTCCTGAGCGACACGGGACGAAAGCTATTTCCAGTCGCGCAGGAGGTGACGGCACGTCTCGATGTGGCACTACGAGAGATTTCACAGAACACAGTAAGCGGCAAACTGCGTTTGGGCATACCCGACGATCATGGGCGCGCCAGACTTGCGGCGATCATTGCGACTTTTGCCCGTCAACATCCGAAAGTCGAACTGGATGTCACCTGCGCCCTGAGCACAAGTTTTCCAGAAGCCCTCGATAAGGGGGCGCTGGACCTAGCGGTCTATGAGGTTGAAAGCCCATCCAGCCACGAAGAGGTCATCTATGAAGACCCGACATGTTGGGTGTCGTCGGCGCACCGGCTCTTTCGGGCCGATGAAAGCCTTCCAGTGGCCTTGTTCGATCATGCGTGCTGGTGGCGCGACGCGGCGGCCATTTCATTGCAAGCCCGTGGAAAGCCATATCGCGTTGTCTACTCCAGCCAAAGCGTCTCTGGTGTGCTTGCAGCAGTAGAAGCCGGGATCGCAGTGGGTCTGCTCGGCCGCTCCTCGCTGCACGGCGGTCTATCGGTGGTGAACGATGCATTGGGCCTCGGAAACACACCCGCCTCCAAGCTGGTGATGGCATCGAGCAAGCCGAAAGTACAAGGGCCTCAGGACGCTATGAAGGCCGCGATCCGAGCCGCATTTATGGCCAAACCATGAAAAAACCGACCTTCCCTGCACTCTGTTGAATGGGCAAGTCGGGCTCACAGTCAGATTTCGCCGCTCGATGAATGAACTACGGTTGACCAGCAAGGCTCCCTTTGGCTATGACATCATCGAATTGGAAAAGTGGGAACAAAGCCCCATTTCGCCGCGTTTGTTCCAAAGTCAGGTATGGCGAGACCCGAACGAATACCGATTTACACTCAACTGTGCAGCATACGAGTGCGAACAGTCTCGCAAAAAATGAGAGAGGCTTGGCCCATAGCCTCAGACGCCGGTTTAGCGGTGACGCTCTAAGAACGCGTCTTTTTCGGCCTGCGTTGGCATGTCGCCTGAGAATATCTCGACATATCGGCATCCAGCTTCCGCTCGTTGTAAACGGGGCTCTGTCACATGCATGGAATAATACCCGGTCTGTGTTAGAAGCACGGTGAGCGCACGATAATGGGCCGCGTCCCCTGTTATTCCAAATCGTTCAAACAGGGCTTTGACTGCAACCAACCGATCTTCGTCAGATTTGTCGACGAAGGTTTGCAGCCGTGGATCGTTGCGCGCCCAGTTACGGATTGCAAGATCCAGCGGCGCATCGAAAAGATCTTGGTCAATCCAGCAATCAATGAGGTTAAAGAGACCCGCGCAGAGACTGTCGGCTGGAACTGCGCACCGCTCCAAGATGACGCCAGTGTTCCGGTTCTGCCAGATGTCTAGGATGGCGTCATGAAGATCGGACAGATCCTTGAAGTGCCAATAGAAACCAGTGCGCGTCAAATTGAGTGTTTTTGCAAGCTGCATGATCTTCACCGCCTCAATCCCATCGCTCACGAAGAGCGCATAGGCGGCGTCAATCCATGTCTCTCGGGTCGCGCGGGCCTTGGCTGTTTCGTCCTTTCTCATAGTTGGATTCTTAAAGAACTTGACAGTGGTGTCAATTGCGGAAATTTTAACTTGACACAAGTGTCAATAATCAGCACTCAAGGAGGCCACAATGTCCACTGATCCATTGCTTCAACCTTATCAGTTGAAACACCTCACATTGCGCAATCGGATCATGACAACCAGCCATGAACCTGCCTACCCACAAGACGGCATGCCCAAGGAACGCTACGCGGCCTATCATGCCGAACGGGCCAAGGCGGGTGTAGCCCTTGCGATGACGGCGGGGTCCGCTGCGGTCAGCCGAGACAGCCCACCCGTGTTCAACAATATCCTTGCCTTTAAGGATGAGGTTGTACCGTGGATCCAAAACCTGACAGACGCGGTGCATGAACATGACTGCGCTGTGATGATCCAGTTGACCCACTTGGGGCGGCGCACGAGTTGGAACAAGGGCGATTGGTTGCCGTCGGTGTCATCATCAAAACACCGCGAACCTGCCCACCACGCTTTTCCAAAGTTGATCGAGGATTGGGACATTGATCGGATTATTTCTGACTTCGCTGATGCTGCGCAGCGGATGCAGGCGGGCGGTATGGACGGGATCGAGTTGCAGGTTTACGGTCATTTATTGGACCAATTCTGGTCACCGCTGACCAATGATCTGACGGGTCCATATGGTGCTGACACGCTCGAAAATCGCATGCGGTTCCCGCTCGATGTGGTCGAGGCAATCCGCAAGCGCGTCGGCGCAGACTTTATCGTCGGGCTGCGCTACACGGCCGATGAGGCGCAAAAGGGTGGCATCACCCACGACGAGGGGCTGGAGATTTCAAAACGCATCTCGGCCACGGGGCAGGTTGATTTTCTGAACGTGATCAGGGGACGCATCCATACCGATCCAGCTATGACGGATATGATTCCTGTTCAAGGTATGAAGTCTGCTCCGCACCTCGATTTTGCAGGAGAAGTGCGCAAGGCAACGGGTATGCCAACCTTCCACGCCGCTCGCATCCCTGACGTGGCCACTGCGCGACATGCTGTGCAAGCTGGCCTGCTCGATATGGTCGGCATGACCCGCGCTCACATGGCTGATCCACACATCGTGCGCAAAATCATTGAAGGGCGTGAAGATGACATTCGCCCCTGCGTTGGCGCGACGTACTGCCTTGACCGCATTTATCAAGCAGGCGAGGCGTTATGCATCCACAACGCTGCTACCGGGCGTGAATTATCGATGCCGCATGAGATTGCAAAAGCGGGGGTTGCGAAGAAGGTTGTAATCGTCGGCGCAGGTCCAGCGGGGTTGGAAGCGGCTCGCATCGCCGCAGAACGTGGCCATGCTGTGACTGTGTTTGAGGCTGCAGATGCGCCCGGTGGACAGGTGCGCCTGACCGCACAATCATCTCGCCGCCGGGAGATGACCGGGATCATTGATTGGCGCATGGCGCAATGTGCAGCACGTGACGTGATATTCCAATTCAACACCTGGGCCGAGGCCGACGACATCACCACCCTCAACCCGGATGTGGTCATTGTGGCGACGGGCGGCATGCCCAATCTGGAACTGTTTGAACAGAAAGGTGAGCAGGCGAATGTTGTGTCCACCTGGGATCTGATCTCGGGCGATGTAAAGCCTGCGGGCAAGGTTCTCATCTACGACGAAAGCGGTGATCATCCAGCTTTGCAAGCCGCTGAGATTGCCGCAAATGCGGGGTCCGCGGTCGAGGTTATGACGCCGGACCGCAGTGTCTCTCCGGGCGTGATGGCGATGAATTTGGTGCCTTACATGCGCGCGCTTCAGGATAAGGACGTGACCTTTACCATCGCGCGGCGCTTGATGGGGGTTGTGCGCAGTGGCAACACATTGGCCGCCACAATTGGGACCGATTACAGCGATTACAGTTACGAGACCCAGGTCGATCAGGTTGTCGTGAACTATGGCACCTTGCCGCTCGACGATCTGTATTTTGATCTCAAACCATCGTCGTCGAATTTAGGCGAGGTCAACTATGACGCGCTGATCGAGGGCACTCCGCAAACTATTCAGCGCAATGAAGCAGGCACCTTCCAACTGTTCCGCATTGGCGATGCAGTATCGGCACGCAACACACACGCGGCGATCTATGACGCCTTGCGTTTGGTTAAGGATATCTAGCATGCGCAGCAGCAAAACCATTCACGTCGTATCCTGCCATGCAGAAGGCGAAGTCGGCGATGTGATCGTTGGCGGGGTGGCACCGCCACCCGGCGAGACCCTTTGGGAACAACGCAGTTGGATCGCCAAGGATCAGACCATCCGCAACTTCATGCTGAACGAGCCACGCGGTGGCGTGTTTCGCCAAGTGAATCTTTTGGTCCCTCCGGTGCATCCAGAGGCACAAATGGGCTGGATCATCATGGAACCAGAAGACACGCCGCCGATGTCCGGGTCCAACTCGATCTGTGTCTCAACGGTACTGCTGGATAGCGGGATCATTCCAATGACCGAACCCGTAACCAAGATGGTACTCGAAGCACCCGGTGGACTGGTCCGCGTGCACGCCGAGTGCCGGAACGGCAAGGCAGAGCGGATCACCGTGCGCAATCTGCCATCCTTTGCGGGTGCATTGCGCGTACCTTTGGATGTGAAGGGTATCGGCCAATTAACCGTCGACACAGCCTTTGGCGGTGACAGCTTTGTTGTGGTGGATGCGGCAACCCTCGGGTTCGAACTTGTCGCGTCCGAGGCCAGGGCGCTGGCAAAACTTGGCGTGTCGATTACCAATGCGGCCAATGCGCAGCTAATGTTCCGCCATCCAACCAATCCCGATTGGAAACATTTCTCCTTTTGCCTGTTCGCAGGACCAATCACACGCGAAGGGAGCCACCTGACCACCTCGGCTGCCGTCGCGATCCAGCCTGGAAAAATCGACCGCTCACCTACGGGTACAGCCGCCTCTGCACGCATGGCACTGCTTCATGCACGCGGCGAGATGCAAGTGGGGGAGACCTTCACGGCCCGTTCAATCATTAACTCGGAATTCCACGGACGGATCGTCGAGAGAACTACGCTAGGTGACACGCCCGCGATAATCCCTGAAATCACGGGCCGCGCGTGGATTACAGGCACACATCAGCATATGCTTGATCCCAAAGACCCCTGGCCTGAAGGGTACCGCCTGAGTGATACTTGGCCCGATTTGAAGGGGAGCTGAGAATGGCCGATATGAACATCCCTTATTTGTCGCAGGACGATATGATCGGATTGGGTCTAACCACCGAGCAAATCGTCGATAGCATCGAATGTGCTATTCGTGGGAGCGTGAACGGCACTGTCTGGGGCGCACCTAAAGCAGTGATCACGCCACCTGATGATCCGCGTTATATGATGGCCGCTCTGGCGGCGATGGATGATCCATCTCTACTTGCTGTCAAAACGGTTGTGCTGAACCCTGAAAATAACGCAAGCGGTCTGCCACAGATCAATGGTCTTGTGACAATGCTCGACAGCGTCAGGGATTTCCGGCTGCCGTGCTTGATGGCAACTGGATCACCGAGGTGCGCACGGCGGGGCTTAGTGCGATGGCTGCAAAATATATGGCCAACTCGGATGCAAAAACCATCGGCTTTGTAGGGTGCGGTGCTCAGGCATGCAGCCATCTTGACGCTTTTGCCGACACCTTCGACCTTGAACACATGTGTTATTTTGGCCGCGGCCAGGCCAATCAGGACCGGCTCGCAGAGCAAGCCAAAGCACGTGGCATACCTTCGACTGCGTGTGCTTCCGGGCAAGAGGTTGCGGCCAGCTGCGACTTGCTGGTGACCACCGTCACACATACTGGCGGTGCAGCCCCGTTTCTCGACGCGTCTGGGATGAAGGCAGGGTCATTTGCGGCTCTTGTCGATCTTGCTGCCCCGTGGAAGCGCGACAGCATTGGCACGCTCGATTGCGTCGTGATCGATGATCTCAAGCAAGAAGCTTCGTCGCCCAACAAGCTGTGTGATCCCGGGTTCATCCACGGTGATCTAGCTGGTTTAGTGACTGGCGAAACAAATGGACGCAACGCGCGTGAGGATCGAACAGCATTCATCTTTCGTGGACACGCGCTAGGTGATTTAGCATTGTCCGTATTGGTTTTGGAAACGCATCGGAAACGCGACGTCGTGTCCGTCGTCAGGGATTTTGGGACAGATGGCCGCCTGATCTAAGAGAGGGTCTGGCTCAACTGGTTGTTGTGATTA